>JANOIR010000034.1:0-28014 GCA_031407765.1 Vicinamibacteraceae bacterium
GCCGCTCCGGCACCACCGTCTCGATCACCTCGCCGGCGAACAGCACGGTGCCGGGCGAGACGCCGTCCGGCCGGACCACGCGCCGGCTGCTGATGCCCCGGATCACGACCGCGCCGCCCCCGACATCAGAACTCCTGCTCGGCGAAGTGCTGGAGGCTGGCGAAGTGCTCGGCGCGATCTTCCTCGAACAGCGAGCCGGTGATGCCGCGGTCCGGGTTCTCGTCGACGACCAGGATGTCGTCGATGCGCTCGCGCAGCAGGCCGAACGCCGTGGCCAGGCCGCCCTGCCCGCCGCCGACGATGACGACGTCGTGGATCGGCAGGCCGCCGGCGGTGTAGCGCGCTCGCATCCACGGCCGCTCCGGATAGCGAAGCAGCTCCAGATCCTTGGCGATCTGCGCCTCGAGACGGCGGAGCCCGTGTTCGCTGGTCATGCCTGGTCGCGATTGTATCTCCGGGCCCGTCGGTATACTTGGCCATGGCGGTCGCCTTCGTGCTGAACGGACGGCCCGTGGACGCCGGCCCAGCCGGCAGTAGCGTCACGCTGCTCCAGTGGCTGCGTGCGCGCGGCCTCACCGGTACCAAGGAAGGCTGCGCCGAAGGCGAGTGCGGCGCCTGCGCCGTCGCCATGCGCCGGACCGACGCGCACGGCCGCACCCGCTTCGAGTCGATCAACAGCTGCCTCGTGCCGCTCGCCGCGGCCCACGACGAGACCATCGTCACCGTCGAAGGCGTCGCCCCGGGCGGCGGCGCGCTCCATCCGGTCCAGGAGGCGATGGTCCGCGCCGGCGGCTCGCAGTGCGGCTACTGCACCCCTGGCTTCGTCGTCAGCCTGTTCTGCGAGTACTACCGGCCGGGACGCGACCGCTACGATCCCGAGGCGATCAGCGGCAACCTGTGCCGCTGCACCGGCTACCGGCCGATCGCCGACGTGGCGCGGACGCTGGCACCGCCGGCGGCCGACGATCCGCGGCTGGCGGAGCTCGCCACCGCCGTCCCGCCGCGCACGCGGATCGAGAGCGTCGACGGCGGCGAGCGCTTCGTCCGGCCCACCAGCCTCGACGATCTGTTTCGCTGCGTCGCCGCGGCGCCGGGCGCGACGCTGATCGCCGGCGGCACCGACGTCATGGTCGGTGTGAACCAGAAGGGCGATCGGCCGGCGACGCTGGTATCACTCTCGGCACTGCCCGAGCTGCGCGCGTTCGCCGTGACCGCCGACGCGATCGTGCTGGGGGCCGGCCTCGCATTGACCGAGATCGAAGAGCACCTGCACGACAGCGGCACCGTGATCCCGCTGCTCGATCAGCTCCTGCCGTTGTTCTCGTCGCGCCTGATCCGCAACCGCGCCACGCTCGGCGGCAACCTGATGACCGCCTCGCCCATCGGCGACGGCCCGCCCGTCCTGCTCGCGCTCGACGCCTCGGTGACGCTGGTCAACGCGACGGGCCGGCGCGAGGTGCCGCTGCGCGACTTCTTCCTCGGCTACCGCCAGACCGCGGCGCGCCCAGGCGAGGTGCTGCTCGAGGTGCGCGTCCCGCGGCTGGCGCCGGCGATCCAGCGCTTCTACAAGGTGAGCAAGCGGGTGCTGGACGACATCTCCACCGTCGCCGCCGCCTTCGCGCTCGACCTGACGCCGGACGGGCGCGTGGCGCGACTGCAGGCGGCCTACGGCGGCATCGCCGCGACGCCGATCCGCGCCACCGCGCTCGAAGCGGCCGCCGCCGGCCGCCCGTGGACGCGCGCGACGATCGACGCGCTGCTGCCGATCGCGGCCACGCTCGGCACGCCGCTGTCGGATCTGCGCGGCAGCGCCGACTACCGGCGCGCGATGATCGGGCGCCTGCTCGAGAAGTGCTTTGCCGAGACCGAGGATCGGGACGCGCAGCCGGTGGAGGAGACGCGATGATGCGCCCGGTCGTGACGGGCCCGGTCGGGACGGGCCCGGTCGGGACGGGCCAGGCCGCGACGGGCCTGCGCGTGTCGGGCCAGGTCGGGGCAGCGCTGCCGCACGAGTCCGCGGTCGGTCACGTCACCGGCGACGCCCGCTACGTCGACGACCTGTGGCCCGACCTCGCGCACGTCGCGCACGGCTGGCCGGTGCAGGCGCCGCATGCGCACGCCCGCGTGGTGCACATCGACGCCGCGGCAGCCCGCCAGGCGCCCGGTGTCCTCGCCGTGCTCACCGGCGACGACGTCCCGGGCGAGAACGACATCGGCGTCGCGCGCCGCGACGAGCCCTTGTTTCCCACCGAGGTGTGCTTCGCCGGCCACGCCGTCGCCTGGGTGATCGCCGAGACGGAGGAACAGGCGCGGGTGGCAGCCTGGCTCGTGCGCGTCGACTACGACGTGCTGCCGGCGATCCTGTCGATCGAGCAGGCCATCGCCGCCGACAGCTACCTCACCGCAGGCGACCGCCTGCACACGGGCGACGCCGAGGCGGCGCTGCGTACCGCGCCGCATCGTCTCGACGGCGAGCTCGCCATCGGCGGGCAGGAGCACTTCTATCTCGAGACCAACGCCGCGCTGGCGTATCGCGACGAGGATGGCGGCATGTTGGTCCACTCGTCGACCCAGCATCCGACCGAGACGCAGGAGATCGTCGCCCGTGTGCTCGCCGTGCCGAAGCACGCCGTCGTCGTGCAGTGCCTGCGCATGGGCGGCGCCTTCGGCGGAAAGGAAGTGCAGGCCAACGGCTGGGCGGCGGTGGCGGCGCTGGCCGCGTCGCGCCTGAAGCGCCCGGTCCGCGTCCGGCTGACGCGCCGGCAGGACATGGTGCTGACCGGCAAGCGCCACCCGTTCCTAGCGCGCTTCCGGGTCGGCTTCGACGGCGGCGGCCGGCTGCTCGCGCTCGCGGTGCAGTTGTTCAGCGACGGCGGCTGGGCCCTGGATCTCAGCTTCCCGGTGCTCGGCCGGGCGATGTTCCACGTCGACAACTGCTACGCCATCCCGCACCTCGACGTGGTCGGGCGTGTCTGCCGGACGCACCACGTCTCGCACACCGCCTTCCGCGGCTTCGGCGGGCCGCAGGGGATGCTGGTGATCGAGGAGATCGTCGATCGCGTGGCGCGGTCGCTGGATCTGCCGCCGCACGACGTGCGCGAGCGCAACTTCTATCGTGCTGGTGACCAGACGCACTACGGTCAGGCGGTGCGCGATCCGGATCGCATCGCGCGGATCTGGAGCGAGCTCCGCGCCAGCGCCGCCTTCGACGCGCGCTGGGCCGAGGTCGCCGCGTTCAACGCGGCCGCCCCGCACGTCAAGCGCGGCCTCGCCGTCACGCCGGTCAAGTTCGGCATCTCGTTCACGACGTCGTACTACAACCAGGCGGGTGCGCTGGTCCTCGTCTACAAGGACGGCAGCATCCAGGTGAATCACGGCGGTACCGAGATGGGGCAGGGCCTGCACACGAAGGTGCGGCAGATCGCCGCCGACGGGCTCGGCGTGCCGCTCGAGACGGTGCGGCTGATGCCGACCCGCACCGACAAGATCCCGAACACCTCGGCGACCGCGGCGTCGTGCGGGTCCGATCTGAACGGCGCCGCCGTGCGCGACGCCTGCGACACGCTCCGCACGCGGCTCGCCGAGATCGCCGCGGCGATGCTCCACGCGCCGGCCGGCGACGTCGTGTTCGTCGCGGGCCGCGTCGGTGTCAGCGGCCGCCTCGATCCCGGCCTGCCGTTCTGCGAAGTCGTCGCCAAGGCCTACTCCGAGCGGGTCCCGCTCTTCGCGACCGGCTTCTACAAGACGCCCGAGATCCACTTCGACTGGAAGACGGGGCAGGGCAAACCGTTTCACTACTTCGCCTACGGCGCGGCGGTGAGCGAAGTCGAGGTCGACGGTTTCACCGGACAGTACCGGCTGCTGCGGACCGACATCCTGCACGACGTCGGCGACTCGCTGTCGCCGCTCGTCGACCTCGGCCAGGTCGAGGGCGGCTTCGTGCAGGGCGTCGGCTGGCTGACGACCGAGGAGCTGGTGTGGGGCGAGGACGGCGCGTTCCTTTCGCACGGCGCGTCGACCTACAAGCTGCCGACGCTCGGCGAGTGCCCGCCCGATCTACGCGTCGCCTTCCTCGAGCGCGCCAGCGAGCCCGGCGTCGTCCACGGCAGCAAGGCGGTCGGCGAGCCGCCGTTGATGCTGGCGATCAGCGTCCGCGAAGCGCTGCGCGCCGCGGTCGCGGCGTTCGGCGACGGCGGGATCGTCGAGCTGGCCAGCCCGGCGACGCCAGAAGTCGTCTACTGGGCGATCACACGCGTGCGCAGGTGACGGTACGGATGGCGGCCCGCCGGCGTTGTTCCTGATGCCGGCTCACCTTCCGCCCTCGAGCGGATGAGCACCGCCCATGCGCTACGACGCTTTCCTCTCCTACAGCCACGCCGCCGACGACGCGCTGGCACCGGCGCTGCAGTCGGGGCTGCACCGCCTGGCGCGGCCGTGGAACCGGATGCGCGCCCTGCGCATCTTCCGCGACAAGACGAGCCTCTCGGCCAGCCCCGAGCTCTGGCCCGCGATCGTCTCGGCGCTCGGAGACGCGAAGTACTTCCTGCTGCTTGCGTCGCCCGCGGCGGCCGCGTCGCGATGGGTGCAGAAGGAAGTCGAATGGTGGCTCGCGCACCGATCTCCGCAGACGCTGCTGATCCTGGTGACCGACGGCCAGTTGACGTGGGACGAGGCTGCGGCCGACTTCGACTGGGCGCACACCGACGCGATCGCGCCGATCCTGCGTGGCCGCTTTCCGAGCGAGCCGCTGTGGGTGGATCTGCGGTGGGCGCGCTCGGGCGAGACGCTGAGCCTCCGGCACGTGCAGTTCCGCCAGGCCGTCCTGGACGTCGCCGCGCCGCTGCACGGCCGCAGCAAGGACGAGCTCGATGGCGAGGACGTGCGGCAGTTCGCGCGGACGCGCCGCTTGGCGCGGGCCGCCATCGCCGGGCTCATCGTCCTGACGGTGAGCGCCACTGCCGCCGCCTGGTTCGCCGTGCGGCAGCGCGACGAGGCGAGGCGACAGGGCACGATCGCCCAGGCCGGCCGCCTGGCCGCGCAGGCCGATCTGCGGCGTGAGCGCGGCGGGCCGGTGGACGCGAGCACGATGCTGGCCGCCGAGGCCGTGCGACTGCTCGACACGATCGGCGAGCGATCGCTCGAGTCGGATCTCGCCCTGCGTCGGGCGCTCGCGCTGCAGGCGCGCCGCCTGGGGGAGTTCGAGGCCTTCAGTGACGACGACATCGCCGTGGCCAGCGACGGACGCCACATCGCCGTTCGCCCGATCGGCCGCGACTGGAGCGTCCACGACACGAGCGGCCAGGCTCTCGGCGGCTGTTCGTTCGAACGGATCCGCGAGCGGCTCGCGGCCAAGGGACGCCCGCAATTCGCCATTGTCCAAGCGTTGACCGCCACCGGCAGCCATTGCGCGGTCCTGGCGATCGGCTCGCCGAAGGTGCACGAGCTCGGCGTCTGGTCGGCGTCGCCGCTCGAGGAGCTCGCCGTCGTGCGGCATCCCGGCGGGACCAGCTTGCGGGTCGCGCTGAGCGAGGACGCCGAGTATCTCGCGGTCACCGATCTGGCGGAAGGGGGCGGCGGCAGGCCTGGCGCGTTCCGGATCTGGAGTCGCTCGCGGAAGGCCGACGTCGTCACGCAGGCGGGAGCCGAATTCGTCGACTTCAGTCCGGACCGGACCACGTTCGCGGCGTCAGACGGGCTGTGGCGGCTGCCCGGTCCCGGGCAGTCGACGGCGACGCGTGTCGTGACCTGGCCGCGCCAGCCCTGGCAGGTCGTCTTCAGCGCCGACGGGCGTGTCGCCGCCACGCGCCACGAGACGACCCTGGCAGTCTGGGACGTCGCAACGGCCCGACTCGTCCGCGAGACCCCGCACGACTCGGGCACGCTGCTGGCGGTCCACGGCCACGGCCGGCTGCTGCTGCTCACGGTCCCGCGAGCGGGTGCGCTGGTGTGGGACCAGGAAGCGGAGCAGGTCGTCGCCACGACACCCGTCCAACCGAAGGTGGCCTTCTTCGATCTCGACGGCCTGATCGTGGTGACGTCCCCCGCCGCCGCGCTGCGCACCATCACGTACGCCATCTCCGCGCACCGGCTGGCGGGCGGCGCGGTGGCGCGATCGGCGCTCGGCGCCGGCGAGACGGTGCGCTGGCTGGGCATCGACGGGACGACGGTCACGACGGTGATCGAGGCCGACCGGTCGCTCCGGCTCGACGCCTGGATGCCGCTCGCGTCGGGACGGGTGCCGCGGATGGCGATCGACGGCACCGGTTTGCAGCCGATGGCGATCAGCGGTGACGCCCGCCACGTCGCGCTGGGCGGGGCGACCGGCGTGCGCATCGGTGCGCTCGCGGGCGGCGGCGAGACGCGCGAGGTGGCCTTGCCCGGCCGGCCGGTGGAGCTAGCCCTCGACGCCCATGGCGGGATCCTTGCGGCAGCGGTCGACGGCCGGCTCGAGCTGCGCAACCTGCGTGATGGCGCCGCGTGGCACACGGCCCTGCCGGACGGCGTCGAGAGCATCGGGCTCTCGAGTGACGGTCGGTGGGCGGCGGTCGTCCGCAAAGTCGTTCGGCCGTTTGCGCGCGCGGGCGACGCGTTCGAGCTGGTGGCGTGGCGCACCTTTGCCGCAGCGCCCGCGGTGTCGATCGACCTGGAACGCCACCTCTCCGCTCCCCGGCTCGATTGCCAGGCCGGGGTGAGCGGCGCCGCGCTGCGCGTGGACGGGTTGATCGTGGACCTGGCGACGTCGAAGATCGCCAAGGCGCCCGACGGCGCGACCGGCGGGCCGTGCAACGCGATCGCGAGCGCGACGCTGCGCGCGGTGATCGCCGGCCAGCAGGTGACCGTCAGCGATCGGCACGACGTGCCCCTGGCACGGCTCGATCACCCGGTCACGGTGCAGCGCGCAGCGGTTGCGGACGACGGCCGCCACGCGGTGACGCTCGATGAACTGGGCGTGCTGCGGATGTGGGCCTTGGGGTCGCGCGATCTGGTCGCGCAGGCCTGCGCCGAACGGCCGACGCCGCTCGACGCCGCGGGGTGGGCGGCCCTGCCGCCGGCGATCGCGGTGGATGCCTGCGGCCGGGCCCGACCGGCCGCTGACGCGGCGCCGCCATGAGGACGGCTGCCGCACCGGCGACCGGGCGCGTCTAGAACGACATCCTGAACGAGAACTGCAGGATCCGCATGAAGCCGGACTGCAGGCTGGTCTGGCCGAAGTTCGAGCTGCCGAGCGTGTTGGCGCCCTGCAGCGCGCGCACGTTCGGGCGGTTCAGCACGTTCAGCACCTCGAGCCGGACCTGGCCCTTCATCGCGCCGATCAGGCCGAGATCCTTCTGCACCACGGCGTCGACGTTGTACTGCGGCGGCGTACGCACCTCGGTGATGGTGCGCGGCACGTTGCCGATCGTGCCGGCCGGCGCCAGCACGAACGCGGCCGGATTGATCCACGTCGCCGTCGGGTGATCGGCCGAGGCCAGGCGATCCTCGAATCCGCCGGCGGTGGCCAGGTCGACGCCGCTGACGATGTTCGGCCGGTTGGCCGTCGTTGCGCCGCCGACGCTCAATCGCGCGTCGGCCGCCTGCTGCACGTTCAGCGGGAAGCCGCTCTGCAGCGTGATCGTCGCCGCCAGCGTCCAGTCGCCGAGCAGCTTCTGGCCCAGTCCGCCGTTGCCGAAGCGGTGACCTTCGCCGAACGGCAGCCGCACCATCGGCGCCAGGATCACCCGGTGCGGCACGTCGACAATGCTGTAGCCGTATTCGGCGCCCGGGTCGAAGCAGGCCGAGGTGAACTGCGTGCCGTCGGCACAGGCCGGCCGCGTCGCGACGTAGTTGTAGTTGTTGAGCGGCAGCGCCGGGCTCACCGCGGCGTAGAAGTTGGTCTCGCCCACGAGGTTGTCCTTCAGCACGCTGTAGGTGTAGCTGAAGCGGCCGCCCCACCCGTTCTTCAGTCGCCGGCTCACTTCGAAGACGGCGGCGTTGTAGCGGCTGTAGCCTTCGGTCACCTGCCGCGCGTTGACCTGGCGGTACTGCGGGAAGGGCAGCAGCAGGCGCAGGCGCGAGAGCGTGGCTGGTGTCGAGAGCGACAGCGGCACGCTCGGGTTGCCGCGGAACGGGTTGGGGAGCTGATCGTTCAGCGCGCTGCCGAGCGCGAGGTAGGCCGGATCGAGCTGGTTGATGTTGATCGGCGTGTCGTTCGATCCGCCCAGGCCGAGGTGATCGCTTCGTGCGCCGACGTAGGAGGCGGTGACCGTCAGGTCGCCCAGCTCCCGCTGGAGGTCGACCGAGAACTGCTGGACGCGCGGCGCCGTGCGGGTCTGGTCGACGAACGAGATGTTGCTGTCGA
Source organism: Vicinamibacteraceae bacterium (assembly GCA_031407765.1). Classification (GTDB taxonomy): domain Bacteria; phylum Acidobacteriota; class Vicinamibacteria; order Vicinamibacterales; family Vicinamibacteraceae; genus JBDSLU01. The sequence goes on from JANOIR010000034.1 coordinate 8,339, forward strand.
GATTGGTCAGCGCGCCGAGCGCGTTGCCGGTGGGCGCCGCCACGCCGTTCGGGAACGGATTGGTCAGCGAGACCGGGTTGCTGCGGCTCTGGCTCAGGATCGTGTTCTGCGTGTAGCCGACCTGCCCGTAGTTGCTCGCCGACGTGCTCGGGGACGGATAGTTGAACGGTGCCCAGAACAGCCCGTAGCCGCCGCGCAGGATGGTCTGCTCGTTCAGCGCATAGGCCGCGCTCAGCCGCGGCGACCACTTCACCGCCGGGGCGTTGCCCTGCGTGGTCTTGTTGCCGTCGACCCCGGCGTACATCAGGCCACCGGCGACGGTGCGTGCCGGCGTGCCGGCGACGGTGTCGGCCGGGATCGTGATCGACGAGAGCGCGCTCGACATCGCCGGGTCGAAGCCGACCGTGAAGCGGTTCTCGGCCTCGCGCAGGCCATCCTCGTGCTCGAGCCGCAGTCCATAGTTCAGCGTCAGCTTCGAGCTCACGCGCCAGTCGTCCTGCACGTAGCCGCCGTAGTAGTAGGCGTAGAGATCGAGCGGCGTCGATACCGAGATCTGGCTGGTGCGGACCGTCGACGGATAGCCGAGCAGGAAGGACGCGAAGGCGTTGCCGTCGGTGGTGCTGCCGGTGCCGCCGGTCGACGACGTCATGTCCTTGTCGAAGTCGAAGAAGCCGGCGCCGTCGCCGGGGATGTAGCTGTCGACGCCGATCTGGCGGAAGTCGCCGCCGGCCTTGAACGTGTGGCGGCCGACGAACTTCGCGTAGGTGGCGTTGGCGCTGGTCGACTTCCAGTTGATCTGGGTCGGGTTGATGGCGCCGAGCGTCTGCGACGCGAACTGGTCGTAGCCGCGGATGCGGACGCCGGGGAATTTCTCGAGCGTGATCTGATCGAGGTAGGTCGACGAGAAGCCGAGCGCGCTCGGGCTGAACGGCGCGCTGAGCGTGTTGTTGTCGGGGAAGCGCGTCATGCCGAAGCGGAAGCCGAGCACCGAGCTGTCGCTCATCACCCAGGTGTCGTTCAGCGCGAGGATCTTCGGCCGCCGCACCAGGATGTAGTCGAGCGGATCGGCGAACCGCGTCGGTTCGGACTGGTCGGCGCTGCCGAAGTAGTTGGCGTCGGGTTCGTCGGTCTTGTTGTAGAGATAGAAGCCGGTGAGGGTGTTGGTGTCGGTCAGCTTGTGCGACACCTTGGCCGAGTAGAGCTGCTGCAGCTGGTTCTTGATCAGCGACGTCCGCGTGTAGTTGGTCGAGCCGTTCGATCGCTCGACGTCGGCGAGCGGCAGGTACTGCAGCATCGCCGCGGCGGTGGGGTTGATGCGGCCGGCGGGAATCCGGTTGCCGGCGAACGCCTGGCCGGTCTGCGGATCGTAGATGGCCACGAGCTGGCCGGCGGCGTTGGTCGTCTGCGAGAAATCGCCCAGCCGCTCGGCCGTCGTCGGCATCGTGACGCTGGCGTTGCGCGTCTGGACGTCGTGATAGTTCTCGGTCGAGAACCAGATGAAGGTGCGGTTGCGGAGGATCGGGCCGCCAATGGCGCCGCCACCCAGGTAATAGGGGCTGTCGGGTTTGGCCAGGCCGGCCTTCTCGCTGAAGTAGTTGTTGGTCTGGCCCCAGATGGGGCGGGTCTGCACGAAGCCGGTGCCGTGGAAGACGTTGGCGCCGGCGCGGAGCGTGGTGTTGAAGACGCCGCCGCCGGTGCGGCCCATCTCGGCATCGTAGGTATGGACCTGGACCTTCATGTCCTCGAGCGACTCGATGCTCGGATTGGCGGTGGCCCGGTTGCGGAGGTCCGTGATCGGCACGCCGTCGAGTGTGTAGTTGTTGCCCCGGCGGCTGCCGCCGCCGAGCGATAGCAGCGACGCGTTGGTCTGGTCCTGCTGCCGGTTGAACTGCGCGTCGCCGGACGCGATCACCGTCGGCACGGTCGTGCCGATCAGGAACGCGGCGCGGCCCGGCGACGGCAGCGTCTGCATGTCGGTCTTGTCGAGGACCGTTCCGATCGAGCCGTTCGATCGCTCGAGCCGCGCCGGCTCGCTCGTCACGTTCACGGTTTCCTCGAGCGCGCCGACTTCGAGCCGGACGTCGAGGGTGAGGAACTGCTGCGTGCCCACCTGCACACCGTTCTGCGTCACCGCCTTGAAGCCCTGCATCGTGACCTTGAGGCTGTAGATCCCCGGCGCCAGGTTCGGCAGGTTGTATTCGCCCGCCTCGTTGGTCATGGCCGATCGGACGACGTTGGTCTCCTCGTTGGTCGCCGTCACTTCGGCGCCCGGGACGACGCCCGCGGCATCGCGCACGGCCCCGCGCAGCCCGCCCTGATAACCCTGCGCCGCGGCCGTCCGGGTCAATCCCGCGACGGCGCACACGACCGCCAACATGACGCTCAGTCGATGCATACTCCCACCCCCTCATAAGTCAGTCGTTCCATGAGGCCCGCGGTGCGGGCCGGATGCGCGCTGTGCTGCAAGCGCGGGTCCGGTGAACGGTGCCGCGCGGCAATCCTGCGTAAACGCAATGGACGCCGCAGGTTGTGCGGTGGCTGCGGCGCGGCAGGCGGGGGCAGGCGGGCGGCGGCGTTGGTGACGTTTCTGTCGAAGTCGCGGGAAGCTGGCGACAAAGATGGCGATCTGGCTGGCGTGGGATCGCCCGATCATCCATGCGCGTGGCGTCTGCGATCCATGCAACGGACAAATCGGTGCCCTCGCACACCCGCGTTCCCACGAGATTGTCGGACGCGTCAATCGGCTGCGCGTTCGTGCGGATCGTCAGACGCGCCCGTGTTCATCGCGGTCGCGCCGCGTCGGCGTGCGATCGCGATCGCGGTGGCGGTGAGGCATTCGTCTTGCAGCGACGGTCGCGACATGCCGACGCACGCGCTGCGTGCGTTCCCCGTCCCTCACAGGAGAAGAGCCATGCCGCGCGAATTGCCCGACGCGTACGACGTTGACGCCCCGGCGCCGTCCCTCTCGTCTCTCGTGCGCGGGCAACTCTCGCGGCGCGACATCCTCGGTGGCGTGCTGTCGGCCGCCGCGCTCGGCGTCGCCTCGGCTCGCCTCACCGCCCGCGAGACGCGAGGGGGCGGCGCGACGATCGCGGGCGGCAGCGTCCGGCGCACCACAACCACGCTCCGACTCGGCAGCAACGAGAACCCATGCGGGCTGGGATCCGCGGCCCGCGAGGCGTTCGTCGCGGCGGCGGCCGACGCCAACCGGTATCCGGGCCGCGCCGGCCAGGTCCTGGTCGACGCGCTGGCGGCGCAGCACAAGGTCGACCCGACGTGGATCTATCTGACACCCGGATCGGGCGAGCTGCTGCGCGCGGCGACGATCGCGTTCACGTCCGCGTCGAAGTCGCTCGTCGTCGCGTCGCCGACCTTCGAGGCACCCGGCCGGGCCGCCGCCGCGATCGGCGCGCCGATCCATGCCGTGCCGGTCACGGGCGACGGCCGGCTCGATCTCGAGGGGATGGCCGCCAAGGCCGCCGGCGCCGGGATGTTCTTCCTCTGCAACCCGAACAACCCGACGGGCGCGAGCGTACCGGAGACGGCGGTGGCCGGGTTCGTGGCGATGGTGAAGGCGGCGGCGCCGGACGCGAAGATCCTGGTCGACGAGGCCTACTTCGAGTACGTCGACGATCCCGGCTACGCCACGGCGGTGCCGCTGGCGCAGGCCGATTCCCGCGTGTTCGTCACGCGCACGTTCTCGAAGATCTTCGGCATGGCCGGCCTGCGCGTCGGCTACGCGATCGCCCACCCGGACACCATCGCGGCGCTGCGGCGACAGGGTTCCAGCGGCACGCTGAGCAGCGCGTCGCTGGCCGCGGCGGCGGCCGCGCTCGCCGACGGCACCCACCTCGCCGCCGAGCGCGAGCGCAACCGCGCCGCGCGCCGCTTCACGCGCGCGCGCTTCGAGGCGGCCGGCTTTCGCGTGCTGCCGTCCTCGGCCAACTTCGTGATGATCGACATCAAGCGCGATGCCGGGGCGTTCCAGGCGTTGTGCCGCCAGCACCAGATCATGGTGGCGCGGCCGTTTCCGCCGCTCACGACCTGCGTGCGCCTCAGCGTCGGCACGCAGGCGGAGATGGACGAGGCCGTGCCGGCCATGCTGGCGTTGCTCGAGACGGCGCCGCCGGCCTCGGCCCGCGTCGCCGCGCTCGCCGCCGGCTGGGACGCGGGAGGTGCGTGTTGACGCACGACCTCGCGGCGTGGACACGCCGCCGCTTCCTCCAGGGGCTGGGGCAGACCTCCGGCGCCGTTGCGGTGCACGAGGCGATGCGCGGTCTCGGCCTGTTGGCCGACGATCCGGCGCCGCCCGCGGTGACCGGCCGGGCCCCGCGCGGCGCCCGGGTGGCCATCCTCGGCGCCGGTCTCGCCGGCCTCGCCGCGGCCATCGAGCTGCAGTCGCTCGGGTACCACTGCGAGGTCCTCGAAGCGCGGACGCGCCCGGGCGGCCGCTGCTTCACGATCCGCGGCGGCACGGCGAGCGAGGAGCCCGGGCTGGGCGGCCTGACGGCTGCCTACGACGAGGGCCTCTACCTCAACGCCGGCCCGGCCCGCATCCCGCACCACCACCGGGCCACGCTCGACTGGTGCCGCGAGCTCGGCGTCGTCATCGAGCCGTTCCTGTGCGCCAACGAAGCGGCGTGGGTCCACGACGCTGGAACCGGGCGCAAGATGCGCGTGCGCGAGCTGCGCGCCGACGTCCAGGGCCACACGTCCGAGCTGCTCGCCAAGGCGGTCTCGCGCGACGCGCTCGACGCGCCGCTCGGTCCCGAGGATCGCGAGCGGCTGATCGAGTGGCTGCGCCGCCAGGGCGCGCTGACCGCCGACCTGCGCTACGCCGGCACGCCGCGCCGCGGCTACCAGATCGCCCCCGGTGCGGGCGACGCGGCCGGCGTCCTCGACGATCCGCTGGGGCTCGGTCCGCTGCTCGCCACCGGCTTCAGCGCCTACTTGAACAGCGAGCTGGTGCTGCAGACGCCGATGTTCCAGGTGGCCGGTGGCACCGACGGCCTGGCGCGCGCGATGGCCGCCAGGGTCTCCTCGCTCACCCTCGGCGCGCGCGTCACCGGCCTGGTGCAGCCGGAGCACGGCGTGCGCGTCCGCTACGAGGTGGATGGCCGGCCGCGCGAGCTGGAGGCCGACTTCGCCATCTCGACGCTGCCACTGCCGCTGCTTCGCGAGATCGATCTCGACGTCCCCGCGGCGACCAGGCAGGCGATCGCGGCGATCGGCTGCGCGCCCGCCGGCAAGATCGGCCTCCAGTTCAAGCGCCGCTTCTGGGAGGAGGACGAGGGCATCTTCGGCTGCATCAGCCGGACCAGCCTCGACATCACCCAGATCCTCTATCCTTCGGCGGGCTACCTGTCGCGCAAAGGAGTGGTGGTCGGCTACTACCAGAACGGCGAGAAGGCCAAGGCGATGGGGCAGCTCTCGCACGCCGATCGCCTGGCCCGCGCCATCGAGCAGGGGGCGTCGATCCATCCGCAGTACCGCGCCGAGCTCGAGTCGGCGTTCTCGGTTGCCTGGGAGCACGTCCCGTTCAACCGCGGCGGGTGGGCGCAGTACACGGAGGCGCAGCGGAAGGCGGAGTACGTCACGCTGCTGCAGCCGCACGGCGCGCTCTATCTGGCCGGCGACAACATGTCGTACCTGAGCGGCTGGATGGCCGGCGCGCTCGGCTCGGCGCGGACCGTCGCCCGCCGCGTCCACGAGCGCGCGGCGCGCGAGCTCGGCCCAGTGACGGCACGAGCGACGGCGAGAGCGTGACCGAGAGACAATGACCGAGAGAACGTGATGCGAGCGCGTGACGGTGAGAGCATGAACAACCTGGGAGGGCTGATGATCGATCGCAGACGCAGGCAAGGGATTCCGACGTGGCGCCTCGGCGCCGGTATCGCGCTGGCCGTGACCGGAGCGGCGCTTGGCGCGTACGCGCAAACTCCGCCCACCGCGACAGCACCGGCAGCCGCACCGCCGGCCGCGCTTGTGCCCGCGCCAGCGCAAATGCCGGTGACGCGCAAGGCGCCGCCAGCCGCGGTGACCTTCTACGGATCGCCGACGTCGCCGATCGCGGGAGGGGTCGCCATACCCGCCGGGGCCGCGTGGGTGTGGACCAGCGGCACGGGGCCGCCGGTGGTCAACAAGGAGGCGCCGGCCGGTGACATCGCGCGCTACGGCGACACCAAGACGCAAGCGCGTGGCGTGCTCAAGTCCATCGAGACGCAACTCGCCGCGCAGGGCTTGACGATGGCCGACGTGGTCTATCTGCGCTGCTACCTGGTCGCCGATCCCGCCAAGGGCGCGCTCGACGTGGACGGTTGGAACGCGGCCTACCGGGAGTTCTTCGGCACCGCAGCCAACCCGACCAAGCCGGCGCGCGCGACCCTCGGTGTTGCCGCGATGGTCGTCCCGCTCTGGCTGGTCGAGATCGAGGCTGTCGCGGTCTATCCGTCTGCTAAGCCCTGAGCGTTCGGTGCGACGGCCGCCCCACTGGTGGGCGGCCGCTCGTGCGGCATCCGCGATCGCCGGCCGGCCGATCTGCGGCATCATGAGACCTCACGACCAAGGAGGCCTCATGGCAGGCGATCGACTGTCGCGACGCGACGTGCTCGGCGGGTTGGTGTCGGCGGCCGCGGTGGGCGTCGCCGTTCCGGGGCGGCCGCAGGCGCGGCCTGCCGCCGGCGAGATCCGGCGGACATCGGCGGTGCTCCGGCTGGGCAGCAACGAGAACGCCACCGGCCTCGGGCCGGCAGCGCGCGCCGCCTTCCTCGCCGCCGCGGACGAGGCGAACCGGTATCCCGGGCGCGTCTGGGAGACCCTGAGCGAGGCGCTCACGGCGCACCACCAGGTCGAGCGCTCGTGGATCCACCTGACGCCCGGGTCTGGCGCCCTCCTCAGTGCGGCGACGCTGGCGTTCACCGGGGCGTCCCGGTCGCTCGTGACCGCGGCGCCGACGTTCGAGGCGCCGGCCCGCACGGCCCGCCGCACCGGGGCAACGGTGCACGGCGTCCCGGTCACCGCCGAAGGGCGCCTCGATCTCGACGCGATGCTGGCCAAGGCCGCGGGCGCCGGGCTGTTCTTCGTCTGCAATCCGAACAACCCCACCGGCGGGAGCGTACCCGGGGCTGCTCTGGCGGCGTTCATCGCCAGGGCGGGGACGGCGGCGCCCGAGGCGCGCGTCCTGGTCGACGAGGCCTACTTCGAGTACGCCGACGAGCCCGGCTACGCGACGGCGGTGCCGCTCGCCGTGGCCGATCGCCGCGTCCTCGTCACGCGCACGTTCTCCAAGGCCTTCGGCATGGCCGGCTTGCGCGTCGGCTACGCCATCGCGCACCCGGACACGCTTGCCGCTCTCGAGGCGCATGGCCCGGACGGGACACTGAGCAACGCCGCGCTCGCCGCCGCCGCGGCGGCGTTCACCGACACCGCCCACATCGCGGCCGAGCGCGCCCGCAACCGGGCCGTCCGTGAGGCTACCCGTCAGCGGTTCGAAGCGGCGGGCTACCGCGTGCTGCCGTCGGCGGCGAACTTCGTGATGGTGGACATCAGACGCGACGCCGGGGCGTTCGGCTCGGCCTGCCGGCGCGAGCGGATCGCCGTGGCGCGCCCGTTCCCGCCGCTCACCACCTGCATGCGCCTGACCATCGGCACGCAGGCCGAGATGGACGAGGCGGTGCCGGCGATTCTCGCCCTGCTGGCGGCGCCCGCCTCGGCCCGGGCCGAGCTCACGCCCATCGACTGGGCCGCGGGCTGCTGACGCGTTGCTTGGTTGGCGGCCGCGCTCTCACGCGCGGCCGCGGGCAGCCGCCGCGCTACCAGATGTGGACGCGCTGGTCGGGCGGCAGGTATTCCTTGTCGCCCGGCTTGACGCCGAACGCGGCGTACCAGGCGTCCATGTTGCGCTCCGGAATCGAGCCGCGCGACGCCGGCGGCGCGTGCGGGTTGGTCAGGATCAGGTTGCGCAGCGCGTCCTCGCGCATCAGCGCCCGCCACAGCTGCGCGTGCGCCATGAAGAAGCGCTGGTCGCCGGTGAAGCCGTCGATGATCGGCGCCTCCTTGCCCTTCAGCGACAGCTTGTAGGCGGCGTAGGCCATCTCCAACCCGCCGAGGTCACCGATGTTCTCGCCCATCGTCAGCTTGCCGTTGACGCAGGTGTTGGGCAGCGGGCAGAACGCGTTGTACTGCGCCCCCAGCTTCTCGGTCCGAGCCAGGAACTTCTTGTTGGTGTCCGCGGTCCACCAGTTGCGGACCTTGCCGGTCTCGTCGAACTCGCGGCCCTGGTCGTCGAAGCCGTGCCCGATCTCGTGGCCGATCACCGCGCCGATGGCGCCGTAGTTCACCGCCGCGTCGGCGCTGGGATCGAAGAACGGCGCCTGCAGGATCGCCGCCGGGAACGTGATCTGGTTCATCAGCGGGTTGTAGCCGGCGTTGATGGTCTGCGGGTTCATGTCCCACTCGGCGCGATCGACCGGCTGGCCGAGGCGTGCCACCTGGCGGCGCCATTCGAAGGCACGGCCGTTGCGGACGTTCTCGAACAACGTGCCCTTGTCGACGGCGAAGGCGCTGTAGTCGCGCCACGTCGACGGATGGCCGATGCGGGGATCGAACGTCGCCAGCTTCTTCTGCGCCTCGGCGCGGGTCGCGTCGTCCATCCACGCCAGCGTCTTGAGCCGTTCACCCATCGCCGTCCGCAGGTTGGCGACGAGCGCGTCCATCGCCGCCTTGTGCCCGGGCGGGAAGTACTTGGCGACGTAGAGCTCGCCGACGCCCTCGCCGATCTGCTGATCGAGCAGCTGGGTGCCGCGCTTCCAACGCTCGCGCTGCGTCTCCACGCCGCGCAAGGCCTTGCTGAAGAAGGCGAAGCGCGCGTCGTCGAACGCCTTCGGCAGGTAGGCGCCGACATCGCTGGCGAGGTGGTAGGCCAGGTACTTCTGCCACGTCGCCACCGGCTGTGAGTCGAGCAGCGCGGCGCCGTCCTTGAGCGCGGTGGTCTCGTTGACGAAGAAGTGCTGGACCCTGCCGAGGCCGCTCGGTTCGAGCGCGACGCTCCAGTCGATGGCCGGAATCATCTTGTCCAGCCCGGCCCGATCGACCGGGTTGTTGATCGCCTGGATGTCGCGCTGACGCTCGGGCGCCCAGTGGACCTCGGCGATCTTCGTCTCGAGCGCGATCACCGCCGCCGCGCTCTCGGCCGGTGCCTTATCGCCGATCAGCTCGAAGATGCGGGTGACGTAGGCCTTGTAGGCGGCGCGATAGGCGTCGAACTTCGCGCCCGCGTTCAGGTAGTAGTCGCGCACCGGCATGCCCAGACCGGACTGCGTGATCCCGACCACGTAACGGGTCGGATCGGCGGGGTCCGGGATGATGTAGCTGGCGAAGGGGGCGGTGTAGTCGAGGCGGCCCATCAACCGGACGATGTCGGCCTTCGACGAGGCGGCGGCGATGGCATCGAGGTCGGCTTTCAGTGGCGCGATGCCGCGCCGCTCGATCGTGGCTTCGTCCATCCACGAGCCGTAGAGGTCGACGACTTTCTGGCCGACCGAGCCTGGCGCCGGACGCGTCTTGCCGAGCTCGGCGAGCAGCGTCCGCACGTCCTCTTCGGCCTTGTCGCCGAGCAGGTCGAAGGCGCCGTAGCTGGCCTTGTCGGCGGGAATCTTGAAAGTCGTGAGCCAGGCGCCGTTGACGTAGCGGAAGAAGTCGTCGCCCGGCTTGATCGAGCGATCCATCTGCGCGGTGTCGATGCCGAAGGTGCCCATCACCGGCTTGGCCGGCGTGGCCGTCTGGGCCAGCGCCGGTGCCGGCGCGGCCAACGTCGTCACCAGAAGCGCCGCGGTGGCGGCTAGCAGCCCGTGGTGAAAGTCCCGCGAAGCACCGAGGCGGGCGAGGCGCCCGGCGATCCAGGCGCGAGGAGGGCGAATATCGGGAATATTCAACTGACGAGCAACGCCGAGCGCCGGGATGCATCGCCCGACGAATGCCGTGGGACTTTCACCACGGGCTGCTAGGAGCGGTCGCGATGTCATGTGAGCCTCGAAGGGTGTCGGCGGGAGTCAGCCTCGGAGGAGCGAGTATCACATGAGCGGGGAAGGCCCCCGACCCCGACGTGATCGGTCGGTGACGGATTGCGACAACTTGGCCCGGCAGCGGCTGGCTGGCAGACTATCGCGGCACGATCCACGTGCCGGCGAGGCGATCCTGCAGGCCGCGCGACGGCTGCACGATCGCCACCACCGCGCCGGCGAGCTGGACGACGAGCGTGGCGCTGAACAGGACGTTCACGCCCGCCGCGCCGGAGCCGATCCCGCCGAGGACGGTCGAGGCCAGCAGCGGAGCCAGCACGGGCGACCACGCGATCGCGCTGCGCCCCAGCACGCGCAGGCGCGACGCCCGCCGGCCGTCGGCGGTGACGATCTCGAACCCGAGCAGGCGCAGCATCACCCCGCGCACGGCGATGGCGCCGACGAGCCCCAGCACCGCGACGACGATCAGTGTGCCGTAGAAGAGCATCAGGGCTAAGACGGAGAACGGCGGCTCCTCGAACCGGGCGCCCAACTCGAGCCGTGCTCGCACGGCCGGGCGCGCCGCGGCCGCATCGACGGACCCTGGCGCGACCTTGCGCTGGAGAATCCTGTCGGCGACCGTCTTGTGCGCCGGCGTCAGCGCGAGCATGCGCTCGGGCGCGTACAACCGCGCATCGGACAGCGTGGTGCGGTAGCGGCCGGCGAGCACGACTTCAAGGGCGTCGCGATCGTCCGGCGCCATCTCCAGGTACCCGCGATCGACCCGCTCGAGGTCACGCAGCACGTGCGTCGCCACCCGCGTGTCGAGCGGCGCGCTGCGCATCTGCGCGAACACGAAGGCGCCGGCGCCGATCATCATGGCGGCCAGCAACCCGGGCATGAGGAGCACGCCTGCGATCGACAGGCCGCGCCAGCCGCGCGTGATGGCGGCGCGGCCGCGCGTCAGCCCATCGGCCGCGCGGGCGACCTCGGGCAGAGCGGGGCTCGGCGCGGCGGTGAGGCTCTCGACGAAGCGCGACGCGGACAGCGGCCAAGGCTCTCCGCCTCTGGTGCGTGCGCACCGCGCCACGGCGATCAGCAGCCCGATCGCCAGCGTCGGACCATCCGCGCGGGGTGCATCGATCGTCGGATCGTCGAGCAGCTTGGCGCGCCCTGAATCGAGGATCCAGACACGGTCGAGCGTCAGCGGCGGCTGGTCGCCCGGCCGTTGCGCCGCGATCTCGTGCGCGAGATCACCCAGCCACCGGCGCACCTCGGACCACGACCGGCGCGTCTGATGGCACGCGGCAGCCAGCGGCGCGCCGGCGACGCCCTCGTAGACGTCCCAGGCTTCGTCCGCCGTGCGCCGGCCGGCGAGCCAGCGCAGCCTCGTCGAGCGGGCGAGCGCCGATCGCGTCGGCGCGACCGGCGGCGTTCCGATCGGCACTTCGCGGATCCAGACCGCGCGGCGCAGGCGCTGGTCGAACCCCGGCTGCCATCCGGGCCAACCGTCGATGCTGCCGTCGAGCACGGCGAACGGGCCGCGCTGCCCGACGACCGGCCCAACGGCGACGGCTGGCGCCGGCGTGGCGAGCCTGCCTTCTCCCTCCGGGCCGGGCCGGGCCTCGACCACCCGCAACCCGGTCACGAGATCGTGGACGGCGGCGTAGCCGTTGCGCCTCCGCACAGTCGAGAACACGGCGGCCAGGATCAGAAACTGCCCGACGGCTCCAAAGACACTGACGCGCATCGAATCGGCGGCCATGGCCTGGACGCTCGGCCCCCAGACGAGGAGCATCGCGAGCCCCAGCGACATCGGTGCGCCGCCGAAGAGCGCGGCCCGCGCCAACGCGAGGCCGGGGCGTGGCGGACGGCCGGCGGCGTCGGCCAGCCGCAAGGCGAAGAGCGCCTTGCCCGGCGTCCGCGCCCAGATCGCTTCGCTCGTGCCGTAGTAGAGGACGACCATGCCGAGCGACACGGCCATGGTCAGGAGGCGGGTGGGCCAGTCCCCCGCTCCCATCCTCGGCATCAGCACCGCAAGGGTGATGGGGACGGTGACGACGGCCAGCACCCACTGATCGACCAGGCCGGCGAGGAAGCGCCGGCCGAGCGTCGCCGGCGTCGGCGACGACGATGCATAGGGCTCGAGCGCGGCCGCCAGCGCGGCGTAACTCGCGTAGCGATCCTCAGGCCGCTTGGCCAGGCAGCGCAGGATCACCTGGCTCAGCCCGCGCGGCACGCCGGGCACGATCGTGTGCGGCGGTGCCGGCGCGTCGTTCGCCACCGCCATCAGCAGCGACATCAAATCCGGCGCGGTGAACGGCCGGCGCCCCGTGACCAGCTCGTAGAGCGTCGCGCCGAGGCTGTAGATGTCGGCGCGCGCGTCGAGCGTGGCGCCGCGCAGCTGTTCGGGCGACGCATACGTCGGCGTGGCGGCGAACTGGTTGCGCGTCGACAACGCCGTCTCCTCGGCCGGCCGCAGCGACCGCGAGATGCCGAAATCGCCGATCTTCACCACGCCATCGCCGTCGACGAAGCAGTTCGACGGCTTGACGTCGCGATGCAGGATGCCGACCCGCGCCGCGGCGCCCAGGCCCTCGACAAGCTGTAGCGCCATGTCCACCGCCGTTGCCGCCGGCAGCGGGCCGCCGCTGCCGAGGCGATCCGCCAGCGTGCCCTGCATCAGCTGCATGGCGATGGCCGGGACGCCGCCGACGTCGGCTGCGGCGAATACGAACACGCAGTGCTCGTGATCGATCGAGGCCGCCAGGCGGCCCTCGCGCTCGAAGCGCTCGCGCTCGCGATCGTCGCCGAGCCGCTGCTCGAGGACCTTGAGCGCCACGACCCGGCCGCTCTCGATCTCCTCGGCCTCGTAGACCACGCCCATGCCGCCGCGCCCCAGCACGCGGCGGACGCGGTAGCCGCCGAAGACGGCGCCAGCCGGCAGCGAGGCGGCCGAACGGGGCCGCGGCCCAGGCCGGCCCGGCGTCGCGCCCGGCGTCGAGGCCGTGGTGGCCAACAGCGCGGCGGCGCCCTGTTCGAGGAAGCCGGCGGCGCCGGCGGCTTCGTGATCGCGCAGCAGGTGCTCGACGTCGGCGGCGAGCCGGGGATCGCGGGCCCGCAGCGCCGCGAGGGCGGCGGCGCGCTCCTCGACGGTGCGACCGAGCAGGCCATCCAGTTCACCGGTCGCGGCGTGCCAGCGTTCAGCGTCCCACGCGCTCATATCGAGCCTCCTTGCCTGGGATAGCGGAAACGGCGGGGCGAACCCGACACGGCGCCGCTCATGCTAGAACCCATCTCATAAACCCGGCGAAGCACCGAGGGCGGCGAGGCGCCCGGCTCGCCAGGCGAGAGGAGGGAGAATATTGGACATATTCGACCGACGAGCAACGCCGCGAGACGGGATGCATCGCCGGCCGAATGCCGGCGGGTTTATGAGATGGGTTCTGGTCCCCTGGACTACCCGGCGAGCTCGTCACGCCGCAGCGCCTGGAGCAGGAAGAGGCGCGCTTTCTCCCAGTCGCGCTGCACCGTGCGGTCGGTGACTCCCTGCATCGCGGCGATCTCGACGAACGAGAAGCCGCAGAAGAACTTGAGATCGACGACGAGCGCGAGGCGGGCGTCGACCGCCTCCAGGTGGTCGAGGGCGGCGCTCAGGTCGTCGAGCCCGGCCGCCGGCACGAGGGCGATGTCGTCGCCGGTTTCGAGGGCCGTGATCTCGAATGCACCACCGCGCTTGGTGGCCTGTCGCCGGCGGGCGTGGTCGACGATCAGCGACCGCATCACCCGCGCCGCATAGCCCATGAAACGCGGACGATCCGGAAAGGCGGCCCCTTCGCGGCCGGACATGTCCAGATAGGCCTCGTGCAGCAGCGTCGTGGCGCCCAGTGACAGATCGCCGCCACGCCGGGCGAGCTCACGCCGGGCGAGCTGGTGCAGCTCGCGGTACAGCGCCGCGAACAGCGCCGCCGCGGCGGCGGGATCGCCGCCGTCGGTCGACGCGACGAGATCGGCGATCGTGCGGTCCATCTGCCGGGAAAACGACGCCGGCGAGCGTATCGCACATGCTGCGAGCAGGGACGGGCGCGGCGCGGCACCGCGGCTGGGCTGGGGATGGTAGACTTCGCCCACCCTTGAATTGCTGGTCGGGCGTGCTTCGGTCGGCGGCGATCGCGGGCGCTGCCGCCTGGCTGTCGTGCGTCACGCCGGTCGGCGTCGCGGCGCAGCCGGCGGCGCCCGTCGGCACCCTTCACACCATCGAGCTCCCCGGCGGCGTCGAAGGCATCCGGCGCGCACTCGGGGATCGCCGGACCACGGCGCCGGCGACGATCGGGGTCGAGCTGACCCGCCGTTTCCACGGCGGCACCTCGGGCGCTGCCGGCGAGGATCCCGTGCTCGCCCGGCTGCGCGTGTGGCTGCGCTCCTGTCAGCGCGCCGAAGGTTGCGGCACGCCCGCCGTGAAGCCGGATCGGGTGCCGTTGCCCGGCTCCCCGGCCCTCTGGCGTGACGTCGTCTTCGACGGGCGCGTCCCCGAGGCGCACCTGATGCTCGCGATTCTCGATGGTCGCGACGCGGCGCTGCTCTATACGGCGCTGCTGTCGATGCGCGAGGAGGTGCGCGCATGGGTGCTGGCGCGGCCAGCGCTGGTGAAGGCGCTGCGCGGCGCCGACGCGGCGGCGCTGCTGGTGGCGGCGCCCTTCTTGCGGATCGAGGGCGACCGCTGGCTGCTGCCTGGCGGGCCGGCAGCGGCGCCGATGTGGGCGGCCCTCGCGTCGGGGCCGCCAGAGCCCGAGGCCTGGCTCCTCGCCCTGTTGCGCGCCCACGACGGCCTGACCGCCTATGTGATGGAAGTCGTCGCCACTTTGCCGCCGGAGCAGCAGCGGGCAGTCCTGGCTCTCGACGCTGCCGACGCCCGGCGGGTGGCAGCGGGCATCGCGCTGCTCGACGCCCTGCGCTCGGCGACACGAGGCTGGCAGATCCGCGACCGGCCGTTCTGGCGGCCCTCGTGCGATCCGGCGTTCCTCCTGCGCCAGCTGCGCGTCGGCGCCGACGGCCGGCTGGCACTGCCGGGCGGGCACGCGTTCTGGGCCCTCGTGTTCGGCGACGGCGATGTGGTGCGGCCGGACCTCGACGTGCGCTCCGCGTTCGCCGATCCGGTGCCGGCGTCGGCGGGATGGATCGTCGAGCGGATCTGGGCGGCGTCGCCCGCCGATCAGCCGATCCGCTACGAACAGGTGCTGTTCGCGTCGCGCGTGCTGGTCACAGCGGATGCGTCCGCGGCGGTGTCGATCGCGACGGTGCTGCGCGGCTACGCCCGCTACCCACAGCTGCTCCGTGTCCTCGACCGGATGGGCGTCCATGAGGTTCGCCGGCTGGCCGCGCTGGTCCGGCGGGCGGATGGCCTGGCTCGTGATGCGGGCGACTGGCGCGGCCACGCGGCGATCGTCCGCTGGCAGAGCGTGCTGGCCTATCTCGATCATCTCGTGCGATTCGGCGGCCTGACGCCCGACGAGCTGCACCGGGCACTCGACATGCTGGCCGACCCGGGTGCCGCGAGCGCGTCGCGGGGGACGCGCGTCCGGGCGCTGCTCGCCGGGCTCGGGCTCGGCGCGGTGGCGGGCGACCCTCCGGCGCGTCCGATCGAGGACGCGCTGATCGAGCGGCTGGCACGGTGTCCGTTGGCGGCGGGCCGGCGGGTGACGTGGGAAGGCGAGACGTATCGCATCGACTTCGCCACGGCCGAGCGTGACCGGGTCGCCCGCGTCCGCGGCCGCGACGCACAGCCGCGGCTCGACGCAGCCTGGGCCGCGTTCGCGGTGTCGGATCTGCGCGGCGAGCCTGACGCCGCCGAAGCGCTTGCCACGCTGGCCCGCGTGACCGCTGCGGCGCGCCTCGATCGCACGCCGTCGATCGACGAGCGCCTCGGGCTCGAGGCACGGACCGCCGCGGCGACGGTGCGCCGCCTGCTCGCCCCCGCCCAGCCGCGGCGCGACTGGCCCGCGATCCGCGCCGCACTGGACGACCTCGGCGAGGCGCTCGCCACGGAAGCCCTCGCCGAGATCGCCTATGCGTTGAACATGGGCTGGGCCGAGGATCTGCCGCTCACCGCGCTCGCCGCGTTCCGCCGGCACGTGTTCGTGAGGCCGTCGCCGACCGGGCTGCTCGATGCCTCGTACCGGGCGCCCGAGATCGCCACCGCCCGCGGCGAGGCGTGGCACGTCCTCGGCAGCCTGCTCGGGCTCGGCGAGGCGCTCGCCCCGGTGGCCCTGCGGCGGCCGTCGCTGAAGCCGCTGGCAGCGGCACCCAGCCTGAACACCGGCGACCGCCGTTGGCTGGTCACGACCATCGCCACTCTCGATCGCGCCACCTTCACCGACGCGGCGCAGCGGCAGCTCGTCGATCTGGTGTCGCGAGGCCAGGCGCGCCTGCGCAGCATCCACGGCGCTGCCGCGGCCCGGGAGGCGGCGGAGGTGGCCGGCACCAGCGCGCTCCGGCAGACGCTGGCCGGCTGGATCGCCGAGGCCGACCCGGTCACCCTGGCCAGCGTGTTTTCGATGACCGAGATCCTGCGGCTGGGATCGGATGGGGCGCCGCCGCCGGACACGCTCGCGCAGTGGGGCAGCGCGCAGAGTCCGGTGACGGGGCGTATGCTCGCCGGACCGCTGCCGCCGCTGCCCTGGGAACGCTATATGGGTCGATCGCGCCGGCTCGTGTCGTGCGCGTTGCCGGACCTGCAGCTGTTGCTGGCGGTCCGCCTGGCGGCGATGGATCTGCCTGCCGTGCTGATTGTCGACCTGATGCCTGCTGCGACCTTCGAGCTCGTCAACCTCGCCGCCCCTCGCTACGCCGACGACTTCGACGCGTTGTCGGAGTACGTACGGCTGCTGAATCAGGATGCCGTCGAGCGCTATCTCGGGTTGTTGACCACGGCGGGCCCGCTCCGCCCGATGCCCGCAGGACGAACACCATGAGTCTGTCGAGGTGCGGGTCCCGGCGTATGACCATGACCAGCGTCGTGGCGGCCAGCGCCGTGCTGCTGCTCGTCGGAGCGGGTGCCGTGCCAGCGGGGCAGGCACCGGCTGCGGCGGCGCCGGTCTTGATCATCCGCACGCCGGCGGAGGGTGTCCCCGTCGTCGGCGAGGTGACGATCACGATCGGCCTGAAGGAGGGCGATCTCGCCGGCGCGCAGGTCCTCGTGACCGTCGACGGCCGTGAGCTGTGCAGGCTCCAGCGCCCGCCGTGGTCATGCACGTGGGACGCCGGACGTGAGATGCGCGAGCACCACCTGCGGGTGGTGGCGACGCTCGTCGACGGCCGGCGGGTCGTCGCCAATCGCCGCACCAAGGGCATCGACGTCGACGAGAGGGTCGAGGTGTCGGCGGTGCAGGTCCCCGTCATCGTCACCGACGCGCGCGGCCGCTTCGTGCGCGGGCTGAAGAAGGAGTCGTTCACGCTGCTCGAGAACGGCACGCGGCAGCCGATCGAGACCCTGACCGACGACTCGCTGCCGCTCGAGCTGATCGCCACCATCGACATCAGCTCCAGCATGGGGCCGTCGATGCCGCAGGTGCAGGCTGCCGTAAAGGGCCTGCTCGGCCGCCTCCGGGCCGGCGACACCACGACGCTGCTCGCCTTCAACGAAAACGTCTTCGTGCTGGCCGAGCGCGAGAGCGACGCGGCCCTGCGTGCGGCCGCGGTCGAGGCACTGGTGCCGTGGGGCGGCACCGCCTTCTTCGACGCCACGGTCCGCTCGCTCGAACTGGTCGGCCAGAAAGCCGGCCGGCGTGGGATCATCATCTTCTCGGACGGTGACGATCGGCACAGCGTCGGGCGCCGCGACGAATCGCTGCGCCGCATCGAGGAGGGGCAGGTCGTGATCTACACGGTCGGCTTCGGCGAGGGGGCGTCAGCGGAGTTCCGCGGGACGCTCGCGGCGTTCGCCGAGGCGAGCGGCGGCCGCGCCTACTTCCCGCGGCGGGCCGAGGACCTCGACATCGCGTTCAGCTCGATCCTGGACGAGCTGTCGCATCAATACATCCTGTCCTACGTCTCGACGGCCCCGGCCGACGGGAGCTGGCGCACCTTGCAGATCCAGGCGTGCGAGGGCTGCCACGTCCGCGCGAGGGAGGGCTATCGTGCAGCCGAGCGCTGAGCGGCGTCCATGGCTCGTGGCGTGCGCCGCGGTTGGGACGCTCGCCGTCGCGGTCACACTGGCCCAGGCGCCGGCCCCGAAGCCGGCTGGGACGCCGGCGCAGGACCCCACACCGACGCCCCGGTTCCGCGCCGAAGCCGACGTCGTCATCGTCGAGGCCACCGTCCTCGATCGCAAGGGCGTCGTGGTCACCGGTCTCGGGTCGGCCGACTTCAAGGTCGAGATCGGCGGCAAGCCTCGCGAGATCGTGTCGGTGGAGCACGTCGAGTACGCTCCGCCCTCATCCTCGTCCGACGTGACCGATCCGGGCGCTGCCGAGATCACGACCAACCAGCCGAAGGAGAACGGTCGCGTCGTCCTGCTGGTCATCGACCGGGGCAGCCTGGGCAGCGACACGCGGTCGATTATCGACTCGGCGCGCAAGTGGGTCCTGGCGATGCCTCCCAGGGATCTGATCGGGCTCCTGACCTTTCCGGCGCCGGGGCCGAGCGCCGACTTCACCGTGGACCATGCCAAGGTCGCCGAGGCGCTGACGCGTGTGGTCGGCGTCGGCACGCAGATGCCGCCCTTCCAGCAGTACAACATCAGTATCTGGGAGGCGATTCGGATGGAGTCGCAGGATCTGTTCGTCCGCAACGACGTGGTCGGGCGGGAATGCCGGGCCAGCCAGCCGCTGTGTCCGACCGAGATCGACATGCAGGTCAAGACGATGGTGATGGACGCGCAGTCACACGTCCAGCCGGTCCTTCGCTCGCTGCGCTCGACGATGCGCGGGCTAGCGGGCGTACCGGGGCCGAAGCACGCCGTGCTGCTGTCGTCCGGCTGGGCGATGAGCGAGCGGGACGCGGCGACGGAGATGGGCTGGGTGGCGGCCGATGCTGCCCGTGCCAACGTGACCATCCATACCTTCACCGCGGAGATGTGGGCCCTGGCCGCGACGCGATCCCGGCCGTCGATGCGATCCGTCGAGGACCGCAGCCTGCTGATGAACAACGTCGAGATGCTGGCGGGCATGACCGGCGGGCGGTCGGTGCGGCTGAGCGGGCAGGCTGACACCGCTTTCACATCGCTGAGCGCCGGTCTCTCCGGCTACTACCGCCTCGGCGTCCACGCCCTGCCCGAGGACCTCGACGGCAAGGACCGTCGCATCTCGCTCAAGGTCTCGCGGCCCGGCGCGCAGCTGGCCAGCTACCGGCGGGTCATGAGCGGGACGCTGGCGAAAGACGCGGCGCCGAAGGACCCGGACACCGCGCTGCGCGACGCCGTGAAGGGCGGCCCACCGCAGACGGGTGTCGATCTGCGCGCGACCTCGTACGTCCTGCACGCCACCACCAGTCCGCGCGACCTGCGTGTCGTCGTCGTCGGCGACGTCAACCGCGCCGCGGCCGGCAAGGCGACTGCCGTCGCCGCGCTCTACGAGATGGACGGCAAGCCGGCGACGGCGATGGAGAACGCGGTGGAGGTCTCCGCCGACGGTGCCGGTGCGGTGTCCATCGAGTTGACCGCACCGTCGGGCGCATATGTGC
>JANOIR010000038.1:0-4199 GCA_031407765.1 Vicinamibacteraceae bacterium
CGGCGCGTCGATCATCGCCTTCATCGCCGCGGCGCGCTCGTGTCCGTGCTCGTGCGTGTCCCAATAGACGAACGGGATGTACTCCGACGTCACCTCGACGTAGCGGGCGCCACCTTCGATCAGCCGGCGCGCGAGCAGACACCCACGCCCGAAGCGCGACGGGCCGTAGGCGTCGCGGCTCGCCGCCGGCTCGAGCGACACGTCGAAGGCCTTCGCTGCCGGCGACGCCAGCAGGCGATCGGCGGCATCAATCGAGCGCACCAGCGATTCGCGCTGGAACTAGCCGCCGTGGCGGTGCACCGGATCCTGGGCCAGGAGCGCCTGATAGAGCTCGCGCCGGCTGCGGAACCGGGCCGCGGTCAGCTGCTTCGGCGGCTGCACCGCCGAGGCGGCGTCCTGCGGGTCGACGATCAGGAACGGACCGTGCTCGGAGCCGAGGAAGCCGGCGGTGTGGAAGGCCTTCAGGGTGCCGATCTCACCCGGCCCTTCGACGGTCTGTCCGATGGCGACGAAGGCCGGCATGTCCGGGTGGCGCGGGCCGAGCGTCCGCGAGATGATCGATCCGATGTGCGGCATCGCGGTCGGCTGCGGCGGCACGTAGCCGGTGTGCCAGTGGTACTGGTGCCGCGCGTGCAAGATGAAGCCGAGGTCGGCGGCCTGGTAGCCGCGAATCACCGTGCCGCGGTCGATCACCTTGGCCACTTGCTCGAGGCCGCTCGTGAACTTGATGTCGTCGACGACGGTGTCGATGGTCGGGAAGGTGCTGAGCACCTTGTCGACGCGGACGCCCGGCGCGAACGGCGTGTAGCGTTTGGGGTCGAAGGTCTCGGTCTGCGCCATCCCTCCGGCCATCCACAGGACGATGACGGCGTCGGCGGTGGTCTTCTTCGCGGGAGCGGCCTGCGACGCGCGCAGGCGCGGTTCGGCGCCGGTCAGCGCGGCGAGTGTGGCGGCGGCAGTGGCGCCCATGAAGCCGCGGCGGCTGACGCTGCGGGAGACGGCGCGTTCCTCTGCGGTGAGATTGTCGGTCTCGTCCATCACGGCCTCATTCGATGATCTGGAATTCCGGCGTCATCAACACGGCCCACAAGAGATCGGCGAGGCCGTCCGCTGACGGCCGATCGCCACGCCCAGGCGCGCGCAACGTGGCTTCGGCGGCGAGGCGCTCGGCCGGCCGTGCCGGGCGCGCGAGCAGGTGGCGGAAGACGCGATCGACGGCGCCGTCGACGGTGGTCAGCGGCGCAGCCGCGGGAAGCGGAGCGCCAGGGACCGGCGGCAGCAGGCGCTCGACGTGGGGCTCGACGTCGAAGATGTAAAAGCGCAGCGCTGGGCTCAACGTCTTGCCGATGTCGGTGCGCGGGTTCTCGATGCCGATGACACCGCGAAAGCGAGTGATGCCGCGGCTGGTGATGTCGTAGGCGATCGTCGACGGATTGGCGACTCGAATGCCGCCCCCGCCGCCGAGCGGCGTGGCGACTGGCCCGCTGCCGGCGCGCAGCCCGGTGCCGCCGATCGGCGTCAGCGTGGACAGCGGGATGGCCCCGGACGGCCCGATCAGCTCGGCGTCGGCCCACACCGGCTGCATCGCACCGGGCAGGTTGGAGCCGACGTCCTCGACGACCAGCCACAGCCGGGTCACGCCGCTGACGTCGACGTCGAACCGGCTCGAGTTGGCGGTGCGGCCGGCCACGGTGCGCGTGTAGCGGCTCGGCGGATCGGGCGGCAGCTCGTCGAGCATCCGCCGCGCCCCGCGGGCGAGCCATCCGGACAGCACGGCGCCATTGGTCAGCTCGAGCCCTTGCAGCGTCGTGGCATCGGCAGCCCGAGTCGAGTTGATCTGATCGCGGATCGGCCGGCCGAGGCCGCGGCTCAACGTCGTCGACGCCGTCCGCCACTCCCTCGCCTGGACACCGGCGGTGGTCGGCTGCGATGGCTGCGGCTGGCCAGGATCGATGCGCGGCTGTGGCGGCGCCGGCACGGGCGCGACGCTCCACTCGCCGGTGATCGAGCCGATGGCGTCGGCGAACTGCTCCGCGGTCACGCGCCGCACTTCGGGGCCGCGGAACACGTAGCCACGCACCGGGGCCTCCGCCGGGCGCCGGACGGCCGGCATCTGGTAGGTGCGCGAGGTCACGATCGTCTCGATCAGCTGCTTGACGTCGTAGCCGTGCGCCACGAAGTCACTGGCCAGCCAGTCGAGCAGGGCCGGGCTCCACGGCTCCCCGTCCATCTCGTCGACGGTGGCGACGATGCCGCGGCCCAGCAGCCGCTGCCACACGCGGTTGGCCAGCGTGCGCGGCAGCCGGCCCAGTCGCGGATCGGTGAAGATCGCCGCCGCGGCAGCGCGCCGATCAGCGAGCGACCCCGAGCGCGGCGACCGGGCCAGGCCGGGAAAGAGGAAGCCGGGGCCGGTGCTGCGATCCTGCGGCAGATCGCAGCGATACATCTTCAGCGTGTTCTCTGGCGAGAAGTAGGCGGCCAGGCCGTAGGCGTCTTTCAGCTTCCACTTGTTGACGAAGCTGTCGTGGCACGACGCGCACTTCAGGTTGACGCCGAGGAACACCTGCGAGGTGTTCTGCGCCGCCTGCATCCACGGCGTCACCGCGGCGCTGGTCTCACCGCGCCAGTTGACGCCGGTGAGGAAGCCCTCCGGATCGCCGCTCGACGCGGGGTTGATCAGCGCGGTGACGAAGCGGTCGTAGGGCAGGTTGGCGCGTAGCGCCGGCAGCAGCCAGGGCGTGATGCTCTTGCGGCCGTTGTCCTCCGAGAAATAGGTAACGACATCCTCGTTGCGGAGCAGGTCGTTCCAGAACGAGATCCAGTGCTCGGCGTAGCGGTCGTCGTCGGCGAGCAGCGTTCGGACGAGCGCGGTTCGCTTGTTCGAGGCCGGATCGTCGAGGAAGGCCTGGAGCTGCTCGGGCGTCGGCAGCAGGCCCCACAGATCGAGGTAGACGCGGCGGGCGAAGCGGGCATCGTCGATCATCGTTGGGGTGACGGTGCCCTGCCGGCGCAGGTAGGTGGCGGCGAATCGATCGATCGGTTGCTGCCAGCCGGGCCAGGACACCGCCGGAGGCACCGGGCGAGCGAGCGTCAACGGGGCGATCCACGGGGCCGGGGCCCGCGGCCCGCTCGGCGTGGCCCGTGCGCCCTGGTCGATCCAGCGCGCGATGCGCGCGATCTCCGCGGGCGGCAGGGGATCCTCGTCCTTCGGCATCGGCTCGTCTTCGACGCCCTTCAGGCGCTTGATGAGCATGCTGTCGGCGCTTCGCCCCGGCCGGACGACGGGGCCGTCCTTGCCGCCTTCGAGAATGTCGGCGTAGGCCTCGAGGGCCAGTCCGCCCTTGCGCTTGAGGGCGCTGTGGCACTCGACGCAGCGGGCTTCGAGGATCGGCCGGATCTGCGATTGGAAGTCGACCCGTTCGATCGCTGGTGCGGCTGGACCGGCCGACTGCTGCGCCGCGATCGCGGCGCCCCAGCCGCAGCAGGCCAGCGCGACGGACGCGGCGGCGTGGCGGAGTTGCATGAGCAGGCTCAGAGACGGGGTCTGGCGTAATGATAGCCGTCCGCCGCATCGACGGCGACGGGCAGATCGAACAACTCGGACAGCCGCGCTGGCGCCAGCATCTCAGCCTTGGAGCCATCGCCGGCGATCCGGCCGGCTCGCAGCAGGACGACGCGCTCGATCTCGGGGATGATCTCCTCGAGGTGGTGCGTCACGAGGATCACCGTGGTGCCCTGCCGCGCCACGGCCCGGACCCGTTCCATGAAGGCGTGGCGGGCGGCGAGGTCGAGACCGGTCGTCGGCTCGTCGAGGACGAGCGCCCGCGGGTCGGTCACCAGCACGCGCGCCAGCATGACGCGGCGGGCCTCGCCGCTCGACAGCTCATCCAGGAATCGCGCCGAGAGGTGTCCCGCGCCGACAGTCTCGAGCGCCGCGGCCGCGCGCTCGCGCATCGCGGCCGTGATCTCGCCGTAGCGCAGCACGCCGTACGAGGCGAGGAAGGCCGAGACGACCGCCGCGTCGGCGCGGATGCGGCCTTCGGTGTTGCCGGCGACGAACCGCACGTGGAGCTGCGCCGACACCACGCCGAGCAGGCGGCGCAGCTCGAAGATGTCCCAGTCGTCGCGGCCGAAGACGCGCACCGGCGGATCGCCGTCGTCGCGCGCGAGCGGGCGCTCGACGTGGGTCAGCAGCCCGA
>JANOIR010000053.1:0-17558 GCA_031407765.1 Vicinamibacteraceae bacterium
CCGGGTCGCGCTCGACGCCGCGGTCACCACGACCAGCCTCGGCTCGCCGGACGCGCCCGCTTTCGTACGCGCGCTCGGCGGCGTGCCCGGCTCGGTCGCGCCGATGGCGGCGCTGCCCGAAGCGGTCCTGTTCAAGGGCACCCTGGCGCCGGAGATCAAGGCGGCGATGGGCCTGCGCATCGCCCAGGTCAACGGCAGCCCCTACGTGGCGGCGCACATGATCCGCGTCCTCAAGGGCAACGACCGCGGCGCCGTGCTGCGCTCGGCCCTCGAGGCCAGCACGCTGACGCGGCTATCGACCTCGGAGCAAGCGGCCCTGCGCTACGCCGAGATCCTGACCCGCAGCGTCAACATCGCGCCGAGCGATTTCGAGCGCGTCAGCGCCGTGTTCAACGACAGCGAGATCGTCGAGCTGACGATGACCGTCTGCTTCTTCAACTTCTTCACGCGCTACGTCGAGGGGCTGAACCTGCCGGTGGAGGCCTGGGCGCTCGAGGGCACGATGACCTGGCCTGCGCTGAAACGGCCTGCCGGCGTGAAGGCGCGCGTCGCCCTCCTTGCCGACGACGAGATCACGGCGGCGGCCGCCGCCCTCGCGCAATCGAAGGATCCGGCGATCCAGCAGGCGCGGAACAGCCTTCGCCTCGGCATGGCCAACTCGCAGCGGGCGATGCTGCGCGTGCCGGGCATCCAGCAGGCGTGGCGCGCGTTTGGCACCAGCTTCCGGGAAAAGGCCGTCATCGGCCGCGACATCCAGCTCCAGGTGTCGTTCGCGGTGTCCACCGCCAACGAATGCCGATACTGCACCCTCCACCAGGTGCAGGGGCTGCGCGGCCTCGGCGTCGACCCGATCAAGCTCCAGGCGATGCGTAAGGACGATTCGGTGCTGACACCGCGCGAGCTCGCCGCGGTCAAGTTCGCGCGCAAGCTTACCGATCGGCCCTCGGGCATGACCGACGAGGACTACGCCGCGATCCGCAAGGAGTTCGGCGAGGTCGGGGCGCTCGAAGTGCTCCTGCAGACCTGCAACTTCGCGTTCATGAACCGCTTCACCGACGGCCTGCAGCTGCCGTCCGAGGACGAAGCGATCAAGGTCTACCAGGAGACCTACGGCGTCAGCTGGACGCCCGCTACGAGCCAGCAGTAGACCAGCCAGCAGTCGCCCAGACCGGCCCGCCGGCTGTCAGCCCCGGAACAGCCGGACGACGGTGAACGACGTCGCCACCGCCATCACGATCGCGGACACCCACAGGGCCGCGGTCGTGAGCGGCGACGGCCGCAGCTCCTCCGGCACCCGCGCGTGGCGCAGGTAGACGGCCGCCAGGCCGATCAGCGGCAGCATCACCGCCTGGGCGATGCCGCCGGCCACCACCATCCGCACCGGGTTGCCGAAGATCCAGAAGAAGACCGCCGGCACCACCGCCAGCACCACCGTGTTGATGTCGCGCCAGCGCGCCCGCGCGGCGCTGTCGTCGCGGGCGAAGCCGCCGGCCATCCGCACCAGGTCGGATGTGACGCGGGCGTGGGCGGCGGTCGATGCGAAGATCGTCCCGTAGAGCGTGATCACGGCGCCGGCGTAAAACAGCCACAGCGCCCACTCGCCGAGCGTCGCGGTGTAGAGGCGCGACAGCGTGACGATCATCTCGCTGCCCGCCGGCACCAGCCCCGCCCGGTGCAGGACGCCGGCGCCGAGCAGGTAGAAGGCCAGCGTCGCCGCGGTGTAGATGACCATCGAGCAGGCGATGTCGAGGTGCATGACGCGGACCCAGCCGCGGGCCCGTTGCAGCCACTCCACCGAGCCGTCGCGCGGGCCCGTGAAGCGCGCGTAGCCCTTCTCGATGCACCAGTAGGGATACATGACCAGCTCGGTCGCCCCGACGCCGGTGATGCCGAACACCGCGATGGCCGTGGCGAGCCCGTTGGCCGGCAGCTGGAACGTCAGGCCCGCCCTGAGGTCGGCCGTCGAGAAGGCGCCCGGCGTCGCGACCAGGACGGCCGCCGCACACACCGTCAGCACCGTGAAGAAGCTCACCTTGACCACGGCCAGCTTCTCGACCCGGTCGTAGCCGCCGCGGAGGAGGAGCGCCAGCGTGAGCCCCAGGCAGATGCCCACCCAGACGTTGACCGACACCGCGGGCACGATCAGGTTGAGCACCTGCGCCACGCCGCCGAACATGCCGCCGACCTGCAGCAGCGACATCACCACCATCACCAGCCAGCAGACCACCAGCCAGTTGACGCCGCCGCCCGTACCGGGGACGCGCGGGCCCGGCACGCGGGCGAAACCCTCGAG
Source organism: Vicinamibacteraceae bacterium (assembly GCA_031407765.1). Taxonomy (GTDB): domain Bacteria; phylum Acidobacteriota; class Vicinamibacteria; order Vicinamibacterales; family Vicinamibacteraceae; genus JBDSLU01. The sequence continues at coordinate 2,294 of JANOIR010000053.1, forward strand.
GCAGGTCTCGCCGGTGGCAATCGTGTAGCGCCCGAGGACGCCCTGGACGACCGGCTTGATGGCGCAGCTGACCAGGATGATCCAGAGCGCGAGATAGCCGACCGTGGCACCGAGGGTGGTCGTCGCGATGAGCTCGCCGGTGCCGACGATGGAAGCGGCGAGCACCATGCCCGGACCAATGCGCTTCAGGGCCGCTCCGAGGGCGCGCGGCGGTGTTTCGACGGCGTCGTTGGTGAGGGTGTAGAGATCCGGTTCGGCCATGGAGTCCGCGCAGCATATCCGCTTTGTCGCCGGCTGACGCTGGCCCTCGTCCGGGCGGGACGAGCCCGCAGCAGCAGCGGAAAAAAGGTCGGTGGGGCGCTGACATTCGTCCGGCGGGCGCGGCACAAGCCGGACGCCGAAAAGTGTCGATCCACCTTTGAAATACACGGGAATCGCCACAATGTGTGCGCCAGTCGATCAGCGAGTGCGGTGGCAGCGCGCTTGCTATCCACGGGGCAGGACCTTATGCCAGTAGTGCCCTTCGACCCCGCCCGCGCACGTCCTCGTGGCCAGGCCCGGCCGCCCAAGATGCCGCCGCTCGCGACGTCGACCCCGTCGCCGACGCGGGCTGGTGGGCCACCGAGCGGTACGGCCTTGCCCCCGGCGGGTGCGCGACCGGCGCATACGGTGCCTGGACGTCCGCTTCCACCGCCAGGGTTGCACGGGACAGCCGCGGCGACCGGGGCGGCGCCGGCTGGCGCGCTGCCGCCGCGTCAGGACACCCGCTGGTCATCCGAGCCCGCCGGTGGCGTGATGATGCCGGCGCAGGTGCCGCCGCCCGCTCCGCGGCTGGCGATCAACCTGTCGCCCTCCGCGGCGACGCGTGTCCTGTCGATGCTGGGACTCGGTGTCGCGCTGTCGGCGACCGTGGCCACCACGCTCACCGTCATCGCCACCGCTCCCGACGGCTTGCCGACCGAAGCGCCGGCGGCCATCGGTCAGCTCACCAACTGGCTCGTCTCGGTGCCGTGGCTGTTCGTCGCGGTCGTCCTGGCGGCGTCGTCGCGCGTCGAGCGCGTCGTCCGGCCGGACGCCGGGCCGGCATGGGCCACGCTGGCGTTCGCCGCCGCCGCTTGCGGCGCGATGCAGGTGGTCGGGCGGGATCTGGTGTCGACCTGGACGTTGGTGACGCGCGCCGGCCTCATCGTCGTGGCCACGGTGTCGCTGTCGCTGGCGTTCCGGCAGTTCCTGGCCGGACCGTCCAAGTCGGTGCGGGCACAGATCGTCGGCGGGGCGGTCGCGGGCCTTCTCGCCGGGCTCGGTCCGTTCACGATGCTCGGGCGGTTCACCGGCATCCTGTCGGCGACCTACGCGCCGATCGACGCCCTGCTCAACGGCGCCGACGCGATGCTCGGCCTGGTGCTGGCGAGCGTGACGATCCGCGCCACGCTGGTCTACGTCCGCGACTTCCTGCCCGATTTCAACATCGCGCTCGAAACCGCCGCCGACTCGCCCCAGCCCGAGTTCTCGACCGCCGTCCGCTGAGAGCCGCGGCCAGGCAGATCTCGGGCTAGACAGATCTCACATCTCAGGCGAGACGCCCTGAAGCGGGACGGGCATTCCTTGCGCGCTCCACTTCGCCGCCCGCGTGCGGGCGCCGCGACGAGCCCAGCGTCGCGAATAGCAGCCCGCACGTTCAATGGGCGGCCCCGCGACCGCGCGTGAGAGCGCGGCCGCGAACAGTTGGCGCCGCCGGCAAGCCGCGCTCCCGGCCGCTGATTGCGCGACAAGCAACGGCGCACCTGCGTGCGCCGTCGTGTCTGTGAGCCTCCCGCGCGTCTTGCGAGACGCCGTCGCCTTCGCTGGCGGCGCTGCGTCGGCTGGCTCCAGTCGCGCTCCAGGAACGCCCGTCCCGCCACTCCCGGGCGTCGCGACCGCGAGCTCGAGCCGCGGCACCACCCAGGGCTCGCGTTGAGGCGTCGCAACCACGGCCTCGGCGCGAGATGCCCGACGGCGGGACGCCTAGCGAAGCCGCCAGTAGCCGGGCACTGCCTCACAGGCCCAATCGGCAAACCAGATCTGGTCGATCCCGGCAGGAAGGCCCGCGGGGAATGCCTCGGCCAAGCCATCGTCCATCCTGGCCAGTGACATCAAGGCTCCGCAGCGACTTTCTAGCAGGAGGACCGTCGTTAGGCCGTCTTCCTTGTGCGGCGCGAGCTTGTCGAACTTCCGCGAAGCCTGCGCCCGCAGCATCTCGACGAAGCCCTTCTCTGAATCCACCGAACGCTTGAGGAACAGGCCGGGCCGCCAAGTCTGGTCGCTCGGGTCGTACTTCCAAACTTCCACGGCGAACGGCAGCACTGGCGGGCCAACGCTATGGGCCCCGGCCGGCAACGCCGGCGACTCACAAACGATCCACTGTCGTAGGCGACCGACGCTTGCTCGCCAGTCCGTACCACGTTTCAAGGCGCCGACCGGAACGGCGAGGGACAGTCGGTACGGAAGGGCGATTTCCGTCTCGAGGGCGGCAATCGCTTCGAAGTAACTCGTGTCCTGGCTTTGCCCTGGAAAGGAATCGACGCACGTGTGTTCAATGGCGAAGGACGCGGCGATGGCATCGATGGCGCCTTTGGTCCGGTCTTCGCGGTCCGGCCAGCGGTCCACCGTGGTAGGTCGCGGCGACAGATGTTCGAGAAGGCGCTCGATCGCTCGTCGCTCGCGAGGGTCGTCGCGCATACAGCCAGGGTAGCAAGAGACCGGATACGGACGATGCGGTGCCGGGAGCGCCTGCGTCGCTAGCGCAGCCTCCTCGGCATGCCTACGTCTTGCCGAGAGGCCCGTTTGTCGCCGGCGGGTTCGCGGCGACGATGTCGCTGCCGATGGGACTTGCAGTCGCGACGCCGTGGAGCAGCGGGACGGGCGTTCCCGTAGCGCGACTGGAGCCAGCCGTCTCAGCGCCGTCGCGAAGACGGCGGCGTCTCGCAAGACGCGCGGGAGGCTCACAGACACGACGTCGCACGCAGGTGCGACGTGGCTTGTCGCGCAATCAGCGGCCGGGAGCGCGGCTTGCCGGCGCGAGCGAAGTGGAGCGCGGAGCGGAATGCCCGTCCCGTTCAGGGCGTCTCGCCGACGATCGTGTCTCGCCGACGATGGTGTCTGCCGGCGAGACCGGGCGGTCAGTACTTCATGTAGACCGTCTTGCTGTCGGTGAAGAACTGCGTCGCCATCGGGCCCTGTTCGCGCCAGCCGCTGCTCGAGTCCTTCGTCCCGCCGAACGGGATGTGGTACTCGACGCCGGCGGACGGCAGGTTCACCATCACCATGCCGGCCTCGGCGCGTTCGACGTAGTCGAGGGCGCGGCTGAGGTTGGTCGTGCAGATCGACGCCGACAGGCCGAAGCGGACGTCGTTGGCGAGGGCCACCGCGTCGTTGTAATCCTTGGCCTCGATGATCCCGAGCAGCGGCCCGAAGACCTCGTCCTGGCCCAGCTTCGACTGCGACGCCACCCCGGTCATGATCGCCGGGCGGCTGAACCAGCCGTGCGCATGCGCGCCCTCGGACAGGCGTTCGCCGCCGTGCACCAGCGTCGCGCCCTCCTGCCGGCCGATGTCGAGATAGCGCAGCGTCGTCCTGAGCTGCTTCTCGTCGATGGCCGGGCCGAGCTCGGTCGACGGATCGCGCGGATCGCCGACCTTCAGCTTCTCGGCGCGCGCCACCAGGCGTTCTACGAACGGCTGCACGGCCCCCTTCTCGACGATGGCGCGGCTGGTCGCGGTGCAGCGCTGTCCGGTCGAGAAGAACGCGGCGTTGAGCACGCAATCGACGGCGACATCCATGTCGGCGTCGGCCAGCACGATCGTCGGGTTCTTGCCGCCCATCTCGAGCTGGACGCGGGCCAGACGTTCGGCGCCGACCGCGGCGATGCCTTTGCCGACGCCGTCCGAGCCGGTGAACGAGATGGCGCGCACCAGCGGGTGCGCGACGAGCGGCGTGCCCACCGACGACCCCGAGCCGGTGACGAGGTTGAGGACGCCCTTGGGGATGCCGGCCTGCTCGAAGATGCGGATCAGCTCGAGTGAGGTCAGCGGTGCCTGCGACGCCGGCTTGAACACGACGGCGTTGCCCGAGACCAGGGCCGGCGCCATCTTCCAGGTCGGGATCGCGATCGGGAAGTTCCACGGCGCGATCAGCGCGACCACGCCGAGCGGCTGCTTGATCGTGTACATGAACACGCGCGGCCGCTCCGACGGGATCGTCTGGCCCGAGAGGCGCGCGCCTTCGCCGCCGAAGTACTCGAGGATGCGCACGGCGCGCGTGACCTCGCCCTTGGCCTCGCCGATCGTCTTGCCTTCCTCGCGGCTCAGCAGGTCGCCCATCTCGGCGATCCGGCCCTCGAGGATGGCGGCGGCCTTGAGCAGGATCTTGCCGCGGGCGGGAGCCGGTGTGGACGCCCAGCCGGGGAACGCCTTCTGCGCCGCCTGCACCGCCGCGTCGACGTCGCTCGAGTCGGAATCCTGGAGAAGTCCGACGACGTCGCGCGTGTCGGCCGGGTTGATGTTCTCGAAGGTGCGCCCGGTCCGGGAGGCGCGCCATTCGCCGTCGATGAAGTTGAGGTAGGTGGTCGGAGCCACCGTTGCCGTGGGCATCCGGTGATTCTATCGAAAGTTCGGGCCGCGGACTTAGGGCTCGGACGAGAATAGAGTTGTCACCTTGGCCGCCGATGCATCCCGCCGGGCGGCGTTGCTCGTCGCTTGCATACGCCCTGTATGCGCGCTCCTCGCGCCTGGCCGGGCGGGCGCCTCGACGCCCAAGTTGCCAACCCTACTCTCGTCCGAGCCCTTGGACGCCCGTCTCGTCGGGACCTGGCTGGGGTTGGTACATGGTTGGCCGCACGATGTCCATGTAGGCGTTCGACCACTGGGGCACCCGGAACCCGAACTTCTCGTAGAGGCCGTGCGCGGTCTTGGTCGCCAGTGTCCACCGCCGCAGATGCTCCAGCTCGGGCAGCGCGAGCACGACCTCGGTCAACCAGGCGCCCAGGCCGCGCCCGCGGTGCCCGTCGAGCACGTAGACGTCGCACAGATAGGCGAACGTGGCGTAGTCGGTGATCACACGCGCGAAGCCGACCTGGGCTCCGTCGGGCGCATAGACGCCAGCCGGCAGGGAATGGGCGATGGACTTGGCCACGACGTCCTTCGGGATGCCGAGCGCCCAGTGGCTCTCGGTCGACAGAAAGGCGTGGATGGCGTCGAGGTCGAGACGCGCGGGGTCGGTGGATATGGTGTAGCCGTCGCGGTGGACGGTCACGGGCGCCTGCTCGGGATCGGGCATCCGCCGATCATCGCCCGGGCGCTCACCCGAGATCCAGCCGGCGCCCGCGGAACACCGAGACGGGCGAGCCGACCGCCACGAACGCCGACTGCGGCGGTCCGGCGACGACCTGCGCGAAATCCGGCCCGTAGAGGCGTTCGGCCGCGCCCTCGAAGCGCGCGTTCGTCGCGGTCCACACGACCCAGGGCGGGTGCGCGACCTCGTACTCGAGCGTGCCGCCGTCGCGCTGCCGTGTGTAGCCCCAGTAGTGCTCGGTGATGAACTCGGCGGCGGAGCCCGCGACGAGCGGCTGCGCCGGGCCGTCGACGGTCGCACCGAGCGCGAAGCGCCGGCCGCGGTGCTGCCAGCGATAGGCGACGGCGCCGCCGGCGCGGGGGTCGAGGTCGATGAGGTGCGCCATCGGGACCGCGAGGTACGGCTCGTTGTAGATCCAGCGCGCCACCGCGGCGATGGCCCGGCGCGGCACCAGCTCGCGGATGAACACGACGGCGCGGCGCACGCTGCCGTCCTCGGCGATCCGGCGCACGTAGAAGCGCAGGTTGACCTCGTCGAAGTGGCGATGGCCCGGGATCGCCAGGCCGGCGAGCCGCGTGTCCTCGAAGCGGAAGCCGACCAGGCTGACGAGGCACTGACCCAGCCAGGGATCGAGCGTCGTGCCGGCGGGGACGAGCGGCGCGAGGAGCGCCGCCGGGCAGGGATAGTTCAGGAGCACGAGGTGCTCCCAGCGCGCGGTGAGGAAGGGGCGGCGGCCCGCGGTCAACCCGCGGCCGGCGCCCGCGGGTCGAGACGGCGTCCGCGCCCCCTTCATCTAGACGAACGCGACCGGGTTGCTGAGCGAGCCGAGCTGCGGCGAGCTGATGACCACGATGTCGCCGGGCTCGAGACCGGAGCCGAGCGGCTGGATGATGCCGGTCCCCGTCGACAGCACGGTGCCGGTCGGCACGTCGTTCGACTTGCGCAGCCACTCGACCAGATCCGGCAGCTTGCGCTTCAACTGGCTGGTGCTCGCCGTACCCTTGAAGACCTCGGTGGTGCCGCGCGAGACCACCATCGTGACCTCGATGCCGTACGGATCGGCGACCTCGTCGGGTGTGACGATGGTCGGCCCGCACGAGAAGCAGCCGTCGTAGACCTTCGACTGCGGCAGGTAGAGCGGGTTGTCGCGCTCGATGTCCCAGGCCGAGACGTCGTTGGCCAACGTGTAGCCGAGGATGGCGCCGCCGCGCGAGACGATGACGCAGACCTCGGGCTCGGCGGCGGTGAAGGCCGAGTCCTTGCGCCGGCCGATCGGCTCGTGCGGGCCGGCCGAGCGCGACGCGGTGGCCTTGAAGAACAGCTCGGGCCGCGCCGCCTCGTAGATCTTGTCGTAGATGCCGAGGCCTTCCTCGCGGAAGTCGGCGCTGCGGCGATAGGTGACGCCGGCGCCCCACACCTCGGGCGGCACGATCGGGATGGTCAGCGTGTAGCCGTCGGCGCGCCCGACGCGCTCGAGCGCGGCCCAGTCGACCGCCGTGGTCAGCCCGTCTCGGCGCTGTGCGTCGAACCAGCCGGCGAGGTCGAGTCCGTCACGATCGACCGCGGTCAGCAGATCGAGGGTCGAGGCGAAACCAGCCTGGCCGCCGGTAGCGACCTCGGCCTTGCCGCCGGCGAGAGCGCCGGGGCACAGCCGGCCTTGCGCGTCGAGAACTTGGAACAGTCGCATGTGAAATCAGGAAAGGGAAGCGTGGGACGCGTGGGTCGAGAGGGACGGCAGCGCGGCGCTCAGAGGGGTCGCCTAGATCTGGGACGCCGCCGACGGCCGCAGGAGCCAGGTGGTGATGTTCGAGACGATGTCGGCGTCGCCGAAGCCCGGCGTCTGCGCGACTTTGCGCCACTCGGGGTCGGTGACGAACGCGCTCCAGTTCTTCTCGCGCGCCGCCAGCGAATCGTGCACCAGCAGGTAGGCGAGGCACGGCATGCGTGGCCCGGCGATCATCCGGGCGAAGAACACCGGCACGAGGCCGGTGCGTTTGAAGATCGCGATCTCGCCCAGCTTCTCGAACATCTCGACCTTCTTGAGATGCGCCTTCTCGCTCGGGCTCTCGTAGATCCGCAGCTCGAAGATCCGCGGCGCCTTGGCCGCGGTCTGCGCCGGCAGTTCGACCCGCGGGAACGTCGGGAACGCCTGCAGCAGCCAGGTCTCCTGCCGCATGTAGGCCGGATCGGCGGCGGTCGCGTCGGCGTACGGCGCGGCGGCGGCCTGGTACTCCGCGTCTGTGGCGAGGGTGTCGTCGAGCGAGAGGAACGGCGCTGCCGAGGCGAACGGTGTCAGCGAGAACAGGCTGGGCTGCGGCGGCCCGGCGATTGGCTCGAACACGCCGACCGGCCCGGCGCCGGCGCGGGTCAGGGCGGGCACGCGCGCCTTGGCGAAATACTCACCCAGGCGTCGCGGTTGTCCGGTCCGCAGCGCGTAGTGCTGCCAGACGTAGAGGCTGGGCGCGCCCGGCGTCGACGAGGCGCTGCTTTGCGACGCGCCTTGCGGCGCGTCACCGATCCCGGAAGCGGAAAGGCTGGTCATGAGCGGAGCGGCGAAGGTGGTCGACAGGAAATGGCGACGGTCCACGGCGAATGAGCTTATCGCATCGCAGGCGCATTTGTTCGGGGGGCGAGCGCTAGTCCCCTGGAAACGTGATAGCTGGGACAAGTCCCGGAGCGCGGCGCCCGGCTGGCCAGGCGCGAGGAGCGCGCACATCGGGGATTTGTCAGCGACGAGCAACGCCGCCAGGCCCGGGGCCCCCGGCGCGCACGCCTGCGCGCTGGGGTGGAGGAGGGATGCCCCGCCCGGGAATTTGTCGTAGGTATCACGTTTCCCGGGGACTAGGCGCCGGCCGCGCGCCCGCCAACGGGTAGCGGATAGCATAGGGCGGTGCGGCTCCTTGCCCTGCTCGTTGCCTTGTTGCTGCCGGTCTCGTCGCTGCACGCGACGGCACAGGCGCCACGCCGCGACCTGGCCGCGGACGAGGGCTGCGGCGGCCACACGCTGGCCCGCCACGTCGGCCGCACCAACCGGCAGCTCGCCGAGCGGCTGCGGCTGCAGCCCGATATCTCGGCGGTGTCGACCTACACGGATCGTGAGACGGCGGAGCTCGTGGTCGGCGCGGCGCTGGTGCTCGAGCGCGGCCGCATCGCGACGTGGTCGGCGCGCCGTGGACCGCGGCCCAACCTGGCGCTGCGCTACCGCTCGCGAGAACCGCGGCCTATCGGCCGTTCATGGCAGCGCGGCAAGGTCGCGCCGAACGCCTGTTACCACGCGGTCGTGGTGCTGCGCTGGGACGTCGAGCGCGGCGCGTTCTGCGTGCTGACGTCGTATCCCGAGGTTGGCCGATGAGCGTGTCGAAGAAGACGGCGCGGGCGGCGGTGCGCTCGCTGCGCGCGCGCGTGAGCAGCCCGTCGAAAGCCGCGGCGGCGCGCCAGCGGTTCCCGGCCATCGAGGCGTTTTGCGACGCCTATCTGAACCAGGACCTCCACGAGATCTACGGCAGCCCGGTTGCGGCCGCGGATGCCTTCCTCGCCGACGCCAGCGCCGACGACGTCCGCCAGCTGCGCGCAGAGTGGGCGGCGTTCCACGCGGCCTTGCCGCACGGCGCGTCGGCCGATCGACTGGCGCGCTTCCAGCACGCGTTCGCGGCCGGCTGGGCGCCTTCGCGCTTCAGCCAGGTGGCCGCGGTCTTCGCGCGCGTGAGCGCGTCTTCACACCAGGAGTGACTCGACAGATGCCTACCGTTGGAGTGATCGGACTCGGTCTCATGGGCAAGCCCATGGCCTCGAACCTGCTGAAGGCCGGCTTTGCCGTCACCGTCTTCAACCGCAGCCGGCCGGCGATGGACGCGTTGGCGGCGGAAGGCGCCAGCCTGGCGGCTTCGCCAGCGGAGGTCGGCCGCGCCAGCGACGTCGTGTTCACGATGGTCCCCGACGCGCCCGATGTCGAGGCGGTGCTGCTCGGCCCCGACGGGGTGTGCACGGCCGCAAAGCCTGGCACGCTGCTGATCGACATGAGCACGATCGCGCCGGCGGCCGTGCGCAGGATTCACCAGGCGGTCGCGGCCAAGGGCTTCCGCATGCTCGACGCGCCGGTCAGCGGCGGTGACGTCGGCGCCAAAGCCGGCACGCTGTCGATCATGGCCGGCGGCACGCCAGAGGATTTCGAAGCGGCACGTCCGGTGTTCGAGGCGATGGGCAAGACGCTGACGCTCTGCGGGCCGGCCGGCGCCGGACAGCTCGTCAAGGCCTGCAATCAGATCGTGGGCGCGCTGGTGCTGAACGCGATCTCCGAGGCAATCGTCTTCGGTCGCGCCAGCGGCGTCGATCCCGAGATCATGATCCGCGTGCTGCAGGGCGGCGTGGCGGCGACGCGCCTTATGGAGGTCCGCGGCCCGCGCATGACCGCCGGCGACTTTGCGCCCGGTTTCAAGGCGGCGCACCACTACAAGGATCTGCGGATCGTGCTCGACGAAGCGAAGGCGCTGGGCGTGACGCTGCCGACCACGTCGCGCGTCGCCGACATGTTCGGCACGCTGGTCACGGAAGGGCAGGGCACGCTCGACAACTCCGCCGTCCTGACGATGGTCGAGCGCGCCGCGGGAGTGGCGCGGGCCGCCCGGTCGTGAGAGCGCGGGCCGCGGCGCTCGTCCTGGTCCTGGTCGTCGCGACGGCCGGCTGCCGGAAGCAGGCCGACGACGGTGCTGCGGGACGCATGCTGCCGGGCGGTTCGGCCGGTCCGGGCACGCCGCCGGCGGCGCCGGTCCTGCCCGCCGGAGGCGACTTCTCGCTCACCGGCCCGGGCGGGCGGCCCTTCTCGCTGCACGACGCGCGCGGATCCGTCGTCGTGCTCTTCTTCGGCTACGCCTCGTGCCCCGACTTCTGCCCGCGCGCGATGGGCCTGGTCAAGGGCGCGCTGGCGAGACTCGAGCCGGCGGAGGCGGGGCAGGTGCGCCCCATCTTCGTCAGCGTCGATCCGGAGCGCGACACGCCGGCCTCCCTCGAGCGTTACCTGGGGAATCTGGGCGGCGCGCACGGCGGCGCCGCTGCGGTCGGCGTCACCGGGACCCAGGCGCAACTCCACGAAGTGATCGCGCGCTACGGCGCCGACTACGAGCGCGATCCGGCGCCAGCTGGCGTTGCCTACACCGTCTCGCATCCGACGTCGCTCTTCGTGATCGACCGGACCGGCGCGCTGCGCGCCATCGTCTCGACCAGCGAGGGCGCCGATCCGCTGGTGGCCGCCCTGCGGCAGGTCCTGTGACGATGGACGAAGGCCAGCGAAGGCGGGCAGTGGCCGCGATCTTCGCCGGCGCCGGGCTCTCCACCACCGGCTACCTGATGTCGTACACCGTCAACGCGCTGATCGCCGAGGCGCTGCACGTCAACGCCGCGCTCGTCGGCGTCCCGTCGGCAGTCACGGTGCTCGGGACCGCGATCGGATCGTCGCTGCTGATGGGCGCGCGCCGCACCGGCGGCAGCCGGCAAGGCATGCTCGCCGGCTACGTGCTCGCGACCGTCGCGGCGCTTGCCGCCGCGGCGGCCATCGCCGCGCACGCGTTCTGGCTGTTCGTGCTCGCGGCGCTGCCGTTCGGCATCGGCTATGGCGCCAACCGGATCGCCCGCTACAGCGCCGCCGCCCTCTATCCGGCGGCGCGGCGCGGCACCGTGATCGGCTGGGTGGTGTGGGCGGCGACGATCGGCGCCGTGGTCGGGCCGTCGCTCCTCGACCTGGCGCGGCAGGCGGCGGAAAGCCTGCGCCTCGACGGTCTCATCGGTCCCTACATCGCTGCCGCCGCGATGATGCTGTGCGCGGCGGCTGTGACCTGGGCGATGCCGATCGTCGCCGACGACACCACGGCGGAGACGATGACGGCGGGCGCGCCGGCGTCTCCGGCGTCGGTGCGGGTGTTGCTGGCGACCGGCGATGCCTGGCTCGGCCTGATGGCGATGCTCTGCGGTCAGGTCGCCATGGTGCTGGTGATGACCATGACGCCGCTGCACATGCACCACCACGGCGCCACGCTGCCGGCGATCGGCCTCGTGATTTCGACCCACACGTTCGGGATGTACGCCGCGGCGCCGCTCACCGGACGGCTCACCGATCGCTTCGGACCGCGGGCGGTGATCGCCATCGGCACCGTCCTGCTCACCGTCGCCTGCGTCATCGCCGCAACCATGCAGGCGCATCCCGGCGCGGTGCTGGTCGCGCTCGGCCTGCTCGGGCTCGGCTGGAACCTGGATTTTGTCGCCGGCAGCGCCTCGCTGACGCGCGGCGTGCACTCGGCGGCGCAGACCCGCTTGCAAGGGCTCGCCGACGGGCTGGTGTGGACGACGAGCGCGATCGGCGGCCTGATGGCCGGCGTGCTGCTCGATCGCGTCGGCTTCGTCGGGCTGTCCACCGCCGGCGCGGTGATCGCGACCGCGCCGTGGTGGCTACCAGTGCCCAGGCGTCTGCTAGGCGCGCACGCCGCTGTTCACCAGCCAGCCGCCGTCGATGTAAATGGTCTGCCCGGTGATGTAGCTGCCCGCCGGTGACGCCAGCAGCACCGCCGCGCCCGCGAGATCGGTCGACAGGCCAGGCCGGCCGAGCGGAATGACGCTGACCGCGCTGTCATAGAGATCCGGCACCGAGAACACCGCGTCCGTCAGCGCCGTCCAGAAGCGGCCCGGGGCGATCGCGTTCACGGTGACGCCATCCTTCGCCCATTCGAGCGCGAGCTGCTTGGTGAGCTGCTTCATGCCGCCCTTGCTCATCGCGTAGAGCGTCACGTTCGGCACTGCGAACTCGAAGGTCAGCGAGCCGATGTTGATGATGCGGCCGTGCTTCTGCTTGCGCATCAGGCGGCCGGCTTCGATCGAGGTGAAGAACGCGCTCTTCAGGTTCACGTTCATCAGGAGGTCGTAGTCGGCCTCGGTGAAGGTGTCGGCGGGACGGCGGATGTTGATGCCGGCGCCGTTGACCAGGATGTCCAGGCGGCCGAGGCCCTCGTGGGCCTTGGCCACCATCGCCTGCACCTGCTCGACGTTCGAGACGTCGGCCTCGATCGTGATGGCGCGCCGGCCGGCTTTGCGCACGAGCTCCGCGGCGCCTTCGAGCGTCGACGCGGTGCGCGCGGCGAGCGCGATGTCGGCGCCGTGGTGGGCGAGGGCGAGCGCCACGCCGAGGCCGAGGCCGCGGCTGCCGCCGGTCACGAGCGCCACCTGGCCGTCCAGCCGGAAGCTGGGCATCTGGAATTCGTCATCGCGAGGACGGACTCGAGTCGTCATACGCTGCCGATTCTACCGCGCGTCAGGCCGCGGCGGTGGTCGCGGGCGGGACGGCACCGGAGTGATACCGTCGAGGCGTGCGGCCTCTGGCGCGGTTCACGAGCGGCGATCCGGCGCGTCCGACGTGGATGCCAGAGGGCGGCGGGGTCGAGCTCGACGTGGCGCGTGCGGTGCACGTGGCGACGCGGATCGAGGACGTCGTCGCCGTCGTCGCCGAGGCCGATCGCGCGGCCGCACGCGGCCAATGGGCGGCGGTGATGATCGCCTACGAGGCGGCGCCGGCCTTCGAGCCGGCGATGGCGCGCGCGATTCGCGCCGGTGTCACCGAGCGCGGCGTGCCGCTGGCCTGGGTCGCAGTCTTCGACGAGGCGTCGGTGATCCGCCGGCCGGCGCACCCGCTCCCGCACGCCGCGGCGCGCGTCCCCCCCGCCGCGATGGCGCCGGCCCCGTGGGCTCCGTCGCTGACGCGGGCCCGCTTCGGCCACGCCATCGATCGCGTCGCCGCCTACATTTCCGCCGGCGACACCTACCAGGTGAACTACACCTTCGCCCTCGAGCGCGAAGGCGCTGGCCCGATCGACTCGGGCGAATTCGATGCCTGGGTCGACGCGTTGTGTACGGCCCACGAAGCCGGCTACGGCGCCCGCCTCGACCTCGGCGACCACGTCGTGCTGAGCGCGTCGCCGGAGCTGTTCGTCGAGCGGCGCGGCGACCTGCTGACCGCCCGGCCGATGAAGGGCACGGCTCCGCGCGGCCGCTGGCTCGACGAGGATCTGGCCCGTCGCGACGGGCTGGTCGCGAGCGAGAAGGCGCGCGCCGAGAACGTGATGATCGTCGACCTGCTGCGCAACGATCTGGGGCGCCTCGCCGCCACCGGATCGGTGCGGGTGCCGGCGCTGTTCAGCGCGGAACGCTATCCGACTGTGTGGCAGCTCACCTCCACTATCGAGGCGCGCCTGCCGTCACCGCCGCCGGGTGGCGCGGGGCCTGGCGTCGTCGACCTGTTCCGCGCGCTCTTTCCGTGCGGCTCGGTGACGGGCGCACCAAAGATCCGGACGATGGAGATCATCGCCGCGCTCGAAGCGGCGCCGCGGGGCGTCTACACCGGCGCAATCGGGCTGGTTCGTCCCGGCGGCGACGCTGTGTTCTCCGTTGCCATCCGCACGCTGGTCGTCGAGCGCGCGACGGGCGCGGCGTCGCTCGGCATCGGCGCCGGCATCGTCGCCGACTCGCGCGCCGACGACGAGTACGACGAATGCCTGCTGAAGGGCGCGTTCGTGGACGCCGCGCCGATGGCGGGTGCGCCGGCGGTGACCCGGGTGCCGCCGGCGGCGCAGCGCGACTTCGAGCTGATCGAGACGGTGCGCGTCGAGAGCGGCGCCTGGCAGCACCTGGCCATGCATCTCGATCGCCTGGCGGCGTCGGCGTACTACTTCGGCTTCCCCTGGGACCGGGCCGCCGTCGAGGCCGTGGTGCGCCGGGAGCCGACGCCGTTCGGCCTGGGCCGCGGCCGCATCCGGCTGCTGCCGACCGGACGCGCGGCGGCCGAGATCCTGCCGCTCGCCCCGTTCGGCGCCACCCGCCGCGTGGCCCTGGCGCGCGCGCCGGTCGACGCGTGCGATCCGTTTCTCGCCCACAAGACGACGCGCCGCGACATCTACACGCGCGCCCAGGCGACCCGGCCCGACGTCGACGACGTGATCCTGTGGAACACGCGCGGCGAGATCACCGAGTCCACCATCGCCAACGTCGTCGTCGAGATCGACGGCACGCGCTGGACCGCGCCGCGCACGTGCGGCCTGCTGCCCGGGATCGCGCGCGGGCGGCTCATCGCGGCCGGCACCGTTCGCGAGCGGCCGATCGCGGTGGCGGAGCTGAAGACGGCGACCGGGGTCTGGCTGGTCAGCGCGCTGCGCGGCGAGGTGGAGGCGACGCTGGTCGGGTAGAGGTTACCTGCCGGTTCGGCGGCTCTTGCCCGCGCGTTCTACGCTGCATGACGACCTTGTCCGGACCGCTCACGCGGGTCCTCTCGTGTGCGTGTGTTGCCGCGTTGCTCTCTGCCCAAGGCATCCTGGCGCGATCGGTGCCGCAGTGGCCAGGCTTCCGCGGACCCAATGGCACTGGCATCGCCGACGCGGAACGCCCGCCGATTACCTTTGGGCCCGCCGAGAAGCTCCTCTGGAAACGCGCGGTTCCTGCCGGTCACTCTTCGCCGGTCGTCTGGGGCGATCGGATCTTCCTCACGGCGGTGGACGGAACGTCGCTGAAGGTGATGGCGCTGCGCCGCACCGATGGCACGGCCCTCTGGAGCAGAGCGATCTCGGCGGACCGCGTCGAGGAAGTTCACTCGTCCGCGAGCCCGGCCGCGTCGACGCCGGTCACCGACGGCCGCCGTGTCTACGCCTACTTCCCGACCTTCGGGCTGATCGCCTTCGACATGGACGGCCAGGAGGTCTGGCGACGCGCGCTGCCGTTCATTCCCATGCGCTTCGGCACGGGCACGTCGCCGATGCTCGCGGGCGGGAAGGTCGTGCTGCAGCGCGATGGCGCGAGTGCGGATGCGGAGCTGCTGGCGCTCGACGCCGCGACGGGCGAGGTGGCGTGGCGAGCGGCTCGGCCGCTGATGGGGGAGAGCTGGTCGACGCCGGTGCTGTGGCGGCACAAG
>JANOIR010000069.1:0-10801 GCA_031407765.1 Vicinamibacteraceae bacterium
CCGAGGCGGCGTCCACGATCCGGACTCGCACCATTGTGTGGATCCAGCCGCCCGGATCCTGTTCGCCTGACAGCGAGACCACGTCGGCGAGGACGAGCCCGTATCCCAGGTTCGGGAACCCTTTGAGCAGGACATCGTCGACCGTCGCAGTCGCCGACAGCCAGTGGCCTCGCTCCGGGTAGGGCGGCGCGCCGCACCAGCGCAGGTCGATCGCGCGATCGCCAGGCCGGATCAGCGAAGCGGGCGGGCGGGCAGGCTGCGCGCACACCATACGCCCAGGTGGTTCGCCGGTCGGATCGTTCCGGACGGCGCAGGCCGGGACCGCCAAGAGCCCGAGGACGGCAAGGCGCAATGCGTTCATGCGCGCGTCAGCGCCCCGCGGTCTCGATGAGAGGGTCAACGCTGACCTCGTCGCCAACGCAGCCAGGCGGCCGCCGCGAGGGCCCAGCCCAACGCGGCGACGAGCGCCCACCACCACGCCACGGCAGCAAAGTCTGCGACCCGGGCAGCGGTGGCAGCCAGCCGCCAGGCGACGAGCGCTGGGACGAGCCATCCCAACGAGAGAACCAGACCAAGCCAGAGACCGGCGCGAGCTCGGCGCGGCATCGACGGGTCCTGGGGCGACTCCACGTCACAGGATCGCTTGAAATTCCAGCATTCGATGTACGGCTTTCAGTGCGATCCAGGCGCCGGGTTCGTCTGACTTCCCACGGTTGCCGTGATCCTGCGGGGCATCGAGCCGGAACGCGCGCACGATCTGGCGCGGCACCGTCCGTGCCTGCCCGCAGCTTCATGCCGCGGAAGTGAACGCGCCTCGCGCCACCCGCCGCTTGGATGCCGATGATCAGGGCATGGCTCCCACGAATCCGATTCCTGCACCGGTGAAGCTCGCATACACGGCCTTCATGTGCGTGCTCGTGCCGGTCTACTGGTACTTCTACGGTCCGACGAATTTTCTCTACTTCTGCGACGTGGCGCTCCTGCTCACGCTCGTCGGCATCTGGCGCGGGAGCCCGCTGCTGGTGTCGATGTGCGCCGTGGGCATCCTGCTGCCGCAGTTGCTCTGGGTCGCGGATTTCGCGGCCTACTTTGCCGGGTTTCGCCTCACCGGCATGACGACCTACATGTTCAACCCGAACTCGCCGCTGTTCCTGCGCGGCCTGTCGCTCTTCCACGGCTGGATTCCGTTCCTGCTCCTGTATCTCGTGTGGCGCCTCGGCTACGACCGTCGTGCCTTGATGGCCTGGACCGTCCTCGCCTGGGGCCTGCTCCTCACCTGCTTCTTCTTGATGCCCGAGCCGATGGCCAACCCGGGGCTGCGCCCGGTGAACATCAACTACGTGTGGGGCATGAGCGACACGGCCAAGCAGACGTTGATGCCAGCGTATGCCTGGTTGGCCACGATGCTCGTGGGGATGCCGCTGCTGCTCTTCGTGCCGACCGACTTCCTGCTGCGCAAGCTGGCCCCGCAGCACCGATAGCCGTCGGCGTAGCGATGAGGCGCGCGAGTCTTCGCGTCAGCGGACGGGCAACGTGGCGACGGTCCCCGCGTCCAGGTCGATCGCCCGCACGGCGTGGTTGTTCGTGTCGGTGACGAACAGCGTGCGGCCGGCGAGGCTCAGGCCGCTCGGCTCGTCGAACTGAGCGCGAGCGAGGCGGCCATCGGCAAGGCCCGACTTGCCCGTGCCCGCGAGGGTCTGCACCCGGCGCTTCACCGGATCGAGCACTTTGATGCGGTGATTGTAGGTGTCGGCGATGTAGACGCGCTCGCCGTCGGTGGCGATGCCGATCGGATGCTGCAGGCGGACAGCGTCGCCGGTGCCGTCGACGTCGCCGAAGTCGAACAGGTTGCCGCCGGCCAGCGTGGTCACGGTGTTCGTCGGCGGCAGATCGACGC
Source organism: Vicinamibacteraceae bacterium (assembly GCA_031407765.1). GTDB lineage: Bacteria > Acidobacteriota > Vicinamibacteria > Vicinamibacterales > Vicinamibacteraceae > JBDSLU01. Next base: position 1,898 of record JANOIR010000069.1, read on the forward strand.
GTCGGACGATGTTGCCTTCGGCGTCGGCGACGAAGATGGTGTCGCCGGCGATGGCCAGGCCCGACGGCTGCGTGAAGGCGGCGTCGGCGATGGCGCCGTCGACGCGAGCCTCGGCGCCGGTGCCGGCGTAGGGCCAGGCCAGGCCGCGCGCGGTATCGATCATCCAGATTTGGTGGACGCCGGCCATCGCGACGAAGAGCAGGCCGCGCCACACGACGAGGCCCCACGGTGACACCAGCGCCGTCTCGCGCGCGGCGCCGCCCTCCCCGCCCCAGGCGCCCTGCTCCCCTGTCCCGGCGATCGACTTGACGCGGCGCTCGATCAGATCGACGGCGCGGATCGTGTGCGTGCCGCGATCGGCGACGAACAGCGTGTCGCCGGCGAGCGCCAGGCCCTGCGGCGAGTCGAGCTCGGTGTCCTCGTACGATCCGTTGGCGAAGCCGGCGGCGCCAGCCGTCCCGATCGCGTCGCGCACGGCGCCGTCGAGGCCGCAGACGAGGACGCGATGGTGGCCGGTGTCGGCAACGAACAGCCGGCCCTTGACAGGATCGGCCAGCATGGCGCCGGGATACCGCAGCGTGCCGCTATCCGCGTGGGGACGTACGCCGTCTGGCGTCTCGTGACCGATCAACGCGACGGGATCGCGGTTCACCTCGCCGCGCTCGTCGAAGACGGCGATCACGGCGGCGATGACCTGATCGAGCTCGGCGACGTGACCTTCGCCGGCGACCGACGCCACGACGTAGCCGGCCGGATCGATCAGGACCAGCGTCGGCCACGCCCGCACGGTGTACTCGCGCCAGATGCGGTAGTCGGAATCCTGCACCACCGGGTGATCGATGCCGAGGCGATCGAGCGTCCGGCGCAGCTGCTCGACGTCCTTCTCGTGCTCGAACTTCGGCGAGTGCACGCCGATCACGACCAGCTCGTCGCGATACTTCCGTTCGAGGTGGGCCAGCGCCGGCACCAGGTGCAGGCAGTTGATGCAGCCGTAGGTCCAGAAATCGAGCAGGACCACCTTGCCGCGCAGCTCGCGCAGCGACAGGGGCCCGCGCGTGTTCAGCCAGGCCGCGCCGCCGCGGAGCTCTGGCGCGTGAATCGGTTCCATCGGGGCGTCGGACATGCGGTGGCTCGAGGCGAAACGGATGCGGACCGGTCCCGGCCCGCGATCAATCGGTGACGGCGGTGCGGCCGGTCTCGACAGCGAGCCGGCCCAGGAAGCCGGCGCGCTCGGCGGCATCGTCGCGCGTCAGCAGGTCGCCGAGCGGGAACGGCAGCCGCCAGCTCCAGTTCTCGCGGCCGACGGTGCCGGGCACGTTGATCCGATCGCGCCAGCCGAAGATGTCCTGGAGCGGCAGCAGCACGAGGTTGGCGCCCGACCGATAGATCGCGGCGAGCAGCGCGTCACGCAGCCTGGCATCGAAGCCCTGCTCGGGCGTGAACCCGCCGGACGCCAGGTCCGGCACCTCGATCACTTTGGCCCGGTCCTCGATCGACGCGGTGTCCCACCACTCGGCCAGGCTCTCGGTGTCGTGCGTGCCCGTGGTCGTGACCGAGAGGGCCGCGTAGCCTCGGGGATCGAGGAAGGGGTGGCCCTCCTGCTTCCACGCCCGCTCCCAGCGGAACACCTTGTAGCCGGGGACACCCAGCTCGAGCAGCGACTCGCGCAGGAAATCGGGCACGGTGCCCAGATCCTCAGCGAGGATTGCCGCGCCGGACGCCTGGAACACCTGCATCACCTTGCGCCCGAGAGCCTTCTGCTGCTCTGGATCGTCCGGCGTGAAGCGCCCGACGCCGGCGGCGTCGCGGACGTAGGTCCGATAGAAGCCGATCACGTGATCGACGCGGTAGCCGTCGAAGAGCTGTGTGCCGCGCCGGGCCCGGGCCCGCAGCCAGGCGAAATCGTTGCGCTCGACCACGTCCCAGCGATAGGCCGGCAGGCCCCAGTCCTGTCCGTCGGCGCTGAACGCGTCGGGCGGCGTGCCGACCGAGAGCCCGCGATCGAACGACTCCTGGTTCTGCCAGACGTCGGCGCTGTCGGCACCGACGGCGAATGGTACGTCGCCGAACAGCTTGATCGGCGCGGCGGCGCGGGCGGCCTGCCACTGCGCGTCGGCGAGCCACTGCAGGTAGGCGTGGAAGCGCAGCTCGCGCGCGAGGCTGCGCCGTGCGGTGACCAGCGCCGATGGCTGGCGCGTGCTCACCCCGTCCGGCCAGTCCCACCACGGCCGGGCATCGAAGCGGTCACGCAGCGCGCGATACAGCACGTAGTCGGCCAGCCAGCCGGCCTCGCGCCGAACGAAGGCGGCGAAGTCGGCGGCGCGCGGCGACCGCCGCCGCCGGTGCTCCTGCTCGAAGCGATCGAAGGCGGCCTCGAGCGCCACCTGCTTCAGCTCGCGGACGCCGTCGTAGTCGACCTGCGACGCGGCCCGCACCGCGGCCAGTCGGCGCCGTGCGTCGGGGGCCAGGCCGTCGACGCCGCCGTCGGCGACGAACTCGGGCACGTCCATCAGGCGCAGGTAGATCGGATCGATGGCCATCGCCGACAGCGTGGCGTAGGGCGAGTGGTGCCCCGGCGGCGCCAGCTCGTTCACCGGCAGCATGAGCAGGAAGTCGAGGCCGGCGCGACGCTGCCAGGCGGCGAGGGTCACGAGATCGGGGATCTCGCCGATGCCCCACCCTTCGGCGGACGCGGCGGAGAACAGCGGCAGGAGCACGCCGGCGTGGCGCTCACGAGGAAACGAGGCGGCGGCGCTAGTCACCGTGGTCCTCTGTCATCTTGTCAGATTCCGTCGCGGTGGCGACGACGATCCGATCGATCCCGCGCGCGAACACCTCCGGCTCGACCAGCAGGCTGACGACCAGCCACGCCTCGTGCGGAAAATCATAGAAGTAGCCTGGCTGGACGACGACGCGGTGACGCTCGAGCAGATCCATCGCCAGCGCTTCTTCGCTGCGCGTCGCCGGCACGCGCAACGCCACCGTCCATCCCCCGGCCGGTTCGAGCAATTGGATGGCGGGCGACGCAGCGAGGTGACGCCGCGCCGCGGCAAGGTTCACGTCGAGCCGCGCACGAATCGCGTCGCGCACGGTCGCTCCGCGCGCGAGCAGCGCCGGCAAGGCCGCCTGCACCGGCGTCCCGACTGACAGATACGAGTCGGCGACGAGCTCGAGCCGGTCGAGCAGATCGTCGGCCGCCGCGGCGGGACCGCCGATCGCCATCCACGCCAGTTTCAGTTGCGGCAGGCCAACCGACTTGGACAGCCCGCCGAGCGACACCGTCGCGCAGGTGGCGCCAGTCAGCACGGTCGCAGGAGCGTCGGATGAGCTGGCAAAGCGATAATCGGCGAAGACCTCGTCGGCGATCAGGGTGAGTCCCGATGCGCCGCAGCACGCGGACAGCGCGTGCACGTCGCCGGCGGTGAGGACGGTGCCGGTCGGGTTGTTCGGGCTGACCACGATGACCGCACGGGTCCGCGGCGTCACCCGGGTGGCAATGGCCTCGACGTCATAGCTCCAGCCGCCGTGTGGGTCGAGCGGGTAAGGGACGGCGCGCACCGCCTCCAGCCCGCTCAGAATCTCGAACAGCGGGTAGCTGGGGACCGGCACCAGCACCTCGTCGCCCGGATCGCACAGAACCTTGAACAGGAAGGCGTAGGCTTCGCTGGTGCTGGCGGTCAGGACGATCCGCCCGGGATCGACGCTGGCCCCGTGCCGGGCGAGCTCGGCGCAGACCGCCATCCGGGCCTCGAGCAGGCCGCGCGGATCCGGCGCGTAGCGGAGGCCGGCCGGGCCCGAGAGCGGCGCCAGCAGCCCCTCCGGGTAGCCGATGCCGGCCCGGGTCGGGTTCGACTCGGTCAGGTCGGTCAGCGGAATCCCCTGGTTTTTCAGGTCGTTTCGCGCCATCGAGAGCCGGTTGGCCGTGAGGCCGGGAACCCGCTGCGACCTCAGCACGAGTGCTACAATACCCGCTCTCCCCGACGGGGCCCGGGTGTCGGTCACCTGCCGGGGCCCTCGAAGTCTGAGCGATGACTGTCAGGTTGGTGCGCACCTGGCTCGGCCTCGCGTGCGCGATGACGGCCGCGTGCACGGAGGCGCCAACGAGCCCCACGTCCCCCGCGGGCGGAGCTGCGTCCGCGGCGCAGACGACTGCGGCTTCGACCAGCAGCGCGACGACGACCGCCGCCAGCACCACGACGCCGACGGCGCCCACCTCGCTCACCGGCATGTCGCTGCGCTTCCACGGCAACCCCACGGCCGAAGTCGATCGGATCAAGGTGCCGATCGATCCGCAGGTTGCGGCCGATCTCGGCGGCGATCTGACCGTCGAATTCTGGCTGAAGACCGAGCCCGGCGCGAACCCGGCCATGTCATGTCAGGCCGGCAGCGACGGCTGGACCTACGGCAACGTGATCCTCGATCGCGACGTCTTCGGGACGGGAGACTACGGCGAATACGGCGTGTCGCTCTCGGGCGGCCGCATCGCCTTCGGCGTCGGCCGGGCCGGTCGCCAGCAGACGATCTGCGGCCTGATCGACGTCGCCGACGGCCGCTGGCACCACGTCGCGCTGACGCGGCGCTTCGCCGATGGCGTGATGCGCATCTACGTCGACGGCACGGAGAGCGCGCAGGGCATCGGCCCGGCCGGCGACATCAGCTATCGCGACGGGCGGCCGACCGGCGTCTCGAGCGATCCGTTCCTGATCATCGGCGCCGCCAAGTCCGACGAAGGCGCCGGCAGCACCGGCTATTCGGGGGCGCTCGACGAGCTGCGCCTCTCCTCCAGCATCCGCTACTCGTCACCATTCGATCGGCCGCTGGCGCCGTTCGTGGCCGATGCCGAGACGGCGCTGCTGTTCCACTTCGACGAAGGCCCGGCCGGTCCGTGCCTGTCGAGCGTCCTCGACACGTCCGGCCGCGCCACGCACGGCCAGTGCCGCCACGGCGGCTCGGCATCGCCCGGCCCGCTCTACGAGGCCGATGCGCCGTTCCTGCCGCCGCGCCAGCGCACGTGGCTCCTCGGCACGGACGGCAAGCCGATCGCGCTGGCCCCGGCGGACGGCTCGACGACGTCGGCACCCAGCGAAGGTACGCCCGCCGCGCCGTCCGAGCCACCACCCACACCGAACGTCCGCTGACAGCGGTCGCGAAGTTCGACTCCGGAGTTGTCCAGCGCTTCGACTCCGGAGTCGTTCCGGCTTTCGACTCCGGAGTCGTCTTGTTCGTCTACGGCAGCAGCGCGGTGCCCGTGGCGTCCGTGCCGGCGCTCCAGAACTCGCCGTTGGCGTTCCAGTAGAGCGCGCGCTCGACCACGATCGGCACGGTGCTGGTCACGACCGCGCCGAAGCGCTCGTCGTTCAGCTCGGGCACGGTGTTGCCGGGCCCGACCGACACGCTGAAGCGCGAGTTGGCCGGCACGTTGAACGTGCGCGTCACCGGCACGTTGACCTCGCGGATGAAATCGATCGTCACGTTCGCCGCGGTACCGGTGTTGTTGGCGAGCAGGAGGTAGCTGTTGGCCGCCTCGAACCGGCCGGTCTGGCCCTCGGCCAGACCCCAGGACGTACCCGCCGCGGTGACGCCGAAGGCGTTGTGCGCCTCGTACCACTGCGAGGGCGGGCCCGGCCAGTACTGCGCACGCTCGACCACGACCGGAATGGTGGACTGCACCCGGGTCGCGACCGCGGCGTTGGCCAGGATCGTCGAGCCCTCGCCTTCGATGTTGACCGTGAGACGGGCGTTGGCCGGCACCATCTTGGTGCGCGTCACCACCTGCCCCGACTCGGTGACGTAGGTCACGGTGACGTCGGCGGGGGCCGAGTTCGGGTTGGCGATCAGGACGAACGTCTCGAAATAGCTGCCGGTAGCGCCTTCCGCCAGGAACCACTCGGTGGCGGGCGCGGTCACGCCAGCCGATTCGTGCCCGGCCTTGAACAGCTGGTCAGGCGGCAGGCCGAAGTACATGGCCCGCTCGGCGGCGCCCGGCGAATCGAGGAAGGTGACCTCGATGCCGAACGACGCGTTCACGATCGCCGGGATCGAGCCGCAGTCGACCGTGCGGCGCGACAGCGGGGCCAGCGTGAACTCCTGCTCCACAGGTCCGCCGGTCTCGCGCAGGAAGCGCACCCGGGCGCGATTCTGCGACGTGCTCGGGTTGGTCAGCAGCACGTACGTCAGGAAGAAGCCCTGCGAGCCCTCGGCGAAGAACCAATTGCTGGCCGGGCCGGCGATCGCCTTCTCGGTGTGGGCGCCGTAGTTGCTCTGGTCCCACTTCATCGTCCGCTCGACGACCACCTCGCGGTCCGACTCGATGATCGTCGCGAACGCCGAATTGCTGACGGTGGCGAGCTGGCCGGGGTTGATCGTCAGACGGCGACGCGGCGCAATCGTCACCGGCCAGACCGCGGTGGTCGCGTTGTCCTTGAGGAAGCGCAGCACGACGATCGCCGGCTGGGTGCTGGGGTTCATCAGCGACACGCTGGTCTCGAAGAACGCCGAGCTGGCGCCTTCGGCAAGCTGCCGGGTGAAGGTGGCGAAGCCGCGCGGGTGCGTGCCGGTCAGGACCTCCGCGGCGTTGGGGAGGCCATCGCCGTCGGGATCGCCGGCGGCGCCGTTGGCCCCGGCGCCGGACGTCGGGTCGAGGCCGTAGCGAAGCTCGAGCTCGTTGCTCATCCCGTCGCTGTCGGTATCGGCGGTGACCGGCACCAGCTTCCGGATCTCGCCGCCGTACTTCACCACGTAGATCTCGCCGCTGGCGTCGATGTCGATCGAGCTGATGTTGCCGGCGGAGCCGAAGGCGGCGGTGTGCTCCTGGAAGTCGGATGCGGTCGCCAGTCGCGTCACCGGATCGATCGTCAGCTGAATCGAGGCGATCCGGCCGGAGACGAAGTCGGCGTAGAAGTAGCGACCCTGGAAGGCGGCGCCGAGCGCGGTGCCGCGGTAGACGTAGCCACCGGTGATCGACGTGCTGTTGTTGGTGCCGAACGCGTCGCCGTACTGGAAGATCGGGTCGACCAGCGGCGTGAACGCCGGCGTGGTCCCGGGGTTGAAGTCGTTCGCACCTTCGCGGATGCGCCACCCGTAGTTGCGACCACCAAGGCGGGCCGGTTCGTAGGAGATCTCCTCGAACGCGCCTTGCCCGACGTCTCCGATCAGCATCGCGCCGGTGCCGCCGAGCCAGGTCGGATCGAAGGTGAAGCGCCAGGGGTTCCGCAAGCCGAAGGACCAGATCTCGTCGAGGGTCGCCAGCGCCAGCGGCGATGAGCCCACGAACGGGTTGTCGGTCGGGATCCGGTAGCCGCGCGTGTCGCCGTCCGGCACGCTGACGTCGATGCGCAGCATCTTGCCGAGCAGCGTCGCCGGCCGCTGCGCCTGGTTCTGGGGGTCGCCGCCCGAGCCGCCGTCGCCCATGGCGATGTAGAGATAGCCGTCCGGCCCGAAGGCGATCTTGCCGCCGTTGTGATTGCTGAACGGTTGACAGATGGCCCGCTGCGGCGACAAGGCGAAGGCGGCACAGCCGTTGTCGGTCGCCATGTCCGGCTGCGCCGGCCACAGGAAGTCGAAGCGCGAGGCCGGATCGGCGATGAGCGGATTCGCCGCCGAGCGCAGGAAGCGGGCGATGACGGTGTGCCCGTCGCCGGGCCGGGTGAAGTTCACGTAGAACCGACCCGTGCGCGCGTAGTCGCTGGGGAAGGCGAGGCCGAGCAGGCCGCGCTCGCCACCGTTCAGGAGCGATGACGTCAGGTCGAGGAAGTTCGTGCCCTGCAGGGTGCCGTTGCGGATCACCCGGATCAGGCCGCCCTGCTGGACGACGAACTGCACCGCCGGATCCGATGGATCCTGGACCATGCCGACGGAAGCGCTCAGGCCGCCGACGTAGGCGGTGGATTGAATCGCGGGCAACTGCGCCGCCGCTTGGGCGGACGCGAAGAGCAGCAACCCGGCGACGCCGGGAGCCAGACGAAATCGGACAGGACGCATGCGGGATCCTCCGGACGGCAGCCTAGGGGCTGTATCGGCGGCCAAGGTGGCAACTCCGGGCCGGGTGCAGAAGCTGTTCCAGGCACGAGCCGAGCGTTTATCGTCCGATCGGAGCCGGCCCAACAGTCGCCTACCGGGCAAACAGAGCTCAGAAACGAAAAAAGGGGAAGGCCATGGGCCTTCCCCTTTGGAAGCGACTCGTCGAGTCAGGCTACTGCGTCGGACGCAGCACCTGACGGAAGGTCAGGGTGTTGATGTCACGGAACATCGGCGTGCGCGGCGGCAGCAGGATTGGCTGCAGGAAGTCCGTGTCGAAGTTGTAGCCGCGGGCCGGGGCGCCATACACGATGCTGCAGCACTTGTAGGTGCCGACCGCCTGTCGGTTGATGTAGAGGCTGACGATGGAGCCGCGATAGTTCAGCGCGCCGTTCCAGCCTTCGAGGAAGCGCAGGAAGTTGTGCGCCCCGCCGTCCGTGCCCCAGTCGGTGTGGTCGACCCCCGTCGGTGTCGTATTGGCGCGCGGGAAGTTGTAGCCCTTGCCGCTGATCACCGCGGTGCGATACCACGTCGTCACACCGGGCCGGGCGCTGTTGGTCGTGAACGGCGCGCCGTCACCCGTCGGCGTGTGCGGGGTGTTGAACGAGCGGATGTCGTTCCAGGCGTTCGACAGGAAGGTCACCGCGTCGGCGATGACCGCCGCCGAAACATGATCGGTGCCCGGCACCGTGCCGAAGCCGACGCCGCCGTTGCAGGCCGGCTGGAAGTTGTTGCCCTGGTTCGCCGCCGCGTTCGTGCAGGCGTTGTAGTTGCCCTCGACATAGACGGGGTTCTCGGCCGCCACCGTCAGGCCCTGCGACCCGTTGCGTGGGATGTTCCCGCGACCGCCGTTGACCAGCTTCAGGCTGCGCCGGAAGAAGAAGGCGC
>JANOIR010000072.1:0-11129 GCA_031407765.1 Vicinamibacteraceae bacterium
CTAGATCCAGTTATAGGCCTTGATCGCCTCGCCGACCGACTTGTGCTTCCGGATCAGCGGCAGCATCCGCTGCTCGCGCAGCGCGATCTCCTCGGCCCGCTTCAGCACCGCCTCCGCCTTGTCCTTCGGGATGGCGACCACGCCTTCCTCGCTGGCGACGATGATGTCGCCGGGGGTGATGGTGACGCCGGCGCACTTGACCGGGATCTGGTTGGCGACGCTGGCAAAGCGCGTGACGGCGTTGGCCGGCGAGATCGACCGCGCATAGACCGGCAGGCCGAGCGCGCGGATCTCCTTCACGTCCCGCACCGCGCCGTCGATGACCATGCCGGCCATGCCGCGGACCTTGGCGGCGGTGCCCATCAGGCCGCCCAGCGCGGCGACGTCGAGCGAGCCCTCCATCACCAGCACGCCGACGTCGCCCGGCTTGGACGCGTCGATCATCTCGACGGAGTGCTTGGCGGCGGTCGCCGGCGTCGACTGGTCTGCCGGCACCGCGCGCAGCAGCGAGGTCGCGGCGCGGCCGACGAACGCGCCGGCGACGTACGGCCGCACGTCGTGATCGAGGAAGCCGCGGCCGCCGCCGACCTGGTCCATCGCATCCGAGATGTTGGCCGGGCTGACCTTGGCGAAGCGGGCCAGCATCGGATCGGCCGGGACCGAGGCACGTGTCGCCGTGGCCGGCTTTGCCACGGACGGCTTCGGCGCCGGCGCCTGCGTCGCCTGCACGGCCAATACCCCTGCTGGGACGGCGGCGATCGCCCCCAGCATCAATCGACGAAGACGGCTGCGGTTCATGACGAGCACTCCCTAGGGGATGAGAACGGTGGGAACCGTGGGCACGAGCCAGGGCCAGACGTAGGCGTAGAGCATGACCAGGACGCCGACCAGCGAGGCGAGCGTCAGGCTGTGCCAGAACACCGCCTTGAAGATCGCCGCCTCGTTCCCTTCCTGGTGCGTCGAGATGCTGGCCACGACGATGCTCTGGGCATCGATCATCTTGCCCATCACGCCGCCGGTGGTGTTGGCGGACGCCATCAGGATCGGGTTCAGCCCGAGCTGCTCGGCGGTGACCTTCTGCAGGTTGCCGAACAGCGCGTTCGAGCCGGCGTCGGTGCCGGTCAGCGCCACGCCGAGCCAGCCGAGGAGCGTGCCGAAGAACGGATAGACCCAGCCGGTATGGGTGAGGCTCAGGCCGAGCACGGCGTCCATGCCGGCGTACTTGGTGACGTAGGCGAGGCCGACCATGCACGAGATCGCGGCCAGCGACGGAATCAGTTGTCGCATCGTGCGGCCGAAGAGGCCAACCGATCGCCGGAACGACATGCCGAGGAACGGCGCGACCAGGAAGGTCGCGAGCACCACGGCCGTGCCCGGCAGTGACAGCACGTTCAGGTCGAGCACCGCGGTCTCGGGCGTCGGCTTCGGCGCCACCGGCGGCACCTTCTGGACCTGGTTGTGCAGGACGCGGAGCGGCACGTTCAGCGCCGGCGACTTGAGGTAGGCGTTCAGCGCCGGCACGCCGGTCACGAAGATGAAGACCGACGCCACGATGAACGGCGACCACCCCTTGGCGACCTGGGCGGCGCTGAGCGGCGGGCCGCTCAGCAGATCCTCGGCATCGGTGGCGGCGACGGATCCGGCTGCCGGAGCGTCGACGCGCTCGATCCGGGCCGGCTGCCACACCTTCAGGAAGAGCACGGTGACGATGAGCGACAGCAGCGCCGCGGCGACGTCGACCAGCCCAATCTCGACGTAGTTCGACCAGAAGAACTGCATCGCGGCGAACGAGCCGCCGGCGACCAGCAGCGCGGGCAGCACCTCGAACGTGCCCTTCCAGCCGGTCATGGTGCGCACCAGCCAGATCGGCAGGATCAGCGAGAATGGCGGCAGGATGCGACCGGCCATCGCGGAGAGCTCGAACTCGGGCAATCCAGTGACGCCGTGCAGCACGCGAATCGGGTTGCCGACGCCGCCCCACGCCACCGGCGCGGTGTTGGCGATCAGGCAGAGCACCGCGGCCTCGAACGGCTTGAAGCCGAGGCCGATGAGAAAGGCGCCGGCGATGGCCACCGGCGCGCCGCCGCCGCCGGTGCCTTCGAGGAACGCGCCGAAGCAGAAGGCAATCAGCACGGCCTGGATGCGGCGATCGGACGACAGCCGCGCGATCGATCGCTTCATCACCGCGAACTGCCCGGTCTCGACGGCGACGTGGTAGAGGAAGATCGAGGCGATGATGATCCAGGCGATGCGGAGGAAGCCGAAGACGATGCCGGCGACCACCGCGCCGCCGGCCAGCCTGGCCGGCATGCCGAACACCCCGAGCGCGAGCCCGATGGCCATGAGCATGCCGCAGAAGGCGGCGACCCAGACCCGGGCCCGGAGGGCGACCAGCACGAAGAAGAGGGTGACGACGGGGAGGGCGGCGACAGCGGTCGACAGCGGCCACGCACCGAGGGGGTCGTAGGATTGGCTCCAGGGCATGGATGTTGGGGGACTGGCCGGGACTATATGTGCGCTGGCACGGGCGTGCAAGAAGTGCCTGAGCTCCGCAGAAAATGCTCGGCTGGAGTCGGCTGGCCAACGCCGCGTTTGAGGCGTATGCTTACGAATTCGTAAGCGGCCGAGCCGACCGGCCGGCTTGCCGCAGCCAAAAACCCCCGCTAAACCGCACCTCCCGTGTGGCTTCGGCCCGAACCTCATGGGCACGCGGTTTGCGACAGGTGGATCACGCCCGGCCGGTGCCGGAGCGTGCGCCGTGGTGCGGATTCGGCAGCCGCGGTCCGATTAGGGGACACGGCGGGATGGCGGGCGCGGCGTCAGGAAGGTTTGCGTATGGGACGACGAGAACAGCAGATCGAGCACCTCCTCCGGCGTGCCGGCTTCGGCGGCAGCCCGAACGAGATCGATTTCTATTCCGAGATCGGCGTCCGCGGCACGATCGACCTCCTGACCTACTTCGAGCAGATCCCCGACGACGTCGATACCAGGATCGGCCAGCCGGGCTACGTCAGCGTGACCACCCGCGGGACGTTCGCGCCGCACCTCAACATCACCGACGCCCGCCAGCGCTGGCTCTTCCGGATGGTCCATTCCGATCGGCCCCTCCAGGAGAAGATGGCGCTCTTCTGGCACAACCACTTCGCCACGGCCTACACCAAGATCGCCGGCTCCTACGACGGCACCGAGGCGACGCGCATGCTGGCGGCCAAGCCGTCCGAGGATCGTGACGCGACCAAGGGGCAGCTCGAGCTGTTTCGCGAGCACGCCCTCGGCAACTTCCGCGACCTGCTGATCGCCGTCTCCAAGGATCCGGCGATGCTGGTCTGGCTGGACGGCCGCGACAACATCGCCACGCGCCCGCAGGAGAACTACGCCCGCGAAATCATGGAGCTCTTCACCATGGGGGTGGGGAACTACACCGAGGACGACGTCAAGGCGGCGGCGCGGGTGTTCACCGGCTGGAACCTGACCCGCTTCGGCCCGAGCGGCGCCTACTACTACCGCTACGAGTTCCGCGCCAACCGGCACGACAACACGATCAAGGACTTCACCTTCCCGATCTACTCGAACGGCAGCGGCGCCATCGCCGCCAACGGCGAGCAGGAAGGCATCGACTTCATCAACGCGGTGTGTGCCCACCCGGCCACCGGGCCGCGCCTGGTGCGCAAGCTGTGGGCCTACTTCGTCAGCGAGGTCGTCGAGCCGCCGCAGCCGTGGGTCGATGCGATGGCCGGCCTCTACTACTCGTCCGGCTACAACATGCGCGCGGTGGTGCACGCGATCCTGTCGTCGGCGGAGTTCTGGGATCCGGCCGCGGTCTTCGCTCGCTACTCGTGGCCGGTCGAGTTCGTCGTCCGCGCGATCAAGGAGACCGGCTGGACCGGCTACTCGGTCGACTCGACGCTGAACCCGATGCTGAACATGGGGCAGTCGCTGTTCGAGCCGCCCGACGTGAACGGGTGGGATCTCGGCCAGGGCTGGTTCTCGACCGGCGCGATGCTGAACCGCATGAACTACGGGGCCTCGCTGACGACCAACCAGCGCATCAACCTGCGCAACGAGGCACGGCCGTTCGCGCAGACGCCGCAGGGCGTGATGTCGTTCGTGATGGAGCGCCTGTCGCCGGCGACGCTCGAGCCGCAGTCCTACGACGAGCTGCTCGCCTACCTCCGCGCCGGTACGAACTGGACGGCGTCGGACAACGAGCTCCGCACGAAGGTCGCGGGGGTCATGCACCTGGTGCTGGGCTCGTCGTACTACCAGCTGGTTTGAGGCGTTATGGCATTTACTCGACGTGACTTCGTCAAGGGCGGCGTCGCCGCCTTCACCTGGGGTTTCGCGGCGCCGGCCTTCCTGGCCGACGTGGCGCAGGCCCAGGGTGCCGCCTCGCGCAACCTGGTGGTGCTCTACCTCGGTGGCGGCAACGATTCGCTGAACACCCTCATTCCCTACGGCGACGCTTTCTACTACTCGCGCCGTCCGACGATCGCCATCCCGCCGGGCTCGGTGCTGCAGGTCGGCAGCGACGGCGCTGGCAACGCGCTCGGGCTCCATCCGAACCTGCCCGGCTTGCGCGGCATCTTCAACCAGGGCCGGATGGCGATCATCCAGCGCACGGGCTACCCGAACCTGAGCCGGTCGCACTTCCTGGGCACCGACATCTGGTCGACCGCCAGCATGTCCGCGCCGCAGGGGCCGGGCTGGCTCGGCCGATACCTCGACACGCTGCCGCTGCCGGTCGATCCGCTGGTCGGCTGGAACACCAACCGGGAGATGCCGCGCGCGATGATCGCCCGCACGGTTTCGGTGCCGTCCATCCCGAGCCCGGCGCAGTACGCGTTCTCGAGCCCGAATTCCGGGACCCCGGACCAGGGATACGCGCGCACGTCCGCCACGCGCATCTCGTCGCACGTCCCCGTCAACCGGCCGCACCTCGCGTTCGTCAACGCCTCGGCGCAGGGCGCCTTCGCGACCATGGACCGCGTCGCCACCGTGGCGCAGTACGCGCCGACCGCGGCTTACCCGAACACCGGCCTCGGTAACGCCCTCCGGGCGGTTGCCGGCGCCATCGTCCGCGGCATCGGCACCAAAGTCTTCTGGGTCCAGACCGGCGGCTACGACACGCACGCCCAGCAGGGTCAGGGCGGCGCGGCGGCCGGCGCCTACCAGAGCCTGATGGCCACGATCGACGGGGCGATCACGGCGTTCTACACCGACATGCAGAACCAGGGGCTGGTGAACCAGACGACGCTCCTGACGTTCTCGGAGTTCGGCCGCCGCGTCGGCGAGAACGGCACCCAGGGCACCGACCACGGCGAGGCCGGCGTGATGTTTGCCCTCGGCGGCGGCGTCCGCGGCGGCGTCTACGGCACCGCGCCCAGCCTCAATCCGGTCGCGGGCAACCCGACCCTCTCGTCGGGCGGCGGCGACGTCCGCTGGGACATCGACTTCCGGCGGGTCTACGCCGAGATCCTGGACCGGTGGCTGGGCAGCAACTCGGTCGCCGTCCTCGGCGCGGACCACCGCCAGTACCTCAACTTCATTGCTTAATTTGCGCGCGGTCCCCTCAGGACCGCGCGCGGGCGGCCCATTGGGCGTGCGGGCTGTTATTCGCCGACGCGCCTTCGCGCGTCGGTGGGACGATGGCTCCGGACTCCGTCCTCGCCATTCGTCGCGCGGCGCTGGGCGCGCCGCGGCGCCTGCACGCGGGCCGCGGCTCGTCCAGTTGCGCCGTCGGCCGCGGGCACGCAGGGTGAGCTGTCTGCGTCTCGTCCCGCGCGCCTGAGAGCGCGGCCGCCAGCCAGCGACGCATATAATTCGGGCGTCCCGTGGCTGTTCCCCACACGATCGGTCGTTACGAGATCATCGGCTCGATCGGATCGGGTGGGATGGGCACGCTCCTGCGGGCCCGCGATCCGAAGATCGGCGGCCGCACGGTCGCCATCAAGCTGCTCAAGGAAGGCATCGACAGCGACGAGATCCGGCGCCGCTTCATGCAGGAAGCCAACGCCGCCGGCGTGCTCGAGCACGAGAACATCGTCCGCATCTTCGACGTCGGCGAACAGGACGGCGAGCCGTTCATCGCCATGGAGTACATCGACGGCGAGACGCTGTCGATGTGGATCCGCCGCAAGGAACCGGCCTCCATGGTGCGTAAGCTCCGCCTGCTCGAAGAGCTCTGCGACGGGCTGGCCTACGCGCACAGCTTCAACATCGTTCACCGCGACATCAAACCGGCCAACCTGATGGTCGAGAAGCGGCGCGGCCGCCTCAAGATCCTCGACTTCGGCATCGCCAAGCTCGCCGACTCAGGCATCACCAACGCCGGCGCCCTCATCGGCAGCTTCAACTACATGTCGCCCGAGCAGGTCCGCGGCCTGCCGATCGACCACCGGTCCGACATCTTCTCGTGCGGCGCCGTGATGTTCGAGCTGCTGTCCTACCGGCAAGCGTTCCCGGGGACGCTCGGCGACGGCGTGCTCGGCAAGATCGCCGAGCAGCCGGCGCCGCGGCTGCGCCAGGTGATCCCGGACGCCGACCCCGAAGTCGAGCAGATCATCAACAAGGCGCTCGAGAAGGACGCCGACCGGCGCTATCCCGACCTGCCGGCCATGCACCGCGACCTCACGCGCGTGCGCCGCCGCCTCGAGCGGGAAGAGACGGGCGATCACACGCGGATCGAGTCGGACCCGCCGCACCTGCCTCAGACGCCGTTGCCCGGGACGCCGAAGCCGCCGGGCGGCAAGTCGGTTCCCGACCGCCTCGCCCGCATGCGCGCCGAGCAACTGGCGCAGCACCTCGATGGGGCGCAGAAGGCGTTCGACGAGGGCCGTTTCGACGAGGCCATCGACTACACCTATCGCGCCAGCGCCGTCGACGAGGACGATCCGCGGCCGCAGGAGCTGCGCAGCCGGGCCCAGGCCGCGCTCGACGAACAGCACGCCGACCAGCACCTCGCCGAGGCCCAGGCGTTGCTCGCCCGCGGCGACATCGAGGCCGCGGACGGGCTCGTCGCCAAGGCGATCGAGGTGCGGCCCGGCCACACCGGCATCGGCATGATGCGCGAGGCGGTGGCTCGCGCCCGCAACCAGGTCGCGCTCGCCGACGTGATGCAGCGGGCGCGCGTCGCGCTCGAGCGGCAGGACTGGACCGGCGCCATCCGCGCCAGTGCCGATGCCGAGATCTATCAACCCGGCCTCGACGAAGCGCGCGCCATCCGCCAGCGCGCCCAGGCCGCGATCGACGAGCAGGCGGCGCGCGAGCGGGCGCGGCAGGAGCGCATCCGTGTCGAGGTCGAAGCGGCGCGCCGCGCCATCGTCCACGGTGCGCTCGACGAGGCCCGTGCCCACGCCGAGCAGGCCGCCCGCGACCGCGCCGACGCGCGGGTCCTCGAGAACCTGCGGACCGAGATCGATCTGGCGCGGCAGCAGGCCGAATCGTCGGCGCGGCGCAGCGCCCAGGCGGCCGGGCTGATCGGTGAGGCCATCGCCAAGTTCAACGCCGGCGAGTTCCGCGCCGCCATCGTGCGCTGCGACGCCGCCTTGCGCGTCCATCCCGACGAGCCGCAGGCCCTCGATCTGCGCCGGCGGGCGCAGCGCGCGATCGAGGAGGATGACGAGCGCCAGCGACAGGCGGCCGAGGCGGAGCGCCGGCGGCAGGCGGCCGAGGCGGAGCGCCAGCGACAGGCGGCCGAAGCGGAGGGCCAGCGGCAGGCCGCCGAGGCGGAGCGCCAGCGCCGGGCCGCGGATGCGGAACGGCGCCGCAAGGCCGAAGACGACGCGCGGATCGCGCGCGAGCAGCACGAGCGGGCGGCCCACGCAGAGGTCGCGACCGCACAGCGCGAGTTCGACGCCGGCCACTACGATGCCGCGATCGCGCGCCTGGAGCAATTCGCGCCGCCGCACGACGCCGTCGCGCGTGAGCTGGCGGCGTTGCGCGCCGAGCTCGTCGAGCGTCGCGCCCAGGCCGAGGCCGCCGCGCGCGCCGAGCGCGAGGAAGCGGCGCGCCGGCAGGCGGAGGAGCAACGCCAGCGCGAGGAAGATGCCCGCCGCGCCGAGGACGCGCAGCGCGCCGCGCGGGCGGGCCGGGCCGCCGCGCTCGCCGACACGGCGCGCGAGCTGGCCAGCGCCGGCCAGTACCCGCAGGCGCTCGCCACGCTCACCGAAGCGACCCGCCTCGATCCGGCCAACGCCGCGATTCAGGAGCTGGCGCGCCAGATTCGCGACGCCAAGACCGCGCACGAGTCGGCCGAGCGGAGGGCCCGCGATCTGGCGGCGAAGCTGGCCGAGGCCGAGAGCCGGCTCGCGGCGGGCGACTTCGGCAAGGCGCGCAAGTGCGCCGAGGCCGCCGCCGCGATCGACGGTCAGGCGCCGGGCGTGCCGGCGATCCTGGCCCGCATCGGCGAGGCCGAGGCCCGCGCGGCGCAGGAACGGGCGGCGCAGCAGCAGGCGGCCGAGGCGGCGCGCCTCGCGCGCGAGCGCGACCAGAAGGTCACCGCGCTCGTCACCAAGGCGCGCAAGGCGAAGCGGCCGGCCGACGCGCTGGGCTTCCTCGAAGAAGCGCAACGCCTCGATCCGCAGCGCCCCGAGCTCGGCGCGCTCATCGCCGAGCGACAGGCCGAGATCGCCCACGCCACGGCGCCGGCACAGCCGGCACGGCCGTCCGATCGGCCGCCGCCGCTCGTTCCCGCCGCCAAGGCTGGCCGCCCGCTGTCACCGGGCCTGCTCGGCGGGATTGCCGCCGCGGTCCTCGTGATCGTCGTCGGGATCTGGTATTTCACCCGCCCGGACCCCGATCCCCCTGTCAATCCGAACGCCAACAACGGAGGGCCGGTCAACCCCGGCGGGACCGAGCCGGGCAAGCCGCCCGCCGCGACACTGTCGACCGTCAGCTTCGACACTCAGCCGTGGAGCCGGGTGACGCTCACGCCGGCCGGCGGCGGCGCTTCCATGAGCTGTACGACCCCCTGCCAGCTCGACCTGCCCTCGGGCGACTACACGCTGGCGTTCGAGAACGGTGGCCTCTCCGAGCCGCTGGCGGACCGCCTGTCGGTGCCTGCCGGCCAGCCGGTCGACGTGCGCAGAACCTTGCCGGGCTTCAACGTGGATCAGGCCGTCACCAGCATCGTCGGCCGCTAGTCCCTGTTCGCCACACCCCCAGGTGACGTTAGTTCGATGGGCGTCCCAGGGCGTCGGCCGCCCGTATACTTGTTCGGATCGCCGGGGCTGTAGGAGCCGCGGCCGCTAGGAGGCACGATGGTGAGGGGACGAAGCCTGGGACAGGCAATCGGGGTCGTGGCGCTGTTCGGCGCCACGTTCGGCGTAGCGACCGCATCGGCGCAGGTCGACTACGAAATCATGGCCTCGCTCCAGTTCAACTTCTCGAACCCCGGCGCGCGCAGTCTGGCCATGGCCGGCGCGCTCACCGGTGCCGGCGACGACGCGACCGGTGCGTGGACCAACCCGGGCGGCCTCACCAACATCACGCGGCCGGAGGTCGGGGTCGAATTCCGCGGCTTCAATTTCAAGACGCCGTTCGTCTTCGGCGGCCGCTTCAACGGCACGCCGACGCAAATCGGCATCGACCGGACGAGCGGACTCACCTTCGGCACGTCCGACGACTCGACCCACAGCCTGTCGTTCGTGTCGGCGGTGGTGCCGAAGTCGCGCTTCGCGTTCGCGTTCTACCGGACCGAGGTGGCGAACTTCGAGACCAACATCCAGACCAGCGGTCCGTTCTTCGATCAGCCGACCGGCGTCGCCTGTTCGGCCTCACGACCCGATCGCTGCAGCCGCATCCGGCCGGTGAACGGCAACCTCGACCTCCAGATTTCCAACTTCGGCGGCTCGGCGGCGATTCGGCTCACCGATCAGGTGTCGGTCGGCGTCGGGGTGTCCTTCTACGACTTCAACCTCGACTCGGTCAACCGGCGCTTCGACCTGGACGGCGTCCCGCAGACGTCTCCGGGCGGCTTCTACGGCGATCCCTCGTTCGCCTCGTCCAATGTCGGGACCACCGAGTTCATCAGCGGCGAGGACACCAGCGTCGGCATCAACATCGGCGCGTCGATCAGCCCGAGCGACAAGTTCCGCATCGGCGCCAGCTATCGCCAGGGGCCGAAGTTCGACATCGACTACCGGCGCGAGCGTGAGGACGGCTCACTGATCAACGGTGACTCGAGTCAGTTCCGCGTGCCCGACGTGATCGCCGTGGGCGTGCTGGTCAAGCCGATCGATGCGCTCAACGTCACCGTCGACTTCCGGCGCATCCAGTACTCGCAGCTGACCAGCGAGATGAAGGCCGGCTTCGTCGGCGTCGACCCGGAAGACTACGGCATCGACGACGGCAACGAGATCCGCGCCGCCGGGGAGTACCTGTTCACCAACCTGCCGTCGCCCCTCTCCGCCATCGCGATTCGCGGCGGCGTCTGGCACGATCCCGACCACCGCATCCGTTACACCGGTGCGTTCAGCCCCGACACGCTGCTCTACCCCGAGGGCGACAGCGAGATCCACTACACCGGCGGTGGTGGCGTCGTATTCGAGAAGGTGCAGTTCGACGTCGGCTTCGATCGCTCGGAAACGGTGAAGACGTTCTCGGTCTCAGCCGTACTGCGCTTCTAGCGATCGTCCAGCGAATCGAGACGACAAGGCCGGGAGGCGTCCTCCCGGCCTTTCGTGTTTTTAGCGCACGCGTTCCTCGGAACCCGTGGGACTAGCCGCCGTTGTTCAGCAGCTGCAGGATGCTCCGCGAGATGAAGCGCTGATCGGCCGATAGCGCGCCCGAGGCCGGCTTGGCGAGCGCGTAGTGCTTGCGGGCGGCGGCGATGAGCGACGGCCGCTCGCTCTGCGGCGCGAGCAGCGCCTCGGCGGCGCGGCTGCTGGCGAGGAAGAGGTAAATGCGCGGCGACGTCACGCCAGAGCCCACCGCGCGCTCGAGCTCGGCGGCCGACTCCTTGTAGTTGCCCGAGAGGAACAGCCTCACGCCGAGGCGCTCGATCCTGGCGAGGTCGGCGACGCCCTGCTGTGCGCCACGCAGCCGTTCGATGCCACTGCGCAGCGAAAGGAGCGCGGCGTGGCCGGGCGACAGGGTCTCGAGCGAGGCGAACTGGGTGAGCGCGGCGTCGA
>JANOIR010000401.1:0-14685 GCA_031407765.1 Vicinamibacteraceae bacterium
GCTTGGCGATGCGATCGGGATCGTTGAACACGACATATAGGCCCCCGTTCGGGCTGCACGATGCTTCGGACCTTGCCTAGCCCTGATGTTTGGGTCGTATTGGGCTACGTCTGGACTACGGCGCCGGTGAACCGGGCGTCCTGCGCCTTGGCCGTCTCCTCGGCTCGCCGACAGAGTTCTCTTCCGGTGGCCTCTTGGCTCTAGCTCGAGCTCCAGGCTCGCCGGCAGGTCCACGCGCGACACACTCACAGGTCCAGTTGAACGCGACCTCACCCGAGCGAACTTACGAAGACGTCGAGGGATCCCGTTCCCCCGGACCGTGTTTGGTCCAGGCGAGATCGAAGCCCGACGACTCCTTGGCAGCTGTGCTGTCGTCGATCACAATGGAAGCGCGCCGACCAAGGCGCCCAATCGAAAGGCGCTGCCGGATGGGGGATCTGCTCAACACGCTGGAATCGCTCGTATCCCTGGCCCAGCAGACCGGCGGGGCCTCGCAGTGGGTTGACCTCGAGGTGCGGTCATGACCGCCCGCTGGTCGCGGTCCAGCATGGCCGGCGCTCTGCTGGCGGGCCTCTCCGTGCTCGCGCCGGGGACGCTTTTCCACGCCCAGGGTCAGGCTCCCGCCACGCCCACCGCGGCTGGAGAGCAGCCCACCTTCCGCGCCGGCGTGCGCCTGGCGACCGTCGACGCGGTGGTCACCGACGACAAGGGCCGCCACGTTACCGACCTCACCCCCGCCGACTTCGAGGTCGTCGAACGCGGACGCCGGCAGACGGTCCGGCAGGTGGTCTACGTCCGCACGACGGGGCCGGCGGGCACCTCCACACCGACAACTGGCGGCCTGCGAGCTGACGGCACGGCAGTCACACCCGCACCCGAACCGGCGCCGGCGCCGGAGGCGGGGCGATCGAGCCTGCCCGCGCGCGATGCGACGAGCCGCGTGCTGGCGGTCGTCGTCGACGATTTGAGCCTGTCCTTCCGGTCCACGGTCGACACGCGCAAGATGCTCACGCGGTTCGTCGAGCGGGACGTGGCGCCGGGCGACCTGGTGGCGATCCTGCGGACCTCCGGCGGCGCCGGCACACTGCAGCAGTTCACCACCGATCGGCGGCTGCTCGCCGCAGCCATCGAGCGGGTGCAGTGGGTGGGGCGGCTCGCCAGGTTCGCGCCCGGAGTCGAGGCGCGCCGGATGCCCCTCGGCGACGATGACGACCTGGACGAGCAGCTGGCCGCCGATCTCCTGGTCCAGGGATCGATCGGCGCGCTGAACTACGCGCTGCGCGGCGTCGAGTCGCTGCCCGGCCGCAAGACGGTGGTGTTCGTGTCGGAGGGCATGAGCATACGCAACCCGCGCAGCAATATCGCGAGGGCCCTGCGACAGGTGATCGACCGCGCCAACCGCGCCGGCGTCGTGCTCTATGCGATCGACCCGGCCGGCATCGTGACCACGACCCGCAGCGAGGGCAGCGACATCGCCCAGCGACGGACGCCGAACTACACCAACGAGCCGCTGCAGGCGGCCCCGGTCAGCGGCGGCCAGCCAATGGAACAGACCCTCGCGGCGGCCGAAAGCGACTGGATGCTGCGATGGAGGATCGTCGACCGTCAGGATTCGCTGCGGTGGCTCGCGGAACAGACCGGCGGCTTCGCGGTCGTCAGCCAGAACGACATCAGCCGCGGCATCGCCCGGATCGTGGACGACGCGCGCGGCTACTACCTGATCGGCTTCGACACCGCGCTGGCGCCCGGCGTGCGGATGGATCCTGCCGACGTCAAGATCACGACGCTGCGGCCCGGCCTGCAGATCCGGGCGCGGCGAGGCCGCTTCGGCCCGGCCAACCCCGACGACGGTCCGCTCCCGCGGCCCGGCGATCCGCTCGTCGCGGCTGCCATGTCCCCGTTCTCGACCGGCGCGCTCGACGTCCGCCTGACGGCGCTCTTCGGCCACGACGCGGAGGGGGCGCACGTCCGCGCGGTCGTCGACCTCGATCCCGCGGGCCTGGTGCTGGCGGACACCGACGGCCGCCGCGAGGCCGACCTGACGCTGCTGACGCTGGCGTTCGACGACAGCGGCGAGATCGTCGCGCAGTCCGTCGAGCCGATCCCCGTCCGCCTCGATCCCGAGGCCTACGGCCGGGCACGCGCGCACGGCCTGCGTTACAGCGTCCGCCTGCCGATGAAACGCCCCGGCGGCTATCAGGTCCGCGCCGTCATCCGTGAGGACCGCTCCGAACGCGTCGGGACCGGCGCCCGGTTCGTCGAGGTCCCGAAGGTCGGCAAGGGCAGCGTCGCCCTGTCGGGCGTGATCCTGACGAACGCCGCGGCCGCGGACCGGCCGATGGTCCTGACGTTCGCGCCGGGCAGCGTCGTCGAGTACACCTGCACGGTCTACGACGGCCGATCGGATCGCACGGCGGGCTTCTCGACCACGGCGACGGTGCTGCGCGACGGCAAGCCGGTCTACACGAGTCCGCCGGCGCCGATCGCCGGCGCGCCCGCGGGCGCCGCCGGGGTGGCTCCCGTCCCCTTCCGCGGCCGGCTGACGCTGGCGCGCGATCAAAAGCCAGGGGCTTACACGCTGCTCGTCAGCCTCGAGCCCGCGATCGCGACGGGCGAGCGGCGCTCCCGCCCGGCGACGCAGTGGGTGGACTTCGAAGTGCGGTAGGCGGACAGACGGACGGTCGTCAGACAGTCCACGTCGTCCAATTGCTGGGTGAAGGCCCTGGTCATGTCAGCGCGGATTGTCTAACGTTGCGCGCCATGCTCCATGCCACGGGCGCGCTCATCCTGCTCGCAGCGGCGGTGCTGGCGGCGCAGTCGCAGGCGCCCGCTGGACTCGACACCGTCCTGCAGCAGGCGGAGGGACAACGAGCGGCATACGTCGCGACGTTCCGGAACGTCACCGCCACGGAGACGCGCGTCACCGAGGTGTTCGACGACCGAGGGCGGGTGGAGAAGCAGCGCACGCTCGTCTCAAACTTCCTCGTGTATCAGTCCCGATTCGACCCCGCCGTCCTGAGCGAATATCGCATTCCGCTCACCGTCGACGGAAGGCCGACCGGCAAGCCGGAGCAGGACGCGATCAAGCTGTTCGGCAGACTGGCCAGGGCCCGCTCCACGGCGGAGGAGCTGGGGGTCCTGAAAGAGCAGAACGTGGTGCTCCGCAGCGACTCCGAGTACGCGAACAGCGCCCTCGACATCCTGGTGCCCCGGCGCGTCGTGTCGGAGTACTACCGCAAGAGCGGCAAGAAGAACGGACCGCAGTCGCTCCGTCTTGCCGTGCGCCTGACCACCACCTACGCAGATTTCAAGCGGTTCGACGTCTCCACGGTCAGCGACATCCGTCTCCCCGCCGGCAAAGAGCAGTAACCGCAGCCGCACCTGCGGCGCCCGTGCCCTCGTCGCACCGCCATGCGCTCCACCCAGCCGGTGGTCAAGCGGCCTCCTCGGGTTGCGGATACGTTTTGGCTACGGTTGGCCGTGCGCCGCCCGTCCACGGCGGTGCTGCCGACGACATTCCCTAGGAAAAAATGGAGGCGCCGCCCGGATTTGAACCGGGCCTTGTTGGACTACGTTTGGACTACTACGCCGGCCGGTGATGCAGCCCGGCCGCCCAGTTGCGGCAACTAACCGACAGCACGCGTCCATCGCCTGTTGAACGCCACTTCCGCGAGCATCCTTGGAGACGCTGAGCGCGCAGGGGCGCAGGGCGCAGACGATGTCAGCGGAGCCGGAGTTACGGCGCGCCTTTACGCTTCACGATCTCCGCGGCGACGTCGCCGACCGGGGCAAGCCAGATGCCGCTCGACGGGTCCTTCGCGTACGCAAGGAGCTCGTCGAGCATCGCGATACGCGTCGTCTGACGACCGCCGGCGCCGATGTCGTGTCCGGCGAACACGAGCCAGGCGCCGCGAGTACGGGCCTCGTCCAGCCGCGGACGAATCTCGGCGAAGTCGCGGTCGTCCATCTCGACGCCCAGGGTCTGCGCCAGATCGACGAACGCGGGATCGTTGGAGGACTCGTCGCGCCAGCCCCGGCCGGCGAGAAAGAGGTCGGCCACGACCGGCACGTAGCTCTGCGTGCCTGGCCCGCGCCCGACGAAGGTCTGCCCGCAGGGATACGCGAAGGTCCGCGGCGTGACGCCCAGCAGCGTCGCGATGCGGCGGTTGGCCTCGATCAGCTCCTCGCGCATGCGCGGGATCGAGTGTTCCTCGAGCGCTTTCTGCCGCGAGAACGCAAAGTTGCCACTACACGAATGGGTGAGGGAGTGGTTGCCAATCTCATGCCCCGCGGCGACGGCGCGCTTCCAGCCATCGAGATGAGGCTCGATGGCCGACGGCACGACGAAGAGCGTGACCCTTGCGCCGTGTCGCGCGAAGACTGGCAGGCCCTCATTCACCTGGCTCACGCGCCCGTCATCGAAGCTGAGGCTGAGCGCCATCCGCGCGCCGCCCGGCCACGCCGGCGTGGTCCGGGCGCGAATCAGGGCGTCCGGACGGACGAGCAGCGCCGCCGCGGCGATGAGAACCAGACGGGTGGCAACGCGTCGCATACGCACCTCGCGGCGCCCATCTTCGCATGACCGGGGACAGGTCCCCCTGACGTCCCCACTGGTGAGTAGCTGCCCCAATCTGGATGGCCGCTCATGGCACACTAGGCCCTGTCCAAGACGGCCGTGCCGAAGGTTCGGTCGCCGGCTGCGCCCCAAGAACCCGCCCCATGCCCCATCCCCTGACGTGCCCATTGGCGGTGGCGACCGCTGCGCTCACGCTCCTGGCCGTACAGCCGCCGGCCTATGACGAGCCACTGAGGCCGCAGTTCCACTTCACGCCAGCGCGCTACTTCATGAACGACCCGAACGGGCTCGTCTTTTACAAGGGCGAGTACCACTTGTTCTACCAGCACAACCCGCTGGGCGAGCAGTGGGGCCATATGAGCTGGGGCCACGCCGTCAGCCCCGACCTGCTGCACTGGCAGCACCTGCCGGTCGCCCTGCACGAAGCCGACGGGGTGATGATCTTCTCGGGCAGCGTCGTCGTCGACTGGCACAACACGAGCGGGTTCTGCACGGCAACGGGGGCCGACCGCTCGTGCCTCGTCGCCGTCTACACGGGACACGGGCACGGGAAGCAGACGCAGAACCTCGCCTACAGCAATGACCGCGGCCGGACCTGGACGAAGTACGCGAAGAACCCGGTCCTCGATCCAGGCCTGAAGGACTTCCGCGATCCGAAGGCGTTCTGGCACGAGCCGACGCGGCGCTGGATCATGGTCGCGGTGCTGCCGGACCAGCACAAGGTGCGGCTCTTCGCGTCGGCCGATCTCAAGGCATGGACGCCGTTGAGCGACTTCGGCCCGGCCGGCGCCACCGGCGGCGTGTGGGAGTGCCCGGATCTCTTCCAGCTGCCGATCGAGGGCGAGCCGGGGCGGACCCGCTGGGTGCTCGACGTCGACATCAATCCCGGCGGGATCGCCGGCGGCTCCGCCGGCCAGTATTTCATCGGCACGTTCGACGGGACGCGCTTCGTCGCCGACGAGCCCGCCGAGCGGACGCGGTGGGCAGACTACGGCGCCGACTTCTACGCCTCCCTCTCGTTCTCCGACATTCCCGCCACCGATGGACGTCGCATCTGGATGGGATGGACGAGCAACTGGCTCTATACCAACGACGAGCCGTCGGTAACGTGGCGCGGTGCGCAGTCGATCCCTCGTGCGCTGACGCTACGCCGTGGCCGCGACGGGCTGCGCCTGGTGCAGTCGCCGGTGGCCGAGATCGAGCGCCTGCGCACGGCGCCGGCGCCGAGGGTGATCACCGGCACCACCGTCCTGCCCGGGTCGGCCGAGATTCAGCTGGATGTGAAGCCGGGTGCGTGGACGGAGGCGGGGATCCGTCTGGCGAACGACGCCGGCGAGGAAGTGACCGTCGGCGTGACGCGCGAGCCGCTCGAGGTGTTCGTCGATCGGCGCCGGTCGCGCCGCACGCCTTTCCATGGCGCGTATCCCGGACGCCACGCCGGGCCGCTCGCCTGGCGCGACGGCCGCCTCACACTCCGGGTCCTCTTCGATCGGTCGGTGATCGAGGTGTTCGCCGACGACGGCGAGACGGTGATCACCGAGCGCGTCTTTCCCACGGAACCGTTCAACCGGCTGGAGCTGCTGCCTTCGGGCGGCGCGCAGCCCGCGGCGCGCATGTGGACGCTCGCGTCGGTCTGGAACCGACGCCAATAGCCCGCCCCTACGCTATCGACTGCGCCCTTGTCTTCTCGCCAGGATCGTCATCGCTGACCGGCCTTCGCCTCGGCCTCGACATCCGCCTGCCAGGCCTCGAGTGCGGCGCGCATCTGCCGCGCGACGTCCGCATGACTCGCGATGACGTCGGTGCGCTCGCCGATGTCGCGCGACAGATCGAAGAGCATCGGCCGCGTCTGGTCGATCACCAGCTTCCAGTGGCCGTCGCGGACGGCGCTCTGGGCCCGCAGGAGGTCCACCCGCCAGAACAGGGTGCGTGGCCGCTCCGGGGCCGTGCCGGCGAGAATCGGGAAGAGATCGATGCCGTCGAGGCGCGCGTCCGGGGGAATCGGCGCCAACGCCGCGGCGAGCAGCGACGCCGTCAGGTCCATCGTGATGCCCACCTGGCCCGAGACGCGTCCGGCTGGCAGGCGCTCGGGCCACCGAATCAGCGCGGGCACGCGGATGCCGCCTTCCCAGACCGATCCCTTGCGGTGGAACAGGGGGCCACCGTGCGAGAGCCACTCGCCTCCGTTGTCGTTGGTAAAGACGACGATCGTGTTGCGGCGCAGACCGCGCCGGTCGAGGGCCGCCAGAATGCGGCCGACGCCGGCATCCACCCGCTCGACCATGGCGACGTAGTCGGCGCGCGTGCTGGTGTCGGGGTCGAACGGCGAGAGATGCCGGCCGCGATCCCGCGCCGTCGACGGCTGGTCCGGCCGCTGGTAGGGCCAGTGCGGGGCGTTGTAGGCGACGTCGAGGAAGAACGGCCGGTCGCGAGCCTGCTCGATGGCCCGCACCGCCCGATCGGTGATCAGGTCCGTCATGTAGCCCTCGACCTGCACGGGCTGCTCGTCCTCGAACAGATCGGCATCGAGCGGCGCGTTGCGGCCGGGCGTGTGCCGATAGTGGTCGATGAAGCCGCTCTTGAAGCCGAAGAACCTGTCGAAGCCGTGGGCGCGCGGGCCGTACTCCGGCTTCCAGCCGAGGTGCCACTTGCCGACCAGCTCGGTCGCATAGCCGGCGTTCTTCAGCAGCTGCGGCAACGACCGTCCGGTCACGCGCAGCCCCCGCTCCGCGTCTGCCGGCCCCCCGAAACCAAGCGGCCCCTCGATCGAAACCCGCTGCTGGTAGCGGCCGGTGATCAGGCCGGCGCGGGTCGGTGAGCAGGTCGCGCCGTTGGCGTAGAAGTCCGTCAGCTTGACGCCGTCGCGGGCGAGGCTGTCGATGTGCGGTGTCCTGATGTCCGGCGCGCCGTAGACGCCGAAGTCGGCGTAGCCGGCATCGTCGGTCATGATCAGGACGATGTTCGGCCGGGCACTGCCCGACTGCGCGGCCGGCCGGGCCGCCGCGGCGGACAGCACGAGGATCAGCGTGAAGACGATGCGCATCCGAGACCTCCAGCGAGCCCACTGTCGCTCGAATGACGGGCCGGCGCAGTCGGGTGCAGCGATCCACGCCGCCACCCATGACCGTTGGGCCGCGGTCGCGAACGGTGTCGTCGCTGCAGCGGCGCCGAGAAGAACAGGGCGAACAGCCTCGCGATCGTCGGCCGAGGCGTGGGGCAGTCGATGAAGTCGGGCATGCGGTCCACAGTGCGTGGCGGCGCGCTGAAAAGTCCCGAAGCCGGCCTGAAACGGCCTGAATCGGCCTGAATTGATATAGTGACGCGCGGATCTTTCGTGACACGACAAGGCGAGCGCGCGCTGCGCGTCGGCGACTGGTGTGTGCGCCCCGCCTCGGGGCAGATCTCGCGCGGCGACGAGACCGTGCGGCTCGAGGCGCGAACGATGCGCCTGCTGGTGTGCCTCGCGGAACGCGCCGGCGAGATCGTCAGCATCGACGAATTGCTCGATCGGGTCTGGTCGGGCGTGACCGTGGCACCGGACTCCGTCTACCAGGCCGTCGCCTCGCTGCGCCGGCTCCTCGGAGACGACCCGAAACAGCCCACCTACATTGCGACCGTGCCGCGTCTCGGGTACCAGCTGGTGGCGTCCGTCGAGCCGTGGGACGATTCAACCGTCCGCCTCGAGGCCCCGCCATCCCGATCCCGTTACCCGATCTATCTCCTCGCCAGCCTCGCCGTTGCGCTGGTCGCGGCGCTCCTGCTGAGCGTCTGGATCGCGCGTGACGGATCGAAGCACAGCGAAGCCGTTGCGCGGACTGCCGGATCGCCGATCGCGATCGCCGTGATGCCGTTTCTCGACCTGACCGATGCCATGACGCACGAGATCTTCGTCGACGGCATGACGGAGGAGCTGGTCGACAAACTAAGCAGGATCCCAGGCATTCGCGTGCCGCCCGCCCGAACGTCGCTCTCGTTCAAGGGCAAAGGCGCGGCCATTCGCGACGTCGCCGCCGCCCTTGGGACGACGTACGTGCTCGACGGAAGCGTCCGCCAGTCGGGCAAGGCCCTGCGGGTCGCGGCGCGGCTCGTTCGAGCGGAGACCGGATTCGTGGTCTGGTCCGAAACCTACGACCGTTCGTCTGCCGATCTCGTCGCCATCCAGGACGAGATCGCCACTGAAGTGGCCCGCTCGCTCAGCCTCCAATCCATCCGCGCCACGCCGCCGTAAGACCCGCGGAATGAATTCGCATCTCTTCAAAACCAAATCAATCGAACAGCTGATCACCGACGTCGAGGGTGGAGAACGCGCGCTTCGGCGCGGCCTGTCCGCCTGAGACCTGATGCTGCTCGGCATCGGCGGGATCATCGGCACCGGGATCGTCATGCTCACCGGAACCGCTGCCCTCAATCAGGCCGGCACGGCGATCACGATGTCGTACCTCGCGGCGGGGCTGGCATGCGCGTTCGCCGCGCTGTGCTACGCCGAGTTCGCCTCGCGCCGCTGACGCAAGGGCCAAGCGGCCTCGTGGCCCCGGGGTCGAAATTCGACTCCATCCCCGCACTCTTCTCCGCGTTAGTTTCGCCTGGGTGATCGCGGTCAACGTCTTGGTCGGAACGGCGGCAGGTCGCTGGCTTTGGGGTGTCGATCAAGGCCCGTCTTGGGGCGCCATGCCGGCGGATATACTGCCGCGCGATGAGGCCCAATCTCGGCCGACTCGTCGGCGCGTTGGCAGCCGTCGCGACTGCAGCGGCCGGCCTCGTTCCGGGCCCGCGGGCCCAGGAGCCTGGTCCGGCGGTCGAGCGGCTGTTCGCTGAATGGAACCGGCCCGACTCGCCGGGCTGCAGCATCGCGGCCAGCCGCGGTGGGGCCACGATCCTCGGGCGCGCGTACGGCATGGCCAGTCTCGAGCACGAGGTGCCGATAACGCCGCGCTCACGCTTCCACGGCGCGTCGATCACCAAGCAGTTCACGGCGATGAGCGTGCTGCTGCTGGCGCGCGACGGGACGCTCTCGCTCGACGAGGACGTCCGACGCTACGTGCCATCCTGGGGCCTGCCTGAGCGGGTCACTATCCGCCAGCTACTGACGCACACGAGCGGCCTGCGTGACGTGTTCCTGCTCACCGAGCTGACGTCGCCTAGCGATGGCTCCGTGACAGATCGACTGCTCGCGCTGCTGGCGCGTCAGCGCGGCACGGTCTTCCCGCCCGGGCAGTACTCCGAGTACAACAACGGCGCCTACCTGTTGCTCGGCGACATCGTGCACAGACTGAGCGGGCTGTCGCTGCGCGCGTTCATGCAGACGCGCATCTTCCGGCCGCTCGGGATGTCGGACACCCACCTGCACGACGATCCCATGGAGCCGGTGCAGCGCCTCGCGATCGGCTATACGGCAGGCGGGTCGGGACTGCGGCTGGCGCGGCTGCAGGGCGACCTCGTCGGCAACGCGGGCCTCGTGACCACCGTCCACGACCTACTGATCTGGGAGCGCAACTTCGTCGCGCCTCGCGTCGGCGACGCGTCGATCGTGGCCGCGATGGAGACTCCGGTCCGGCTGATGGACGGTACCCCGACGCGCTTCGGCATGGGGCTGCAGATCGAGACGGCCGGCGGTCGCCGGACAATCGGGCACGGCGGCGGCGACCAGGGCATCAGCGCCTACGTCGTCCGTTACCCTGACGACGACCTGGCGGTCGCGGTGCTGTGCAACCGCGACGGCATCGACGCGACGGCGCTCGCGCGCGGTTCCGCCGACGCGTACCTCGGCTTGGCGACGAGGGCCGCGCCGGCCGCAGCCGCGCCGGTGGGGTCGGCGCCGCCGGCGGCGCCGCTCGCCTCCCACGTGGGCCTGTACCGTGAAAGGCGCGAGGACGCGCTGCTGCGGATCTTCCTTCGCGACGGAGTACTGCGCGGCAGCTCGGGCGCCGGAGAGGGCGACGATGGCTGGCCGCTGACGCCGCTTGGTGGCGACCGCTTCGCCATTCCCGACACGACCATCGTCCTGGAGTTCTCCGGCGATGCGGCACGGCACGCCTTGCGCGTCCTCGGCGAGCGGCCGACGCCGGAACTGCTCGATCGAGTGACGCCGTTCGCCGTGACGGCTCCGGCGCTGACCGCCTACGTGGGTCGGTACGCCAGCAACGAGCTCGACGTCGTCTACACGCTGTCGGTCCGCGACGGCGCGCTCGCCGTGCAGGTTCCGGGGCGCCGGGTGATTCCGTTGCAGCCGATCGCACCCAACCTCTTCGCGGGTCCACTCGTCGGCGCGATTCGGTTCGCCCGCGACGTTGGTGGCGCGCCGGCAGGATTCGTGATCCGGGCGCACGGCGCAATGAACGTCCGGTTCGAACGGCTAGCGAGCGTCAGATAGGCGCCGGGAATTCCTCTAGCCCGATTGCGTTCAGGCGTCAGCAGGGGCTCCAGATACTGCCCCGTCGGCCGTTATCGGGCCGCGATCCACACAACAGCCGCGTCGAGAATTGCCTGAATTGTTTTGTCCCACACGTCGGCAGCGCGAGCCGTCCTTGCTCGCCGATGGAGGTTCTCTGGACGTCCTCCCTTTCAAGATCGCGAGCCCACAACTCGTCGCATTGCAGCGAGTTACAGCGGCCGCTCTTCGAACTAAGGAGCGACTTCGAGGGCTCTTCGGAGCAATAGGAAATCGCGCGACGCGGCCGCAGACAACCGAACGCGTGAATTTCCTAAGGATTTTGGAGGCGCCGCCCGGATTTTGAACCGGGGATGGAGGTTTTGCAGATTCAACGGGGTCGGGCATCGTGCTGTCTCGTGCTGGTCTTTGGTCGGTCCAGCTCCCCCGTTTTGCCTGGTGTTTGGGTCGTATTGGACTACGTCTGGACTACCGGGATTCTCGCCGGCGGTTGACGCCGCAGCTCGGCGCGTGGCCCTCCACTGCGCCGAGCCTGCAGCCGTCCTCGGCGTGGGCCGATTGACGGACTGGCATGACTCCGCGCACCTGGCTCGCCGTCCTCACCTTCTGCCTGATCGCGTGGCCGGCGCGCGCCCAGACGCGATACGAGTCTCAGCTCCTCGGCGAGACGATCGCGGTGATCCAGAAGGGCCGCCCGGCCGGGATGCCGGAGGCGGAGTGGGATGAGGCGCGCGTGTTCACCTTCCTGTCGTTCGGCGACGCCGGGGCGCTTGCTCGCCCGGCGCTTCCGCTGCTGACGGCAGCGCTCGCCGATCGAAACCCGCAGGTCGCAACGGCGGCCGCCGTCGCCCTGGTCAAGCTCGACGCCCCCACCAATCGGGCTGGAGCCCTGCGCAGGATCGACGCCGCTCTGGCCGGCGACTCTCCCGAGGCCTATGAGCTGGCGCGCCAGGGGCTGACCACGATGGCGCGCATCCCGCCCGACGTCGAGGCGATCCTGCTCCGGGTCATCGCTCGACCGGGCGCCGAACGCGCCTCGTTCGTCGAAGCGCTGGAGCGCCTGCCCGCCGATCGCATCGCCGCGACGGTGCCGGTGCTCGCGGGTCTCCTCCGCGACACCGATCGGGACGTCGCCTCCGCCTCTGTCGAGACGCTGGCCAGCTTCGGCGTCCAGGCCCGCGGAGCCGCCTCGGACCTGCGTGCACTGCTGGCGTCACCGCATCGCTGGACGCGCACCCGCACCGCCCTCGCGCTGCTGCGGATCGAGAGCCCGCCCGACGCTGCGCTCGCCCGCGTGCTGACGCAGGCCATCCAGGAGAGTGTCGCCGCGGATCCCAACGGGTTCGATCGCCTGCGCGAAGAAGCGATCGTCGGCCTGGCCACGCTGACGCCACTGCTGGACGAGACCGTCGTGCCGACGCTGGCCGCGCTCGTCGGTCAACGCGACACAGGCGCGGCGAAGAAGGCCATCGACCTCCTCGGCCACATGGGGCCGAGGGCGGCGGCCAGCGCGGACGCGCTCCAGCGCGCACGCCCCGATGACGGGTGGCTGAGGGATGCCATCGACCTCGCCCTCCGGCGCATCCGGGGCGAGATCCCGCCGACCGACGTCTACACGACCTACACCGACCCCACGACGATCGACGTGGCACCAGCCATTCGCGAACTGAACGGCGGCGTCGAGGCGCGCCGGCAGGCACTCTGGGCGATCTACGACGGCGCGAAGAGCCCGTCGGCCGCGGCCGCCGTGCCGGCCCTGCTCCCCTTGCTCGGCGATAGGGATCCCGCGACCCGCTTCGTCGCCGCCGCGGCGCTCGCGTCGATCGACCGGACGCGGCTCGATACGGCGCTGCCGGTCCTCGAGGAGATGCTGCGATCCGACGCGGAGATCACCCGCATGGCGCCGCGTCTGCTGGCCGGGATGACGCTCGGACGCCTGGGCCGCGCCGGCGCCGACGCGCTGGTGCGGGCCGTCGACGACACCGATCCGCAGGCACGATTCGCCGCCGTCGTCCAGCTGGGGCAGAGCGACGTCTTTCCGCCGCACGCCATGGACGCGCTGCTGCGCGCCACCGACGCGGCGTCCCCGGACCTCAGGGTACAGGCGCTCATCGTCCTCTACAGCCGCGTCGCGGCGCCGGCAGGCCTCCCCCGCCTGCTCCGCGCGCTCAGTGACCCTGCGGCGTCGGTCCGGTCCGCGGCGACGCACGGACTCGGCTACTACGCTGCCGACGCGCGTCCGACGCTGGGGGCACTCCACCGCGCGGCGCGAGACTCCGATGCGGTGGTCCGCTTCGGCGCGATGGCCGCTGTCGCGACGATCGATCGGCAGGAGGCACTGCGCTATCTCTCCGCCCTGTCCGCCGAGCTCGAGCGAGCCCCGGCCGATCGTGAGGACCACCGCGATCGGGAATCGCGCCTGGCGAGCACCGCCCGGGCCCTCGGCGCGCTCGGCCCCGACGCACGGTCGGCGCTGCCGGCGCTGATTCGCACGTGGGAACGCAATCGCGGAATGGAGCGCGAGGAGCTCGGCATCGCGATCGTCCGCATCGACGCCCAGGCAGGCGCTCCTGTCATCCGCGAGATCCTCGATGCCCTCGAGCACGCCGACCCGTTCTTCCAGCCCGACGCGCTGCGCGCCCTGCAAGGCATGGGCCCCGCCGCGGCCACGGCGATCCCGGCCGTCACCCGGCTGCTCGACTCGCCAGACGAGGCCATCCGGCTTGCAGCCACGGCGGCGCTGGCAGCCATTCGCGTTCCGAGCGCACGCTGATTCGGGCCTCGCCGGCCGTCACGCTCAAGGGCCCAGCGGCGCGGTATGCGCTCGCTGATACGGGCCTCGATCTCGGTCGTTGGTGCTCGCCAGCGGTTCTAGTACGGTTCGTCGCAGTCGCGATCATCGCCTCAACGAGCCGCGACGGCGATCACCTGTCGTCTAGACCGAATACAGTCAATCGCCGCCGCTGCCGTCATGACCTGAGGTTGCGCTGCTCGACGAGCCTCGGACTGAGGTCCTTGGAACATCCGCCCTGCTCGGATGTGGCCACGATCAACCCGGGCTGGATCAGCGGTTCCGGGCCGCTGCCGTGCCGCCAGCCCGCCGATCTGTAGTCCACCGTAGTCCAATTGGAGGGCGCGCGTTTGCGTTGCTGGGGTCGCAAACGGTCGATTTCGCTCATGCTCGAAGCGACGGTCGCGACCCAGGTGAGTAGCTCGCACGCGAAGTCACCGAGCTCGCATCCGTGGCCAGGCTCGGGAACGTGACTATGCGGTAGTCGATGCTGGTGATCTTGCGAGTGCAAACGTGCTTCGCCCGCCGAAGTAGTTCGCGGGCTGTTGCGGCGGAACTGGTGGGACGCGCTCGCATCAGCTGCCAGGACTCCGGCGGCTCTCGGAACGTCGGTCATGCCGCTGCTCTGGGTGCCGTACAGGGTCGGGAGAGGTTGGCACCGCGGGTCCAGGAGGAATCTAAGCCCATCATTACATCGCGATCAACCGGGTGGCCTTGAAGCGGGCCGCCGCCTGGTGATGCGCGGCCCTGGGGCAGCGCACTCGATGGCCGATGAAATGTTCTTCGTGAATCGCCTCATGAGAGCAAGGGCTGCGCCACGAAATGCCAAATCGAGACCAGGAGTGTGTGATGAAAGCACGGACGCCTTATCTGAAGCTGCTGTCTGCAAGCACGATGGCACTGCTAGTCATCCTTGTCGCCGGGTACCTG
>JANOIR010000131.1:0-1885 GCA_031407765.1 Vicinamibacteraceae bacterium
GATCTCGCTCCGCGGCACCCGCTCGACCGCCAGGACCGGCCCCTGCACCAGGTCGAACACGTTCATCATCTGCTTGAGCGCCGGCGGGTCGGCGTCGATGACGTCGTCGCCCAGGATCACCGCGAACGGCTCGTCACCGACCAGGGCTCGGGTGACGAGCACGGCGTGGCCAAGGCCCAGCGGCTCGCCCTGGCGGACGTAGGCGAAGTTGATCAGGTTGGAGACGCTGCGGACGGCCTCGAGCTGATCGAGCTTCCCCTTCCTCTCGAGGAACGCCTCCAGCTCCATGTTGACGTCGAAGTGGTCTTCGATCGCGTTCTTGCCGCGGCCGGTGACGAGGATGACGTTGTCGACGCCGGAGGCCAGCGCCTCTTCGACGCCGTATTGAATCGTCGGCTTGTCGACGAGGGGCAGCATCTCTTTCGGCTGCGCCTTGGTCGCCGGCAGGAAGCGGGTGCCGAGGCCGGCGGCGGGGAAGACGGCCTTACGGACGGTGGCGTTCACCGGACAAGGGTAGTGGAGTAGGGCAGCCTTGCCAAGCGGTGAGGCCGGGGCCAGTCCACTAGAATGCAGCATGCTCGACCCCGCCCTTTTCCGCGACGACTTCGAGGCCACCCGGCACAGGCTCCTCACCCGGGGGCCAGGCCTGGAGGCCTCCCTGGCCGCGCTGGCGGAGCTGGATCAGGCGCGCCGCCGCATCCTGCCGCGGGTCGAGACCCTCAAGTTCGAGCGCAACCAGGCGGGGGAGGCGATCGCCAAGGCCAAGCGCGCCGGCGAGGACGCCACCGCGCTCCTCGACGCCAATCGCGCCAAGGGCGACGAAATCAAGGGCCTCGACGCCGAGCTGGATGCGATCGAGACGCAGCGCCGGGACATCCTCTTGCGCGTGCCGAACCTGCCGCACGAGAGCGTGCCGGTGGGGACGTCGGCCGAGGACAACGTCGTCGTGCGCACGCACGGCACGCCGCCGGCGATGGCCTTCGCACCCAAGCCGCACTGGGATCTCGGCGCGGCGCTCGGCATCATCGACTTCGAGCGCGCGGCGCGCATGTCGGGCGCGCGCTTCGCCGTGCTGCTCGGCCCCGGCGCGCGGATGGCGCGGGCGCTGATTCAGTTCATGCTCGATCTGCACACCGGCGAGCACGGCTACACCGAGGTCGAGCCGCCGTTCCTCGTCTCGAGCACCGCCCTCACCGGCACCGGCAATCTGCCGAAGTTCGAGCAGGACCTCTTCAAGATTGCCGGCGACTGGGATCTGTTCCTGATTCCGACCGCGGAAGTGCCGCTGACCAACCTGCACCGCGAAGAGACGCTCGACGGCGCCGCGCTGCCGCTGAAGTACACCGCCTACACACCGTGCTTCCGCAGCGAAGCCGGATCCTACGGGGCCGATGTGCGCGGCCTGATCCGCCAGCACCAGTTCGACAAGGTGGAGCTCGTCAAGTTCACGCGGCCCGAGCAGTCGTTCGACGAGCTCGAATCGCTGACCGCCAACGCCGAGCGGATCCTGCAGCTGCTCGGCCTGGCCTACCGCACGGTGCTGCTCTGCACCGGTGACATGGGCTTCGCGTCGGCCAAGACCTACGACATCGAGGTGTGGCTGCCCAGCCAGCAGACGTATCGCGAGATCTCATCGTGCAGCAACTGCGAAGCCTTCCAGGCGCGACGCGCCGAGATCCGCGTCCGCCTCGACGGCGCGAAGAAGGCCGTCTACGCGCACACGCTGAACGGCTCCGGCCTCGCAGTCGGCCGCACGCTGATCGCGGTGCTCGAGAACTACCAGCAGGCCGACGGGTCGGTCGTCGTCCCCGAGGTGCTGCGTCCCTACATGGGCGGCCTCGCTCGCATCGCTCCGCCCGCCCCGACGCCGAAGCGCTAGTCTCTT
>JANOIR010000132.1:0-1549 GCA_031407765.1 Vicinamibacteraceae bacterium
GACCGTCACCCGCAGGTCGTCCCAGTGTCGCAGCACGTGCAGCACGGAGGCGATGTGCCGTTCCATGGACGCTCCTGCGGCGTCTTCGTCGCCGCTCACCACGGCCTCGACGATGGCTTCGTGCTCGCGCAGGGACTGGGCTGGACGGCCGGGTTGCAGAGCCAGACGAAACTGCAGATGCGCCGCACGATCGCGAAGGTTCCCGATCAGGCCGCTCGCCACCGTGTGTCGGCTGATCTCGCGCAAGCGCTGGTGCAGCCGCCCGTTCAGCTCGGAATACTCCACGTGCTGGCCCTGGGCCACGGCTCGCCCCATGCTCTCGACGATCGATCTCAATTCGGACCGCTCGCCGTCATCGATGTGTCGTGCCGCGTGCCGAGCGACCAGGACCTCGAGCACCGCCCGTGCCTCCGTCAGCTGGATCGCCTCGGCCAACGAGGTGCGCCGGACCGTCGCACCTCGGTTCGCCCGGCGATCGACGAGGCCCTCCTTCTCGAGGCCGACCAGCGCGGATCTCACGCTCGCCCGCCCGCCACCATAGCGCTGCGCCAGGTCGAGCTCGACGAGCCGCTCGCCTGGCCCGAGCTGGCCGGCGAGGATGTCCCGTCGCAGGGAGTCGGTCAGTTGGGATATCGATGTCATTGCCTTGTTTTATCGTTGCACAGCGTGCCGTTTCGGCTCATCCCCATTGGCAGCAATGCTGCGACCAGGATATTAGTATCCGATCGTCAACGATATTGTCAACAATCATGTTGACAATATCGTCCTGCCCGCCCTAGGCTCAGAGCGGACTCGCCCTGGCGCAATGCCGTCGTCACCGGGCGGTGACCGCAGGTCGCGGTCGTTCCTAGAACGAGGGATTGGCGGTGGCTCTAGTCGTGACCAACATCGCGCGCACGGCGCCCGATCTCGTCCTTGGGCTGGGCCGCTTCGGGGTGGCCACGCTTCACGAGGCGCAAGACCGGAAAGGCCTGCTTGCGGCCTACATGCGCCCCATCTTTCGGCCCGCTCACGTGTGCGGCCCGGCCGTGACCTGCGAGTTGTCGCCCGGCGACAATTGGATGCTGCACGTGGCGGTCGAGCAGTGCCAACCCGGCGATGTGCTCGTGGCCGCTCCGTCGAGCCCCTGCGAAGATGGCTACTTCGGCGACCTCCTCGCCACTTCCTTGAAGGCGCGCGGGGTCAAGGGCCTCGTAATCGACGCGGGCGTGCGCGACGTCGCCGCGCTGACCAGGATGCCCTTCCCGGTCTGGTCCCGGACCATCTTCGCGCAAGGCACTGTCAAGGAGACTGTGGGCAACGTGAACCGGCCAATCGTGTGCGCGAATGCCCTGGTTCGCCCCGGAGACGTGGTGGTCGCCGACGACGACGGCGTGGTGGTGGTGGGGCGCGAGCAGGCGCGCGACACCTTGGAACGAGCGCAACAGCGGGAAGCTGCCGAAGAGGAGAAACGCCGGCGTCTCGCCAAAGGCGAGCTCGGTCTGGACATCTACAAAATGCGCGAGCGGCTCGAGGCCAGGGGTTTGCGCTACGTCGACCAGAAAGATCT
>JANOIR010000133.1:0-7206 GCA_031407765.1 Vicinamibacteraceae bacterium
GCCGTCTCGGGACGGGCGGCCCGGCCGATCAGGGTGACGGCCTCACGCTGCGCCGCGGCGAGGCGGGCGCGTTCGGGATCGGCGAGCGACTGTCCGGCGGCCGTGAAGGCGGCGCCGGCCAGCGTCGCGGCCAGCAGCACCGCGGTCGCCCGATTCAGGAGCGTTCGAGGCAAGCTCCCATTCTTGCAAATCCGCGCCGCGGCGGCACCAGGCTGTTGAGCTGGTCACTCCTTCGACTTCGACGCCCTCGATCCACACTGGAGTCATGCCTGACCCCTGGAGCCACGCGCACCTGCGACGTTGGGCCGTGCTGCTCGACAGCGCCTTCAAGGTCCCGGGCCTTCCGGTGCGCTTCGGGCTCGACGCCATCCTCGGCCTGGTGCCCGGCTTCGGTGAGCTGACGACCCCGGCCTTCACCGTCGCGCTGCTCGTCACCGGCGTGCGGATGCGCGTACCGCCCGTCGTCCTGGCGCGAATGGTCATGAACGCGGGTATCGATGCCCTCTTCGGCCTCGTGCCGATCGCCGGCGACCTGGTCGACGTCGGCTGGAAAGCCAACCTGCGCAACCTCGACCTCCTGGAGCGGCACGCCGTGCCGGGCACGCCACCCAGGCGCGCCGATGCCTGGTTCGTCGTAGCCGGCGTGGCGCTGATTGGCCTGGTCGGGATTCTTGCGCTGATCCCCGTCGTGATGGTCGTCTACCTGTTGTCGAAGATCCCCTGACAGATCGGGAAGGGAGATTTGGCTGGCCCTGCGCGACGTGTTCCCGCACCCGTACGGGATCGGCGACGCGCTGGCGTTCATCGACCTGACCGACCGGATGGAGCCGCAGACTTTCTTCGCCATCGAGGTCGACGGCACGCTCGCCGGAGGGATCGGCTACACGCGGCGGAC
The DNA here is from genome assembly GCA_031407765.1 of Vicinamibacteraceae bacterium. Lineage (GTDB taxonomy): Bacteria > Acidobacteriota > Vicinamibacteria > Vicinamibacterales > Vicinamibacteraceae > JBDSLU01. The sequence continues at coordinate 896 of JANOIR010000133.1, forward strand.
GGACGTCGAGCGGATCGGGGCGGAAGTCGGCTACTGGCTCGGCCGCGCGTTCTGGGGCCGCGGCATCGCCACCGCGGCGCTCCGCCTGCTCACCGCTCGCGCCTTCGCCGCCGATCCGGGGCTGCAACGGTTGTGGGCGGTGCCGTTCGTGACGAACGTGGCCTCGGCGCGCGTCCTCGAAAAGGCCGGCTACACGCGTGAGGGGACGCTCCGCCAGAGCCGCCGACGCCTCGCCACCGTTGGCCCTGATCGTGCCGCCGCCGTCCTTCAAGACGAGACGGCCGCGTGCCGATACCCTCTCGCCCCCCTCCACAAGGTCTCGAGGACATTCCATGAAGTTTTCGCTCGTCCGCACGTCGTGTGCGCTGACGCTTGCGCTCTGCACGGCCGGACCCGCCGCTGCGCAAGACGTCACCTTTGCCTTCACCGCACGCTGACCACCGTCGACCGCAGTCCCTTTGCCGACCTGAATCCAGGCACGCCCTTCGCGGGGTGTTACACGGTGAACCTGGGCACGTCTGACAGCAACGAATTCGATTGGGTCGCCGACTACTGGCACAGCGGAGCGCCGTACGGCATGACGGTCCAGACCGGCTCGCATCAGTTCCGCACCAACACCGCGACGCCGCCGTCGCCCCAGTTCCTCGTCGAGCTCGTCAACAATCAGTACGGTCTCGACAACTTCCTTCTCCGGAGTTATCACAACCTGCCGACCGAGGGCTTTCTGATCGAGCACATGTCCTGGCAGCTCGACGACCCCACGCAGCAGGTGTTGTCATCGACCGAACTGAGCGGCGTGCCGCCCATTCCCTCTCAGTGGCAGCAGTGGTTCGGGCTCGACATTGTCGGTCAGGGCATGTCGTGGCTGCTGCGAGGCCAGATCGATACTGTGCAGATCGGAAACTGCCCGCCGCCGGTGGTCACCGTGCCGGGGCCTCAGGGACCTCCGGGGCCGGAAGGTCCGCAGGGCCCGCAGGGACTCCCGGGCGTCCAGGGCGAGCCTGGGCCTCAGGGGCCGCAGGGCGTGCCCGGCGAGACCGGACCGCAGGGCATCCAGGGCGCGCCTGGTGCCGCCGGCCTGCAGGGTGAACCGGGTCCGCAGGGCGTCGCTGGCCCCGCCGGGGCTGTCGGGCCGATTGGACCGACGGGGCCCGTTGGACCGCAGGGCGTAGGGCTGTTCCCGGGAGCCCTGGTGATGGTGGCGCGTGGCACACCGGCCCCCACCGGTTATACCTACGTCGGCGCCGTGGAGCTCGACCGCGCCAATGGACCGGGCAAAGTGGTGTTGGACGTGTATCGCCGTAACTGAGCGGCGGAATGATGCGGAGCCCGAGGTCGTGCGGGCTCCGCCTCGTCGTTCGCGTCAGCCGTCGGCGAGCCGGGCGCGGCGCGCCGCGAGGATCTTCGCGAACGAGCGCAGCTCGACTTCCTCGGGCGTGAGCCCGGTGCGGGCCAGGTCGGCGACGTCGATGGCGCCGGAGTTGAGCGCGCGCAGAAAGTAGTTCAGCAGGCCCTGGCCGGTGGCGGCGTCGTCGAACACGTCGCCGACCAGCGTCGCCTGGGCCGCCTTCTCGATGAAGTTGCGCAGGCGATCCGCGGCCGGGGCGAAGCCTTCGAGAAAGAACGCGTAGCAGGTGGCGAAGCGCACCGGGATCTGCGCCGGGTGCAAATCCCAACCCTGATAGAAGCCGCCTTCGAGCGAGTGCCGGATGTGGCGGTGCGAGAGCTGCCAGGCGTGGTGGACGGCGGTGCGGTTCGCCTCGCGCTGCGTGTCGGTGAGGGACGTGCCCGTATGCGGCGCAACCGGAAGCACGTTGGTCGATCCGTCGGAGAGGAAGATGCCCGTTCCGGCGTAGGCGAGGAGCATGTTGCCCTTGGCCAGGTCGCACCACGGGTGATCCATCACCTGGAACGCCGCGGTGACGTTGCAGGACGCGGTGTAGTCGTAGGTGCCGAAGTGGGCGCCGATACAACGGCCTTCGCAGGCGGCGAGAAAGCCGGGCAGCGGCGAGCGGCCGTCGGCGCCGATGATCGCCTGCGTCACCTCGATCATCACTTCCATGCGCAGCGTGCCCTCGGCGAGGCCGTGCCGGCGCTCGAGGATCTCGAACAGGCGGACCAGCGTCCGCGGCTGCTCGGCGACCGTGACCTTGGGTAGCGTGACCACGAAGTTGGCGGGCAGCCGGCCGCTGGTCTCGCCGAGCAGCGTGTCGAGGAAGATCTCGAGCGTCCGCGCGCTGCGCGCCTTCCACTCCTCGCCCATCGACTTGATGCGGATGCCGATGAACGGCGGCAGCACGTTCTCGCGCATGCCGCGCGCCACCTCGCGCGCTGCGGTGATCGCCGTGGCGTCTTCTTCGGCGTCGGGCCGCGCGCCGAAGCCATCCTCGAAATCGAGGCGGAAGTCCTCGACCGGCTCGCGTTCGAGCTTGCGGCGCACGCGCTCGTGGACCGTCGTGGCCAGCCAGCCGTCGGCATCGGCGGTGAAGCCGACGCCGCGTGCGAGTTCGGCCGGCGTGCCGCCGTAGGCGTCGAGCGTCGCCCGAGCCACCGCGCCGAGTCTCGACGTCGTCTCGGCCTTGAACAGCTGCGCGCCGCCGTAGACGGTGTGGACCGGCTGCCGCGCCGCACGGTCGCCCGGATAGATCTGCATGAACGCGCGATTGGCGACGCCGAGCGCGTCGAGGTGCGTCTTCGCTTCGTCGAGCAGGGTCATGTGCCTCGGTAAGTGGAATAGCCGAACGGACTGAGGAGGAGCGGGATGTGGTGGTGCTCGTCGGAGTTCACCACCGTGAAGACCACGTCGACGTGCGGATAGAACACCGGCCGGCCGGCAGCGGCGAACCAGGGGCCCGTGTCGAAGGTGAGCCGATAGGTCTGTGCCCCGAGCGATCCGTGCGGCGCGAAGTCGGTGATGCGCCCCTGCTCGTTGGTGACGCGCTCGGCGACCGTGCGGGCGCGGCCATCGGCGTCCAGCGCCTCGAGGCGCACCCGCAGCCCCGTCGCCGGGCGTCCGAGCGCCGTGTCGAGCACGTGCGAAGTGATGGTGCTCATGCCGTCAGCTTCTCCAGCCGCAGGCGCGTGATCTTCGCCTGCTCTGCGGCGGCGACGTGCAGCTCGGTTTCCGGGTCGTTGGGCAGCCGGGCGCGCAGCAGCGCCAGCATCTCGGCCGCGCTCTTGCCGGTGGCGCAGACGAGGAAGACGTAGCCGAAGCGCTCGCGGTAGCGCACGTTGCCGTCGCGCAGCGCCTCGAGGGTGGCCTCGTCGGCGCCGGCGACGCCCGCCTGTTCAGCCGACGACCACGCCGCCGTCGCAGCGAAACGCGCGCGCAGCGTGGCGATGTCCGAGCCGATCGCCGGATGATGCGAGAAGGCCTCGAGCATGTCGGCCTTCTCCATCTGCGTCCACACGCCGGCCGCGGCCTTCAGCAGCGCCTCGGTCGAGGCGAACGGCCGCTGCGTCAGCATCCAGCCCGCCCAACGCGTGGCGCCGCAGCAGCGGAGCAGCGCGGCGCGCGCGTCGTCGATCGACAGCGCGTTCAGCACGGCGTGCGGCTCGGGCGCCCGCGTGCCCCACAGCCGCAGCCGGCTGATGCCGCCATCCGGATAGATGTGCAGGCGGACGTGGGAGATCGCGCCGTGCGGCACGATCTCGGTCGTGAAAAAGCGCCGGTCGTCGGCGGCGAGCTTGACCTCGGGCAGCAGCGGCGTCCACGCGGCGCTCGCGACCAGGTCGGTGATGCGGGCGCCGGCGGCATCGACGCCCTGCAGCGAACAGCGATCCGGGTAGTTGCCCTTGAAGTGGTTGGTATCCACTTCGACGGTGCTGACGGTGCCTCGGGCCGCGAGGCGGATCAGGATCCAGTCGTACGGGGCGCGTTGTTCGGCGGCGCGCTTGCGGCGCGTCTCCCAGCCGCCGCCCATGTTCTCGGCCCGGCCGGGCAGCAGTAGGTTGTTCATCGGCCCGAAGAACGCGTCCGAGCAGGCGAGCGCCATGGCGCCGTTGGTCGCCGCCGCGAGGTCGACGCTGCCCTCGATGACCTGCGCGTGCGTCTCGCGATCGAGGACGGGCGCCGCCCAGGCCGGCGCGACGCGGCCGAAGACGCGGAAGCGCGCCACGCCGCCATCCGGAAAGATGTTCAGGCGGACGTGGGTCACCGGCGTGCCGGCCGCGGCGGCGAACAGGTTCTGCGCGTCCGGGCGCACCGGCATCTGCGGCAGCAGCTCGGTCCACTCGAGTGCCAGCAGTGCCGTCAGCGGCGTGCCGTGCGGCGCGTGGACCCCCTCGATCGAGACGAAGGCCGGGCTGTTGCCGACGAAGTGGTGGGTGTCGACGTCGAAGCCGACCGCTGTCCCCGGCGCGCCCAGCTCCAGCACGCACCAGTCGAAGCCGGGGCCGCGCTTGCGGCGGCTCTCCCAGCCGTCCATCCACTTGCCGCGGTCGGTGAACTTGCCGTCGATGAAGACGCCGCGTCCGGGCTCGATCAGGTTGTTGGCGCTGGCGAAGAAGTCGTCGCTGGCACCGAGCACCCGGCCGCCGAGGCCGATGGCGGCGAGATCGACGAGGCCGGTGAACGCAGCGGCAGTGGTGCTCGGATCGATCACGCGGCCTCCCGATGGAGCAGGGCGCGCCCGATCGGCCCTGCCGGATGTCCGTGCCCGTCGTAGATCTCGTGCCCGCGGAGAAAGGTCCGGTGCACGCGCCCGCGCAGGGCGGCGCCGATGTACGGCGAGATCGGATGGCGGTAGTAGAGCGCGTCGGCGGTGACGGTGAACGGCTCGTCGGGATCCCAGACCACGACGTCGGCGTCGAAGCCCGCCGACAGCCGGCCCTTGGATCGATGCCGGCCGGCCAGGCGCGCCGGCGCCGCGCTCATCCACGCCGACAGCTGATCGAGGCGCGCGCCGCGTCGCGCCGCGTCCGTCCAGACCACCGCCAGGCCGTGCTGCAGCGAGGCGATGCCGCCCCACGCGGCCAGGAAGTCGCCTCGCTCCGCGAGCTTCATCGCCGGCGGGCACGGGCTGTGATCGCTGACGATCGCGTCGATCACGCCCTCGAACAGCGCCGCCCACAGCCGCTCGCGGTTCTCGGTCCCGCGGATCGGGGGCGCGCATTTGAAGTGCGTCGCGCCGTCCGCGATCGCGCCGGCGTCGAGGCACAGGTAGTGCGGGCAGGTCTCGACCGTCAGCGGAAGGCCCTCGTCGCGGGCACGGCGGATCGCGTCGATCGCACCGGCCGAGGCGAGGTGGACGATGTGCACCGGGCACCGCGTCTCGCGGCACAGGGCGATCAGCAGATCGATCGCGGCGTGCTCCCAGGCCGGCGGCCGCGACGCGAGATAGCCGGCGTAGGATCGCGGGTCGCCGGGCCCGTCCCCCGCCGCCTGGGCGCCGAGATCGAGCTCGGCGTGCGCCAGCAGCGGCAGCCCGTGGTCGCGCAGCACCGGCATCGCTTCGCGCAGCTCGCGCTCGCCGACAGACGGGAACTCGTCGATGCCGGAGGGGACCATGAACGCCTTGCCGCCGAGGACGCCGGCGCGGGCGAGATCGGCGAGCTCGGCGGTGTTGCCCGGCACCACGCCGGCCCAGAAGCCGACGTCGACGGCGCGCTGGCCTGCGCTCGCCGCGATCTTGGCGTCGAGCGCGGCGCGGCGGGTCGTGACCGGCGAGGCATTGAGCGGCATGTCGACGATCGTGGTGACGCCGCCGGCGGCGGCGGCCCGCGTCGCCGTCGCGAAGCCTTCCCAGTCCGTGCGGCCCGGCTCGTTGACGTGGACGTGCGCATCGACGAGACCGGGCGACACCACGAGATCGCCGACGTCGAGCACGTCGGGCATGGCCAGCCGCTCCGGCACCACCGTCTCGATCACCTCGCCGGCGAACAGCACGGTGCCGGGCGAGACGCCGTCCGGCCGGACCACGCGCCGGCTGCTGATGCCCCGGATCACGACTGCGCCGCCCCCGACATCAGATGTCGGCCCGCGTGTGCGCGTACTTTGCGGCCGGCAGCGCGTCGCGGATCATCGCCGGCACTTCCCACGCGCCCGAGCCGTCGATGCCCGTCGCCAGCACCACGCGGCGCGCGAGGAGGCGGCCGCCGGCGTTGCCGGTGCAGGGCAGCTCCCAGGCTGAGTCCGCCGCGTGCCAGCGCATCGCGCCGACGCGCGTGCCCGACCAGAACGGGATCTCTTCAGCAGCCGGCGATACCAGTTGAGGAACTTCGGCGTGCGCAGCGTCCGCATCCGCGCGAACGTCAGCCACGGGCCCGCGAGGTCCTCCGGGTTCTCGTCGACGACCAGGATGTCGTCGATG
>JANOIR010000145.1:0-26387 GCA_031407765.1 Vicinamibacteraceae bacterium
CGACACCGGGATCGAGACCGGCACCTCACCGCGGCGGTCGACGTCGACCATGCCCTGGAGGAGGAGCCGCGACAGCCGCGCGGCGAACGAGGTGTGCTCGCCGACGTCGCGGCCGAAGCGCAGGATCAGGCCGAGGCCGGCCTTGATCAACGCGTGCCCTGGGAGCGGCCTGACGCCGACCCGCGCCAGTTCCTCGGGCGTCATCAGCTCGCACATCGCGATCAGCGGCGCCCAGCCCAGGCCGATCAGCCGCAGCGGCCGCGGGATCATCCGGGTCATCATGGACAGGTTGTCCTGTGTCAGCAGCACGCCGTAGGGGTTGCGCTCCGCGCTGGTGTCGTTGCGACGCACGTAGGCGGCGTAGAACACCGCGGCGTCGGCGATCGTCGGCGGGATCAGGCTGTCGTCGTGCGGACGCCCGGGCGGGTGAATCCCCATCAGCAGCGCGAAGATGCGCCACAGGTAATAGAGATCGTCGGCCTCCTCGGGCGACAGCGCCAGACCAAGGCGGCGGACGCCGTCGATCAGGAGGTAGGAAAACCCCATGATCGTCGCCAGCATGTCCTCGTGGTTGACCGGCACGCCGAAGCGCTCCTGGTAGTTCGGCCGCTGGCGCGCGGCGATGGCCCGCACGCCGGCGTGCAGCAGCCGCAGCTTCTGGGCGGTGATCACGGCCCGCCCGTTCGGCTGGAAGGCGTCGGCATCCGAGATGTTGATGAGGAGCTGCACCACGCCCATCAGGCGGCTGAAGGGGTGGCGCTCGAGGTCGCGCGAGATCGACAGGATCTCGCCCAGGCACGGCGCCGCGTAACCGCGCGGCAGGCTCGACGCGAGCAGCACCACGACCGACGGCAAGGCGTTGCGCAGGAAGGCCTGGCCGCCCCGCGGCAGCCGTGCCAGCTCGAGGTGCGGCGGCAGACCGGCCGACGCCGCCATGAAGTCCTTCAGTGGCGCCGGCGCGTCGGGCGGCAGCGGCGTGTCGTTGGCGCGCAGCAGCTTGAAGACACCGCCGACCGCGGCCAGCCCGCCATCCGCGGCGAGACGGGCGACCACGTCGTCGGCCGCCGGATCGCCGGCGCGCCGCAGCGCGTCGAGGAACGCGTCGTCGGACCACCGGGTGCTGGCGTCGGCGCGGGGCAAGTTGCGCGCGATTGTAATGCCGATCCACGCGCCGCGGCGTATAGCAGATATGCCGACGCGAATCACGACCCGGTGCCTCGTGAGCCTGGGAAGCCTTGCGCTGTCCGGCGTGCTCGTGTCCGCGGCTGACTGGCCGCAGTGGCGCGGTCCCGAACGCACCGGCGTCTCGAGCGAGACGGGCCTGCTGGCGGCGTGGCCGGCGTCGGGGCCGCCGCTGCTCTGGCGCGTCGCCGATCTCGGCGCCGGCTATTCGACGCCGGCCGTTGCGGGCGATCGGCTGTTCGTGCAGGTGAACCGCGGCACGGCCGACGAGCTCGTGCAGGCCCGCGCCATCGCCGACGGCCGCGTGGTGTGGGAGGCGCGGCTCGGAGCGGTCGGCAATCCCGGCCAGCAGCCAAGCTATCCCGGCGCGCGTTCGACGCCGACAGTCGTCGGCGGCACGGTCTATGCGCTCGGATCGGACGGCGATCTCGTCGCGCTCGATGCCGGATTGGGCCGCGAGCGCTGGCGCAAGCAGTTGCGCGCCGATTTCGGCGGCAAGCCGGGCGAGTGGGCCTATGCCGAATCGCCGCTGGTCGATGGCGACACCGTCATCGTCTCACCCGGGGGCGGCACTGCTCTGGTCGCGCTGCGCGGGCAGTCGGGCGCGGAGCGGTGGCGAACCAGCAACCCTGCCGGCGAAAGCGCGGCCTACTCGTCCGCCGTCATCGTGACGACCGGCGCCGTGAAGCAGTACGTGCAGTTCCTCCAGAAGGGGCTCGTCGGGATCGACGCCGCGACGGGACGTCTGTTGTGGCGCTACGACGAGCCCGCCACGGGCAGTGCCGCCAACATCCCGTCTCCGGTCGTGCGCGGCGCCGAGGTGTTCGCGTCGACCAACCAGGTTGGCGGCGGCCTGGTGCGGCTGGCCACGCAGGGCGGCCAGGTGTCGCCGAGCCCGGTCTACTTCGGTAAGCGCCTCGGTGTCGGGCCGGGCGGCGCCGTGCTCGTCGGCGGTCATCTCTACGCCAGCAACGGGCAGGGCGTGCAGGCGATCGACTGGGCCACCGGCACGGTTGCCTGGCAGCACCGCGGGATCGGCGCCGCGTCGATCGCGGCCGCCGACAGCCGGCTCTATCTGCACGGCGAGAACGGCGAGGTGGCGCTCATCGCCGCCAGCCCCACCGGATACGAAGAGCGCGGTCGGTTCACGCCGCTCGACCCACCCGACCGCGGCAACGCCAAGGCGTGGGCGCATCCGGTCGTTGCCAACGGCCGGCTCTATCTACGCGAAGCCGGCGTCCTTTGGGCCTACAACGTGTCGGCACGGCCGTAGCGTCGTCCGCGAAGGGCCAAAGACTCAGAGAGGCGGGCCGGCCACTAGTGCTGCGCGATGACCCACATGTCGGGAAACTTGACGACGGTAGCGGACGGATCCGCTTCGAGCGCCCGCAGCCCGTCGACCATCTCTCGGGCTTCGGCCTCGGCGAGAACGCCGCGTGTGACCGCCAGCGGTCCCGTGGCCTCGGCGGTGAGGCGGTAGATGCGTCGAATCGTCGTCGCCTCGTGTTCGAGCTGGACCACCGCGCCCGCCTGCAGGCGCGTCGCGCCGGCGTGGCGGAAGTAGCGTACGAGCTGCCGGCCGCCGGACGGATTCTGGAACAGCCCCTGCCAGATCTTGTTGATGCTCGCCAGGGCCGGGCACGGCGGATCGCTGACCTCGACCACGAAGTCCGCTTCGTAGGCGATGGCGTAGCCGCCCGGCTTGACGACGCGCATCATCTCGCGCACCACTGCCATCGGGTCTGCCATGTGAATCAACAGGTAGCGGCAGAACACCACGTCGAACGAGCCATCGGCGAACGGCAGCTGTGTCGCGTCGCCCTGCCGGAACGAGACGCCGGCGGGGTTGTCGTCTCGGGTGGCGGCGTAGTCGACGAGGGCCGGATCGTAGTCGAGGCCGACGCAGGCGGCCGGCTGCAGGACCGCGGCCAGGCATCGTGTCGTGTTGCCCTGGCCGCAGCCGATGTCGAGGACCTCCGCGTTCGGCCTCGGCGGCACACGTGCCAGCACCTCACGGGTCGCCGGATTGAGTATTTCGGCGAGCAGCTGCTGCCGCTCGGGATTGCGCTCGTCGATCGTGTAGCTCATCTGTAGCAGAATGCTAACCGATCCCGACTGGGGTCGCGCTCCGCGACGTCTGGAGACGTCGCAGCGCTACGCCTTGGCGCGCCGCGTGCGGCGTTGACGGCTGGCCTGCGAGCGGAAAGCGGAGAGGATCGACGGAAGGAGGCCGGGGAAGCGGGCCTCGATTTCTGGGCAGCGCGACGTGTTGAGCATCTCGACCCCGCGCCGCTCGCTGCGGACCAGGCCGGCGTCGCGCAGCACCTTGAAATGCTGCGACAGCGTCGACTTCGGCATCGATTGTTCGGCGAGGCCGACGATCGCCGTGCACGTCCGCGCCTCGCTGGCGCCGGAGATGATGGCGAACAGCTGCACCCGGGCCGGGTCCGACAGGGCGTGGAGGACGCCCTCGACGGTGATGTCGTCCGCGGCGGGATGGAACAGAGGCCTCATGGATGTCCGTTCGTCCCATTGTACGGCACGTCCGAACCAGCAGAACGCGGCCGGCCCCGCCGACGGGCTGCGAGTGTCCCGGCCCGTGAGACGATGCACGCCATGAGCCTGTCCTGGACCACCTCGCGTCGCCGGTGGGGCGCGGCGGGCGCGGCGATTGCCGCCATCGCCTCGTTCGCGATCCTGCCCGCCGCCGCGCAGGCCCCCAAGCCCCGCACGCCGCCGCCGGCTGCCCCTGGCGCGCCACCATCGGCCACGGCCGCGGCCCCCGCCGGCGACACCTCCGACTCGGCGAAGAAGGAGCCCGAGCCCGGCAAGGGCGGCCTCTCGATCCCGCGCGACGATCCGTTCCCGAGCACGTACAAGGCGCCGGCGTCGCCGCCGTTCGCCATCCGCAATGCCACGCTGCTGACCGCGGCCGGGCCGGTGATCGCGAACGGCACGATCCTCGTCAGCGACGGGAAGATCGTCGCGGTCGGCCCGACGGTCGACGTGCCGGCGGGGACGACCGTCATCGACGCCGGCGGCAAGTTCGTGACGCCCGGCATCGTCGACGACCACTCGCACCTGGGCCTCTACCCGGCGCCGAGCGACTCGATGACGGCGGACGGCAACGAGGCCACCAAGCCCAACACCGCGGAGGTGTGGGCCGAGCACTCGGTGTGGCCGCAGGATCCACAGTTCCCGCGCAACCTCGCCGGCGGCGTCACGACGATCCAGGTGCTGCCGGGCTCGGCCAACCTGTTCGGCGGCCGCAGCACGATTCTCAAGGTGGTGCCGGGCCGCACCGTCCAGGACATGAAGTTTCCGGCCGCGCCCTACGGCCTGAAGATGGCGTGCGGCGAGAACCCGAAGCGGGTCTACGCCACGCGCGGCCCCTCGACCCGCATGGGCAACGTCGCCGGCTACCGCGCCGCCTGGATCCAGGCCGAGCAGTACCGCCGCAAGTGGGACAAGTACCTCGCCGAGAAGAAGGGCAGCGTACCCGATCGCGATCTCGCGCTCGAAACGCTGGCCGAGGTGCTGCGCGGCAACATCCTGGTCCACAACCACTGCTACCGTGCCGACGAAATGGCCCAGATGCTCGATATCGCCAAGGAGTTCGGCTACCAAATCCGCTCCTTCCATCACGTCGTCGAGGGCTACAAGATCGCCGATCGCCTGGCCAGCGCCGGCGTCGCGGCATCGATTTGGGCCGACTGGGGCGGCTTCAAGATGGAAGCGCTCGACGGCGTCAAGACCAACGCCGCGATCCTGCATGCCGCGGGCGCGCGCGCCATCATCCACTCCGACGATCCGTCGGGCGCGCAGCGCCTGAACCAGGAGGCGGCGAAGGCGATCGCCGCCGGCGCCGCGCTCGGTCTGCCGGTCGCGCCGGCCGACGCCATCAAATGGCTGACCATCAACCCGGCGTGGGCGCTAGGCCTCGACGATCGCATCGGCTCGCTCGAGCCCGGCAAGAACGCCGATCTCGTGCTCTGGTCGGGCGATCCGTTCAGCGTCTACACCCGCACCGAAAAGGTGTGGATCGATGGCGCGCTGCGGTTCGATCGATCGGCGCCGGAGACCTGGTGGCGCACTGATTTCGAGCTGGGCTTCGTGCCCGCGGAGGGCCGGTGATGCCGCGCACGCTCCCGTCGATCCTGTTGACGCTGCTCGCGATCCTCGTCGCCACGCCGATGCGAGCGGCGGCGCAGCCGATCGCGATCGTCGGCGGGCGCATCCACCCGGTATCTGGCCCGGTCATCGAGAAGGGCACCGTCGTGATCGACGGCGGCCGCATCACCGCGGTGGGGGCGTCGGTGCCGCTGCCGGTCGGCGCGCGCGTCATCGACGCCACCGGCAAGTGGGTGACGCCCGGACTGATCAACGCGCTGACCGCGCTCGGGCTCAACGAAGTCGGCGCCGTCTCCGCCGCCAACGACGCATCGGCGCAGGGCGAGGCGGGCATCGCCGCGGCGCTGCGCGTCTGGGAAGGCCTGAACCCGGCGTCGGTGCTGTGGACGCCGGCCCGCAACGAAGGCATCACCTCGGTCGTCGCGGTGCCGAGCGGCGGCCTGGTCGCCGGTCAGGCGGCGTTCCTCGATACCGCCGGCGACACCCGCGCCGTGCTGCTCCGCCGCGCGCCGGTGGCGATGGCGGCGAGTCTGACCGCCACCACCGCCGACGCCAAGTCGCGCGGCGATCTGCTGCTGCGGCTGCGGCAGCTCCTCGACGACGCCCGCCTCTACGGCGCCCGCAAGGTCGCCTACGAACGGGCGGCGACGCGGCCCTTCGTCGTCTCGCACATCCACCTCGAGGCGCTGCAGCCCGTCCTCTCCGGCAAGCTGCCGCTGCTGGTGGCGGTCGATCGCGCCAGCGACATCCAGGCATTGCTGGATCTGGCGCGCGACTACAAGCTGCGGGTGATCGTCCAGAGCGGCGCCGAGGCCTGGCGGGTGGCGCCGGCCCTGGCTGCAGCGAAGGTACCTGTGCTCGTCAGCGCGCTGGACAACATCCCGGCGAACTTCGACGCGCTCGGTTCGCGGCAGGAGAACGCCGCGCTGCTGCGCCGCGCGGGCGTCGCCGTGATCATCACCGCCGGCGGCGTCGAGACCTTCAACGTCCGCAACGTCAAGCAGCACGCCGGCAACGCCGTCGCCTACGGGCTGCCATGGGACGAGGCGCTGCGCGCGGTCACGCTGGCGCCGGCCGAGGCCTTCGGCGTTGCCGACGCGGTCGGCTCGCTGGCTGTCGGCAAGGCGGCCAACGTCGTCGTGTGGAGCGGCGATCCGTTCGAGTTCTCGACCCGCGTCGAGCACGTCTATGTACGCGGCATCGAGCAGGTCGAACGGTCGCGCCAGGATCTGCTCTCGGATCGCTACAAGACGCCCGGGCGGAACTGAGCCGCACCGGCTCTCGACGCTGCGCGCGTCAGCCGGCGGCCAGCAGCGCCGCCAGGGTGTCGTAGCTCGCCTCCATGCCGGTCGTGAAGCTGGTCGACAGAGCCGCGTCGCGTCCGGTCTTCGACGCGTAGCGCATCGTGACGATCAGCGTCGTGGTGCCGTCTCGCTCGACGAGCTCGGTCGTGACCTCGGCTTCGCCGCCCGTCCAGTCGTCGTCGAACAGCTCGCTGTGGACCAGGCGGGCCGGCGGATCCACCTCACGGAAGATGCCGCCGGCGCCCATCTCCCGCCCGTTGGCCTTGCGCCACACGTAGCGGAAGCTGCCGCCGACACGCAGGTCGACGTCGCAGACCGCCAGCGTCCAGCCGTTCGGACCGTGCATCCATCGCTTCAGGATCGCGGGCGTCGTCAGCGCCTCGAACACGAGGCGCCGCGGCGCGTCGAAGACGCGGGTGACGCGAACCTCGACATCGGACGGCGTGGCTACGGACAGCGTGCGTGTGTGATCGATCATCGCGGGCTCCTGCGGGACTGAGGGGGCCGGGGCTGACGGAAGCGCGGCCGGCGCGGCGCTTCGGCGCCGGCGGCCTTCATCTCTTCGAGCACGCCATCGAGACGCCGGAAGTTGCGATCGAGCGTCTGGCGATAGCGGTCGAGCCAGGCGGCAGCCGCCTCGAGCGGCTTTGCCTCGACCCGGACCGGGCGGCGCTGCGCATCGCGGCCGCGCGACACCAGCCCGGCGCTTTCGAGCACCTTCAGGTGCAGCGAGATCGCCGGCTGCGTCATGTCGAACGGTGCCGCCAGCTCGGTCACCGACAGCTCGCCGGCGGTGAGGCGCGCGAGGATCGCGCGCCGGGTCGGGTTGGCCAGCGCGGCGAACGTGGCGTCCAGGTCAGGGTTGGCGTTCGCATAAGCTTGTTCTTTCATAAGGCATGACTTATATACAGGCTTGCCCCGGCACTGTCAACGACGTCGATCCGATCGGCTATGCTGGCCGTCCCCCTGGGCGGAGCATGACGATGAAGCGCCTGTTGCTCGCGGTGTGTTGCGTGGTCGGGACCGCGGCGGCGACCTCCACGCAGGTCGCGCCCGCCGCCGACGTCGACAACGTGGTGGCGTTCGCGCGCCTCTACGGTGTCGTTCGCTACTTCTATCCGGGCGACGCCGCAGCCGCGGTCGACTGGAACGGCTTTGCCGTGCACGGCGTATCGCGCGTCCGATCGGCCGGCGACGCCGAGGCGCTGGAGGCCGCACTCGAGGCACTGTTCCTGCCGCTCGGCCCGGGCATCGAGATCGGCCCAGCGCTGAGCCCCCCTCCGTCGATCGGCGCGCCGGACTCGAGTCTGGTCGCGTGGCGCTATCTGGGCGTGCCGGTCGCCCCAACCGGCCGGCCCGGCCCCTATCGCGCCGAGCGGACGAATCGGCCGACCGCGATGCCGCCGGCCGGATGGGCCGCGGACCCGGAACCGATCGGCGCCACGCCGCTGGCCGGCGATCACGTCGACGTATCGCTCGCGCGCGGCCTCCGGGCGCGCGTGTCGCTGGCCTTGTCGAGCGCGGACGCAGCGCGGCGTCCCGATCCCGCGGCGCTCGACGGCTTGCTGGCCGTCGTGTCCCGCGCCCAGGCCCGACGCGAGGCTGATGCCGATACCAACCTGGCCGGCGTGGTCGTCGCCTGGAATGTCTACCGCCACTTCTACCCGTACTGGGCGGAGTTCGCACGAGAGCCGAAGGTCGACTGGGACGCGGAGCTGGCAGGCCACTTGCGCGCCGCGGCCGGCGCCACGACGATGGCCCAGCAGCGCGACGTCCTCCGACAGCTTGTCGCCGGCGTGCACGACGGGCACGGCCGGGTGAGCGATCCCAGCGGAGGGCAGAGGCACGGCGTGCTGCCGATCCAGGCACGGTTGATCGAAGAGCGCATCACGGTGACCGCGAGCGCCACATCCTCGGTGCCCGTCGGCTCGGTAGTGACAGCGGTCGACGGCCAACCAGCGGTGCGCTGGCTCGAGGGCCACATGCGACGGGCCTCCGGCACGCCGCAATGGAAGGCCGAACAATCACTGCGCCGGATCGGGTGCGAAGCGGGGACCACCACCACGCTCACGCTCGACGACAGCGGGCGCGGCCGCTCGGCCGCACTCGTCTGCGGCGCGGCGCCGGCGGCGCGGCCGGCCGAGCCCCGTCCCGAGGCCATCGCCGAGCTGTCACCCGGACTCTGGTACGTCGACTTGACCCGCGCGTCCTTCGATCAGATCACGTCGAGCCTGGGTCGACTGGCCGAGGCGCGTGGCATCGTCTTCGACGTCCGCGGCTATCCGACCGATGCCGGCGCTGCGATCCTGCCGCATCTGGTCGACGCGCCCGAGCAGGATCGCTGGATGCACATCGATCGCATCAGCGGCCCGTTCGGCCGCGTCAGCGGCACACGGGATCTGGGCTGGAACCTGCAGCCGAAGCCGCCCAGGATCGCCGGGCGGCGCGTGTTTCTGACCGACGGGCGCGCCATCAGCTATGCCGAATCGGTGATGGGCTACGTGGCCGATCGCCGGCTGGGGACGATCGTCGGCACGCCGACTGCTGGTGCCAACGGCAACGTCGCGTCGTTCGAGGTGCCGGGCGGGTACGCCATTACGTTCACCGGGATGCGCGTGACGCGGCACGACGGGACGTCGCCCCATCATCTGATCGGCATCACTCCGGACGTGCCGCTCGCGCCGACGATCGCCGGCATCCGCCGCGGCCGCGACGAGCTGCTGGAGAAGGCGGTCGCGCGGATCGATCAGGCGCGACCACCGGCCCCCGCAAGGAAGTAGCGCGTTGGGGCGGCGGTCAGCGAGCGCCGATGCCGACCGTCGCACCGTAGAACATCCGGAAGCTCTCCGGTGCCCCTGCTGCCCAGCCGTCGGCCCAGCGGACTTCGGCGCGGATGCCGAAGCGGTCGTTGATCGGCACGCGGACGCCACCGCCCATGTTCACGACGAAGCTCATGCCGGTCTTGCCCGCCTCGGGCCGCGCCAGCGATGAGTCCATCAGCGCATAGTGCTCGAGGCCGCCGCCGCCGATCGCGTACGGCCGGACGCGGCCGATCGCGCCGAGATCGACCACGAGGTTGACCCCGCCATTGACGCCGTTGTTGTCGACGGTGCCGTGGATCGGCTCGCCCGGTGTTCGCCGGAACTCCGCCTCGACTTCGATGCCGAAGCGCGAGCGGACGGGGAACAGGACGGATGCGCCGACGCCGGACGAGTCACCGATCCCGGTGGAGACGAACGGCGACACTTCGATCGAGGCGGGACGCGGGTTCGTCGCGAGCCCCTTGGTCGCGAGCCCGTCCATCACAGGGCCATCGCTCGCGGTCGGCGCGCGCTGCGCCAGCGCCACCGTCGGAACCGCCAGTACGGCGCAGGTCACCCAGGCTAGCAGCCCGTGGTGAAAGGGCCACGGCATTCGCCGGGCGCCTCGCCCGTCTCGGTGCCTCGCGCCCCTTTCACCACGGGCTGCCTGGGAACGTCGTGTCGGCATGCAGATCTCCTTGTCGCGGCTGGCGCCGCTGCCGACTGTAAACGACCGGGACCGCCAACGGCCCCGGCCGTTTGACCAACGGGTCGATCGGTGTGACGAATGCCGCGACCTCCGGCTCAGCGCTTGCCGACGGCGAGGGTGGCGCCGTTGTAGACACGCCACCGTTCGCCCGCGTTCGGCCCGTCGCCGTTCGTCCAGCGGGCATCGCTGCGCACGCCCCAGCGATCGGTGACCGGCATGCGGATCCCACCGCCGGCGTTGACGGTGACGGCGGTGTCGGTGCCCGCCAGGATTCCGTGCGGCTGCACGATCACCTTGCCGTAGCGCTCCAGCCCGACGCCGCCCGCGACGTAGGGCGTGACGCGTCCGATCGTTGGCAGGTCGTAGACGAGGCTGAGCGCCATGTTGACCGCGGTGATCTCGGCCCTACGCAGTTCGGTCTCGAGCTCGACGCCGAGCCGTGATCCGATCGGCCAGCGCACGGCCGCGCCGACGGCGGACGCGTTCGCCGATCCGAGCGAGACGTACGGGGTGATTTCGATGGGGCGACGTGAGCCCGCGTCGTCGGTGGTGTTGCCGGTGCTTTGAGCGTGGGCGATGCCGTGCGCTGAGAGCAGGGCACACGTCAACCACGCCAACACTGTTGGTTTCTTCATACAGACTCCTGGTTGTGGGACCGCACCCAGTCAGACGTGGGTCGCCGCCGGATGGCCGGCTGCTAGTCCCTGGAAGCTCATCTGTTCAGGAGCTTCTCGTAGCGCCAAACCTCTAAGGGGAAGCCCCCTTGTGACGTTTCGGCGACGTTGACCACCGTTCCAGCCCGGCGCCAGCCCTGCTTCTCGTAGAAGCGGGCGGCGCGCTCGTTGCCGATGGCGCAGGCCAGCCAGGCGACCGCCACGCCCCGCGCTGCGAGGCGGCGTTCGGCATCCTGGATCAGCGCGCCGGCGACGCCGGTGCCCCGCGCCTCGCGGGCCACGTAGAGCTGATACAGCTCGTCGTCCTTGAGCATCGTGAATCCGCGCGGCGCGCCACGGGCGCCGACGACGCGGGTGTCGCCGATCGCGGCGCGCAGCCGCTCGTGGAAGCTCTCCAGCGTGCGCAGGCGGGCCAGCTCGATCGGGACGATGGCGGCGTGGGCGTCACGCCAGCCGTCGAGCCACATCTCGGCCAGCTGGGCGATCTCGTCGGGGGCGGCGTCTCTCGGACCCATGGTGAGGGTCTTCGATGCTCTGGCTGTCGCGACGCCTGGTGCGCGCGGGCCACGACGCACCACGCCCGTGGCGAACGGCACGTAGTCGAGCTCACGGTTCGCGTCGACCCGCTGCAGCAGCAGGGCGCCGCGGCTCATGTCGCCGCGGCCGATGAAGTCGAGCGGGAAGCACAGGCGATGGCCGAGCACGTCGGCGAGTGGTTCGAGATACTTCGCGGTCGCGACGCTGCCCAGCAGCACCACACGGGCGCCGGGCTCGAGCCGTGCCGCCAGGGCGCGGAGGTCGCGGACCAGCGGCTCGAGATACCGCGGATCGCCCGAGCCGAGATCGACGCCGACGAACTCGCGCAGCAGCGGCGCGTCGACAATGATGTCGGGCGGCTGCAGGCCGCGCGTGGGCGTGATCACCACGACGTTGGGCATGCCCTCCGCGGCGAAGTGGCGCGCGTAGGCGAGCTTGCCGCGGAAGTAGAGGCCACTCACGAAGCTGAACGCCTCGCCGAGCGAGAGCGTGCCGGCGGCGAGCCGCTGTGCCGGCAGCGAGACACCGCCGTCTTTGAGCAGCACCGCGCCACGGCGTCCCCCGCAGAACGCGGGCGACAGGAGGAACACGTCGGGGCCAGGCATGCGATGGGTGGCGTCGCCCGGGAAGGGGCGGTGCACTCTATCTTAGGACCTCCGGCGGCGCGCCCGGCTCGAGCGTCCGCTGAGCCCTTCGCCATGATTTCGTCGCACTCAAGGTAGGCCGCTTCGATCGCGGCGGCAGGAGGAGCGATGACGCGAGTCAGGACGTTGGGGACGGTGGCAGCGATCGGGTCGATCGCCAGCGCCGTGGCGCTGTTCGTGTCCGCCGGTCCGTGGATGGCCAGCCTGGTCGATTGGATGCGCGGTGCCGGCGCCCTGGGCGTGCTGGTCTACGCGATCGCCTTCACCATAGCGGCGGTCTGTCTGGTGCCGGGCTCGATCCTCACCGTCGGCGCCGGCATGGCGTACGGCCTGGTCGGCGGCATTCTGATCGCCTCGCCGGCCAGCGCGATCGCCGCCACTGCCGCGTTCGTCGTCGCCCGCACCGTGGCGCGGCGGCGCGTCGCACGCTGGGCGGCGAAGGATCCGCGCGTCGCGGCCCTCGACGCGGCGATCGGCGCTCACGGGCTCAAGCTGGTCATCCTGATCCGACTGTCGCCGCTGTTTCCCTTCAATCTGCTCAACTACGCGCTCGGGCTGACCCGGGTGCGGCTGCGCGACTACGCCCTCGGCTCGTTCATCGGCATGCTGCCGGTAACCCTGCTCTACGTCTACGTCGGGTCGCTCGCCGGGCAGCTCGCCTCGCTGGCGCGCGGCACCGCCACCGGCGGGCCGCTGGGCTACGCCGTTTCCGCGCTCGGCCTCGCCGCCACCATCGCCGTCACCGTCGTCGTCACGCGGCTGGCGCGGCGTGCGCTCGACGCCGCCCTCGCCCCGCCGGCCTGCCCGTCCTGAACCAGGACTCCGTTGACACGCTGCACGGCGACCGCGATAGCCTCTGTCGAGGAGGGGATCCATGGCCCTGACACGACGACGCTTTCTCGGGACCTCGGCCGCCGCGCTCGCCGGCTGCGGTGCCCTCGCCACGCCGCGGCTCGGAGCCGCGGCGCTCTCGCCGCGTGAGCGGGTCGACCGCGCGCTCTCCGGACGCGACGTCGACCGGCCGCCGATCTCGCTCTGGCACCACTTCGGCCTCGAGAAGGAAGGCCCGGCGCGCCACGCGCAGGCGACGCTCGCCTTCCATCGCCAGTACGCGACCGACCTGGTCAAGGTGATGAGCGACTTTCCGTTCCCCAGGCCGGCCGGCGCGTGGCACGAGGTGACGGTGCAGGATGCCCCGTTCCCGCGTCAGATCGACGCCTTGATGGCGATCCGCGACGGGCTGCAGCGGTCCGCGCATTTCGTCGAGACGCTCTTCAACCCGTGGAACGTCGCCGAGAAGCTGTCGTCGCCGGCGGCGGTGCAGGCGCTGAAGGCCGAGCGACCGCAGCAGCTGCTCGACGCCCTCGAAGCTATCGCCACGTCGGAGGCGGCGCACGCGCGACGGGCGATGAATGCCGGCGCCTCCGGCGTCTTCCTGGCCATCGCCAACGCACAGCCGCAGATCCTGAGCCGCGAGGACTACGCGCGCTTCAGCGCGCCGTTCGATCGGATGGTCCTCGACGCCGTCAAGGACGCGCCACTGAACGTGCTGCATCTGCACGGCGACGCGGTCTATCTCGACGCGTTCTACCGCGGCTGGCCCGCCGCCGTGATCAACTACTCGGCGCACGGCACCAAGGTCGCGATCGAGACGGTCCGAGCGGGCTATTCCGGCGTGATCGCCGGCGGCATCGACGAGACGCAATACCGCACGCTCGACGCCGCCGCGCTGCGGGCGCAGGCCGACGGCGCTCGGCGGCAGGCGGGCGCGCGTTTCATCCTGACGCCGGGCTGTTCCGTGCCGAACGAGTCGCAGCCCGACGAGCTGCACAAGCTTCACCGGCTGTTCGACGCCTGAGACCGCGCGCGAACGGTGGCGCCCGCTGGACTGGGCGCGAGGCGGCGATTATGCTCGCCGCATGAAACGACACCTCGTGCTTTCGTCTGCCGCTACCCTCGTTCTCGGCCTGGCCGCGGGCGTGCTCCTGGCGCAGCAGCCGGCACCGGCGCCGCAACCGTTCTTCGTCGGCAACAAGGTCGGCCTGCCGATCAACCCCGCCGCCGACGGTAAGTTCGAACCGGCCTCCGCCGGCGTCAAGATGTTCGGCGCCATCTACTCGGCCGAAAGCTGCTCGTACGACGCCGAGCGCGGCGTGATCGTGGTGCCGAACCGCGGCGTGCCGCAGAACGTGCAGACCAACAATGCCTGGGTCTCGTTCATCAACCACGACGGGTCGGTGCACACCGCGCGCTGGCTCGGTGTGCAGAACCCGGCCGATCGCGCCAACCTGACGCCGCCGCTGGTGCTGAACGAGCCCTACGGCAGCGACATCGCCAAGGGCCTGCTCTACGTCGCCGATCGCGATGGCGGCACCAGCCCGAACGATCCGAGTGTGGCGGTGATCCGCAAGTTCGACCTGAAGACGGGCGCGCCTGCCGGCGAGGTCAAGGTCGACAAGGTCGCCTGGTTCAATGACATCGAGGTCGCCGACGACGGCACCGTCTACGCCACCGTGACCGGGGTGGGCGGCCAGACGCCGGACCCGGCCACCTGGCAGGTGTGGAAGATCGCGCCCGACGGCGCCGCGTCGATCTTCGTGCAGGGCGCGCCGCTGCGGCAGCCGAACGGCGTCGCCATCGACGGCCAGGGCAACGTCGTCGTCCTCAACATGGGCACCGACGAGATCCTCACCTTCTCGCCTGGGGCGCAGTTGCTGAAGACCGAGAAGGCGGCGCAGGCTGGCAACGACGGCCTCGTGATCATGCCGGACGGCACGAAGTACGTCAGCAGCGTGCAGAACGGCGGGGTCTCGAAGATCCGCCCGGGCCAGCCAGCCGAGCTGATCGCGAAGAACATCCCGAACGCGGCGTCGATGTGCTTCGACGCTGGCGCCAACCAGCTGGTGATCCCGATGAACCCGAACAACGGCCTGGCGTTCGTGCCGCTGCCGAAGTAGCCGGCGGGCTATTTGGGGAAGAGCGACAGCTGGGCCGGCGTCGTTCCGATGCGGCGCCGGGCCGCGGGGCGGTCGTCGAAGACCGTGCGTCCCCCGAGCGATGGCGAGATGCCGCGCTCGTGCACGATGGTCGCCTCGACATCGGCGTGCGGACCGCGACGGCGCTCGATCCCGCGGGCGAAGGCGTCCAGTCGGGCCATGCCCTCGAGCTTCTCGCTGTGCCCCAGCTTGGCCGCGTCGAGGGCCCTTCTGAGCACCGCGATCGACTCGTCGTAGACGCGCAGCGGGACCGGGAAGGGGTGGCCGTCCTTGCCGCCGTGCGCGAACGAGAAGCGCGCCGGGTCGTCGAAGCGCGTCGGTGTGCCGTGCACCACTTCGGCGACCAGCGCCAGCGACTGCAGCGTGCGCGGGCCGAGCTGCTCGAGGAGCAGGAATGAGGCGAAGTCGCGCAGGTCACGCTCGTGCGCCAGCGCCAGCACCGCGCCAAGGCGGCGGGCCTGGACGTCGGGCGCGCGTACCTCGTGCCGCGTCGGCATCTCCAGCCGCCGCACCGTTGCCAGCGTCGTCGCAGGATCGTCTTGGGCGATGGCGAGGAGTGCGTCCTGCGCTGGACGGGCGCGGCTGTCGACCAGATTACGTATGGTCCCTGCATGGGCGCCGACGATGGCCGTGTGCGGATCCGCAGTGAAGTCGCGCACCGACGCCGAGTGCCAGTGATAGCGCCGGGCCAGCCGCGTCGCTTCGTTCATTCCCTGCTGCACGACCGCCCAGTGGCCGTCGGTCGTGACCACGAAGCTATGCAGATAGATCTGGAAGCCGTCGGCGATGGCATTGTTGTCGACGCGCGCGGTGAGGCGGCTGGTGCGCACCAGCGCGTTGCCATCGATGCCGACGCGATCGGCGACGGCGCGCAGTTCCTCGGGTGTGCGCAGCGACTGCTTGCCGCGGCCGCCGCAGACGTAGACCCCGAGCTCGTGGGCTCGCGGGTTGAGGCCGCGCTTGAGCGCGCTCATCACCGAGGTGGTGATGCCGGACGAGTGCCAGTCCATGCCCATCACGCAGCCGAGCGCCTGGAACCAGAACGGATCGCTGAGGCGGGCGAGCAGGCCGTCGCGCCCGTGATGCAGCAGCACAGCCTCGGAGATGGCCGTACCGAGCGCCTCCATCCGGCTGGCCAGCCAGGCCGGGACGCGCCCGCCGTGCAACGGGAGGTCAGCGACGCCCGAGCGCTTCACCCGATCATTGTGCCAGACTGGCCGCATCGGCCGTCGACCGCTACGGACGACGCCCACGACGCACGGACGGCGATGCCAACTCGACGCGACATCCTTACGTTTCTCGGCTGCGCGGGCGGCCTGATCGTCGCCGGCGCGCGGCTGTCCGCCGGGCAGTCGCCCTTCGCCGGCACGCGCGCCGGAGCGACGCGCGACATCGAAGGCGTCCGTTTCTGCTGGTGTCCGCCCGGCCGCTTCACGATGGGCAGCCCGGCGTCCGAGCCCGGGCACCGGCCCGACGAAGCGCCGGTCGAGGTCACGCTCAGTCGCGGGTTCTGGATGGCGGCCTTCGAGACCACGCAGGGACAGTGGCGGCGGATCGTCGGCGCCTTTCCCGAGAAGCCGCCGAGCGAGGCGTTCGGGCTCGGCGAGGACGTGCCGGTCTACTGGGTGAACTATGCGGCGGCCGAGGCCTTCTGCGCCGCGTTGACGCAGCGGGCGCGGCGAGCATCCGCGATCCCGGCGTCCGCGGCGTTCCGGCTGCCCACCGAGGCCCAATGGGAGTACGCGTGCCGGGCGGGCACGACGACGGCCACGGCGTTCGGCGAGACACTCAGCCGCACCCAGGCGAACTTCGACGAGGCCGCGCTCTATGGCGCCGCCCGGCCCGCGGCGGGCTCGGTCACGTCGGGACGGGCTCGGCCGGTCGGGAGCTATCCGGCCAACGCATGGGGGCTCTGCGACATGCACGGCAACATCTTCGAGTGGTGCCGCGACTGGTACCAGGCGCGCCTGCCAGGGGGCGTCGATCCCGACGTCCAGGTCCAGGGCGGGCCGAACCGCGACGGCAGCTACTCGCGGGTCCGGCGCGGGGGCGCGTGGAATGACGCCGCCACCTTCTGCCGGTCGGCGCTCCGCCTCCGTTACGAGCCGGAGCGCAACTCCGACCACATCGGCTTCCGCGTCGCTCTGGTCGAGGCCTGACCCGCGCGCGCCACCGTCCGCAGCGTCGTGATCAGGCGCTCGGTGGCCGGCGAGCGCGAGCGGCCGGCCCGCGTCAGGATCGCGATGTCGCGCCGCAGGACGGGATCCACGATCGCGACCAGCCGCAGGCGGCGTCCGAGGTCCGCGGTGAAGGCGGACTCGGGCAGGATGGCGATGCCGAGGCCGGCTTCGACCAGGCCGATCGCGGTCGACATGTAGGTGACTTCCTGGGCGATCAGCATCGGCAGGCGCAGATCGGCGAAGGTGCGCTCGAGCAGCTGCCGCACGCTCGTGTCCTGGCCCGTCAGGATCAGCGGATGCGCGGCGAGATCGCGTAGGCGCAGGCGACGGCGCAGCGCAAGTGGGTGGCCGGCGGGCAAGAACGCGCCGAGTCGATCGGTGAAGAGCGGGTCGCCGACGATGTCCGGGTCGGGCCGGACGAGGCAGCCGATCCCGAAGTCGACCTCGCCGCCCTTGACCAGTTCGAGCAGGCGCCCGGCGATCGCGTCGCGGACCCGCACGACGATACGGTCGTGGTCCCGCGCCAGTGCGACGATGCCCTGCGGCAGCACACTGGCGGCGACCGACGGCAGCGCGCCGACCGTGACCGTGCCGCGTCGGTGTGCCGAGAGATCGCGGGCGTGCTGGAGCACGCCGGCGACGTCGAGCGATATGCGCTCGAACGGCGCGATCAGATCGCGCCCGGCCTGGGTCAACGCCACCCGGCGGTTGTTGCGATCGAACAGGCGCAGGCCGAGCGCGGCCTCGAGCTGACGGATCTGGACGGTCAGCGCCGACTGCGACACGTGCAGCGCCGCGGCGGCGCGCGTGAAGTGCCCGAGGCGGGCCACCGCCAGGAACGCCTCGATGTGGCGCAGCTCGGCGGTCATTGCGAAATTGCGAACACTGCGATGCGAATGATTCATTTTACAGGACGCCCGCCGCGCGAGACCATACCGGCGTCCCGGTGATTCCGGCCTCCGATGTCCCTGGCCCTCCTCGGCCTGCTCACCATCGTCTCCGTGCTCGCCGCGATCCTGAGCCGGCGCGTGACGCCGCTCGTCGCGTTGATCGCGCTGCCGACAATCGCCGCGCTCGTCGGCGGCTTCGGGCTGCAGACCGGCGCCTTCGCCCTCGCCGGCATCAAGGAGACGGCGCCGGTCGCGGCGATGTTCGTGTTCGCCATCCTGTTCTTCGGCGTGATGACCGACGCCGGCCTGCTCGATCCGATCGTCGCCGGGGTGCTGCGCGCGGTCGGCCACCACCCGACCCGCATCGTCGTCGGCTCGGCCCTGCTGGCGCTGGTCGCGCACCTCGATGGTTCGGGCGCGGTGACCTTCCTCGTGACCGTGCCGGCGATGCTGCCGCTCTACGACCGACTCGGCCTCGATCGGCGCGTCCTCGCCTGCGTGGTCTCGCTCGCGGCCGGGGTCAACTTCCTGCCCTGGACGGGGCCGGTGCTGCGGGCGTCGGCGGCCTTGCAGATTCCGACCGCGACCCTGTTCACGCCGCTGATCCCGGTGCAGATCGTGGGCCTCGTGTTCGTCTTCACGGTCGCGTGGCAGATGGGGCGGCGCGAAGGACGGCGGCTGGCGCCGTCGCTCGCGGCCGCGGCCGCCGCGGCGACGCCACGCGAGTCGACCCCGGACGAGCACACGCTTCGGCGGCCCGGGCGCTTCGCGGTCAACCTGCTGGTGACGCTCGCCGCCATGGGCACGATGCTGAGCGGCCGGCTCGATCCGGCGATCGTCTTCATGCTGGCGACCGCGATCGCCCTGATGGTCAACTATCCGGATGCCGAGGCGCAGCGGGCGCGGATCGACGCCCACGCGCGGGCCGCGTTGACGATGGCGGCCATCCTCCTCGCCGCCGGCGCGTTCACCGGGATCATGAAGGGCACGACGATGCTCCAGGCGATGGCGCACGCCGCAGTCGGCGCGACGTCGCCCGAGGTGGCGCGGCACATCCCGGTGATTGTCGGCGTCCTCGCCATGCCGCTCAGTCTGCTGCTCGATCCCGACTCGTTCTATCTCGGCGCGCTGCCGGTCATCGCCGAAAGCGCCAAAGCCTTCGGTGTGCCTCCCATCCAGGTGGGCCAGGCGGCGCTCCTCGGCCAGATGACGACCGGCTTTCCGGTCAGCCCGCTGACCCCGGCGACGTTCCTGCTGGTCGGTCTGTGCCGCCTCGATCTCGCCGAGCATCAACGTTTCACCGCGCCGTGGCTGTTCGCGGCGTCGCTGCTGATGGTGGCGGCCGCCATCGCCTTCGGAGTGTTCCCGCTGTGAGGGCGTCGATCCGCATCGGCTGCGGCGCCGGCTACGCCGGCGATCGCATCGAGCCGGCGGTGGAGCTGGCCGAGCAGGGGCGCCTCGACTACTTGGTGTTCGAATGCCTGGCCGAGCGCACCATCGCGTTGGCGCAGCTGCGCAAGGCACACGATCCGGCGGCTGGCTACGATCCTCTGCTCGCCGAGCGGATGCGCGCGGTGCTGCCGGCCTGTGCCGCCAACGGCGTCACCGTGATCACCAACATGGGTGCGGCCAATCCGCTGGCAGCGGCCGCGGTCGTGCGGGGCGTGGCCCGCGAGCTGGGGCTCGCCGGCCTGCCGGTCGCGGCGGTGACCGGCGACGACGTCCTCGACACGGTCGCGCGCGGCGGCTCGACGATCGACGAGACCGGCGTGGCCGTCGAGACGCTCGGCGACGCGCTCGTCTCCGCCAACGCCTACATCGGGGCCGAGCCCATCGTCGACGCGCTGGGCCAGGGCGCCCGCGTCATCGTCACCGGCCGGGCCGCGGATCCGTCGCTGTTCGTCGCACCGATCCGGCACGCGTTCGGCTGGCCCGCCGACGTCTGGCCGCTCATCGGCCGTGCCACGGCCGTCGGCCACCTGCTCGAGTGCGCCGGGCAGGTGACGGGCGGCTACTTCGCGGATCCCGGCCGCACCGACGTCGCCGGGCTCGCCAGGCTCGGCTTCCCGCTCGCCGAAGTCGCCGCCGACGGCCGCGCCGTCGTCACCAAGGTCCCCGGCACGGGCGGCGCGGTCACCGTTGCGACCTGCACCGAGCAGCTGCTCTACGAGATCGGCGACCCCGCCGCCTACGTGACGCCCGATGTCGTCGCCGACTTCGCCGGCGTCCAGCTGTCGGCGGACGGCGCCAATCGCGTCCGCGTCCTCGGTGCCAGCGGGCATCCCGCACCGCCGCGGCTGAAGATCGCGATCGGCTATCGTGGCGGCTTCATCGGCGACGGCCAGATCTCGTATGCCGGTTCCGGCGCCGCGGCACGGGCCCGCCTGGCCGGCGCCATCGTCGAGGAGCGGCTGCGGCTGACGGGGGTCCGCCCCGACGCCATCCGCTGCGACCTGATCGGGATCGACGCGCTGCACGGGCCGCGGCGGTCGGCCGCGCACCCCGAGCCCTACGAGGTCCGGCTGCGCGTCGCAGCGCGGACGCGGACGCGGGCCGAGGCCGACCGCATTGGGCGGGAGGTCGAGGCGCTCTACACAAACGGTCCGTATGGCGGTGGCGGCGCCACGGCGTCGACCCGCGAGGTCCTCGCGATCGCGTCGACGTACCTGCCGCGCGAGCAGGTCGTGTGCCGGGTGTCGGTGGAGCGCGCCTGACATGCGGCTGCGGGAAATCGCGCACGGCCGCGCCGGCGACAAGGGCCGCCGGGTCAACCTCTCGCTGGTCGCCTTCGATCCGGCCGACTATCCGCGCCTCGCGCGCGAGGTCACTGCCGATCGTGTCGCCGCGCACCTCGCCGATCTGATCGCGGGGCCGGTGGTCCGCTACGATCTGCCGCAGCTCGGGGCGCTGAACTTCGTGCTGGAGCGGCCACCCGGCGGCGGCGTCACCGAGACGCTCGCCCTCGATCCGCACGGCAAGTCGCTCAGCGCGGCGCTGCTCGATCTGGAGATCCCATGAAACGCGCCTGTCGTGTCGCGGTCGTCCTTCTCTGCCTCGCCGGTGCGGTGCCGCGGGCCTCGGCCCAAGTCACGCGCCTCGAGGTGCTGTCGCGCGAGCCGATGGCCCCGGGCCAGGCCGGCGGCGTGTCGGCCGGCGCCGCCCCGGTCGGCCTGGCGCTGCCCTACGAGCTGATTCGTGGCCGCGTCCACGGGGAGGTCGATCCCGCCGATCGCCGCAACGCCATCATCCAGGACCTGGCACTCGCGCCACGCAACGCCAACGGACGCGTCGAGTACGTCGCGACGTTCGCGCTGGCCCGGCCGATCGACCTCGCCCGGGCCTCGGGCGTGCTCGTCTACACGGTGGTCAATCGCGGCAACGGCGGGGCAGTGGCCTCGGCCGAGGGCCACGTCTCGCTGGTGAGCGGATGGCAGGGCGATCTGCCGGCGGCCGCGGACAAGCAGACGATCGCGGTACCGGTGGCGCGCAACCAGGACGGCACGCCGATCACTGGCCGGATGATCGCGCGCTTCGTGAACGCCGCGCCCGGCACGACGACCCTGCCGCTGCGCCACGCCACCATCGGCAACCCGCCGCCGGCCTACCCGCCGGCCGGTCTCGAGCAGCCGGACGCGCGCCTGATCAGCGTCGGCGGCGAGACGGCTGCGGGCGAGCAGCGCGACGTCCGCGTCGTGCCTCGCGCCGAGTGGGCCTTTGCCGACTGCCGCCGCGTGCCGTTTCCCGGAACGCCGGACCCCACGCAGCTCTGCCTGAAGAGCGGCTTCGATCCGGCGCGGCTCTACCAGCTTGCCTATGCCGTCCGCGATCCGCTGGTCCTCGGCCTCGGTCTCGCCGCGACGCGTGACATCGCGACGTTCCTCCGTACCGCGGCGGCCGACGCACAGGGCACGCCGAACCCGGTCGCCGGGGCGATCCGCCATGTCGTCGCGATCGGCGACTCGCAATCCGGCAACTTCATCCGTACCTTCATCCACCTCGGGTTCAACGAGGGCCTGGACGGCCGCCGGGTCTGGGACGGTGCCTTCCCGCGCATCGCGGCGCGGCAGACGCCAATCAACGTGCGGTTCGGCGTCCCTGGCGGGGCCGCCTCGCTGTTCGAGGCGGGCAGCGAGCCGGCGATCTGGTGGGGCCGCTACGAGGATCGGCGGCGGCGACGGACCGCCGCCAGCCTGCTCGATCGCTGCACCGCGTCGCAGACGTGTCCGAAGATCGTCGAGGCGTTCGGCTCGGCGGAGTTCTGGGGCCTGCGCATGTCCCCCGATCTGGTCGGCACCGACGCCCGGCGCGACATCCCGCTGCCGGTCGGTGTGCGGCGCTACTACCATCCAGGCACGACGCACGGCGGTGGCCGCGGCGGGTTCGTCATCGATGCCGCACCGGCGCCGGCCGGGTGCACGCTGCCTGCCAACCCGAACCCGCAGGCCGACACCACGCGCGCGCTGACGCGAGCCCTGATCGCCTGGGTCGTGCACGGCACGGCGCCGCCGGAGAGTCGCTACCCGCGACTCGATCGCGGCGAGCTGGTCGAGCCGAAGACCATGGCCGCGGTCTTCGCCCGCATTCCCGGTGCGCGCGATCCGGCGCCGCTCCTGAACCCGGTGCTCGACTACGACTTCGGTGAGGGACTGGTGCTCAACGACCTGACCGGCGTGCTGCGCGCGGCGCCGCCGCGGGTGCGGCAGGTGCTGCCGTCGCTCGTGCCCCGCGTCGGGGCCGATGGCAATGAGCACGACGGCGTGCCATCGGTGCTGCACCAGGCCCCGCTCGGCACCTACCTCGGATGGAACGCCTTCGCGGCCGGCTTCTTCAAGGACCAGGGCTGCGGCTTCAGCGGCGGCTACGTGCCCTTCGCGCGGACCCGTGTGGAGCGCGAGGCGCGTCGCGATCCCCGGCCATCGCTCGAGGAGCGCTACCAGTCGCACGACGGCTATGTGCGGGCCGTCCGCGCCGCGGCCGATGCCGCGGTGGCGGAGCGGTTTCTCCTGCGCGAGGACGCCGATCGCCTGATCGCCGAGGCCGAGCGCAGCGACGTCCTCGTGGTTCCGCCCGCGGGCGTGCCGCCCGGTCCGCCTGGGCCTGCTCGATGAGCAACGTGTTGTGAATCCGGTCAGCGACCACGCCGCCTCCTTGTATTGGGTTCGTGCATGTGCGGAGTGTCGCAGCACAGCGTTACAAGTAGTGTCAGCCGCGCATCGACGGCCGGTATATATTTCCTGACCAAAGCAGCCGTATGGCTATCCGGTCGCACGTTGCGGGATGAGCTTGCGCACCGGTGCAAGTGAGAAGTGGAAGATGGCTTACGCGTTCGACGGTCGCGCGCTCGGACAAGTCCTGGTCGATACGGAGCGCCTGGCCGAACAGACGCGCGAACAGGAACGCCGGCTCACGCTGCTCGTGACCCGTATCGAGGACGCGGACGAACCCGGCGATGTGCTCGATGAGATCCGGCAGTTGTGCGTCAGGACGCACGACCAGCGTGTGCAGCTGGAGGCGATGCTGGCGCGCCTGCTCGGCGCGCCGATCGAGGACGGATCGTTGCCGGCGCTGCGCCCGCGCATCCTCATCGCCGATGATTCGGTGAGTCACCGTGACGGCTCGGCGCGCGTGCTCGAGGAATCGGGCTTCGCCGCGATCACCGTCGCCAACGGGCTCGAAGCGCTGATGGTGGCGCACTACGCCAAGCCCGCCGTGGTGATCATGAGCGTCAACATGCCGGTGCTCGATGGCATCGAAGCGGCGCGGCTGCTCAAGGCCAGCCCCGGCACGCGGCACGTGCGCGTGATCGCGCATACCGCGTGGCCGTCGTTCTACGACGGGCCGCTCAAGTCGGTGTTCGACGGCGTCCTCTGCAAGCCGTCGGCGCCCGAGGTGCTGATCGCGTCGGTGCGGCGGTTCGTCCCACCCGACGTCGAGACGTCGGCGCCGGGTCTCTAGCAGCATCCTTCGCCGGCTCACGTCGGGCGGACGTCGGTCGATTGTCCAGATGTAGTGTCTCTTCGCCATGCGGCTGTCCGGCCGCCGGCGGTGGTGCAAGCCCGAGCATCGGCGGGCAGCGAGTGGTCCGTCACCGACCGCGAGCGCCTCCGCCAGCATCTCTTCTGCTCCGGGCTCCTGGAGGTCGCGGGGCTGGCGTACGCCGTCGCTTACTTCGATTTCGGCCTCTACGGGTTCGCGTCCATCGTCGCGGGCTGCATGGTCTTGGGCGCCATCGCGCCGATCTTCGCCTGGCGCGGCGACCTCCCCACCTCCGCGCACATCGTGACCGGTTCGCTGTTCCTGGTCATCGTCAGCACCAGCTTCGCGACCGGCGGGGTGACCCAGGCGGGCTACGCCTGGATCTACGTCGTGCCGCTGATCGCCGGGCTGCTCGGCGGCATGCGCTGCCTGCTGACCTGGGGACCACTGGCGCTCGCCGCGACGCTCGCCATGTCGACGGGCGGCATCGGCCCGGTGCGCGTCACGATGGCGCTCCCGGACGCCGTCGCGCAGTCGCAGGTCGGCTTCGACATCGTCCTGATCTTCGTGACCGTGCTGCTGATCATGGCCACCTTCCTGCGCACGCGCACGCTTGCCGAGCGCGAGAACCAGGCCGTCGTCGCCGATCTGGCCAGGGCCGAGGGTGAGGCGCGGCAGGCGGATCAGGCCAAGAGCGCCTTCCTGGCGACGATGAGCCACGAGATCCGGACGCCGATGAATGGCGTGCTGGGCATGACCGATCTGCTCCTCGAGATGCCGCTGGGCGAGCAGCAGCGGCGCTTCGCCGAGGTGATCAAGAGCTCGGGCGAGTCGCTCCTCTCGATCCTCAACGACATCCTGGACTACTCCAAGATCGAGGCCGGTCGCATGGAGGTCGACGCGACCCCCTTCGAGCTGCGTACGCTCGTCGAGCACGCCGTCGAGCTGATCGCCGCGCGTGGTCAGGAGCAGCGCCTGGTCTTCATCGTCGACGTCGATCCGGCGTTGCCGCCGTTGGTCGTCGGCGATCCCGCCCGCCTGCGCCAGATCCTGATGAACCTGCTGGGCAACGCGGTCAAGTTCACCTCGAACGGCGAGGTCGAGGTCGCGGTGCGCGTGACGGCGGCGACCGCCGAGGACGTGAGCCTGACGATCGCCGTCCGCGACACCGGGGTCGGGATCGCGGCTGACGCCATCGAGCGGCTCTTCAAGCCGTTTTCTCAGGCCGACGCCTCGGTTGCCCGGCAGTACGGCGGGACCGGTCTGGGCCTCGCGATCAGCGCCCGCATCGTCGCGCTGATGGGCGGAACGATCGGCGTCGACTCGACGCTCGGCGTCGGCAGCACGTTCTGGATCACGCTCTCGCTCCGCCGCCCCCCGCACCAGGCTGATGCGGTGCCCGCGCTCGCCGGCCGGCGCCTCGTCGTGGTCGATGCGCACACGCGGCGCCGTGACGCGCTGCAGCGGCACCTGACCAGCCTCGGCGCCGACGTCGTCGCGTGCGGTGACGGGGTCGTCGCCCGCACGGTGATGGCACAGGGGCCGGCGTTCTACGCAGCGCTGGTAGTACGCGACACCGCCGGTGACGGGCTGCGGCTGGCCTCGTCGATCGCCGACGCGCACACGTCGACCCGTGTCGTCGTGCTGGTCGAGTGGGGCGCCTTCGTCGACGAGGAGGTCCTGCGGCGGATGCGGCTCGCCGGCCAGGTGGCGCTCCCGGGCTCGTCCGGCGCGCTCCTCGCCGCCATCGACGGCTCACGCCTCGCTACTGTCGACCTGCCCGCCGCCGAGGCGGCGACCGACGCACCGCTCGTCCTCGTCGTCGACGACAACGTCGTCAACCGCCGGGTTGCCCGCCACCAGCTCACGCGTCTCGGCTACCGCGTGATCGAAGCCGAGAATGGCCGCGAGGCTCTGACCCGGATCGCGGCATCCTCGCCGGCCGCCGTCCTGATGGACATCGAGATGCCGGTGATGGACGGCTACGAGGCGACGCGCCGCCTCCGCGACACCGAGGTCGGCACGGCACGGCTGCCGGTGATCGCGCTGACCGCGCACGCCGTCGCCGGCTATCGCGAGCGGGTCGTGCGCGCCGGCATGGACGACTACCTCACTAAGCCGCTCCGCCGCGACGAGCTCGACGCGACCCTGCGCCGCGTGCTGCCGCTGCCGCTGGCGTCGTAGCCACTGCCGGCCGCCGGATGACATAATCCGGCACCCCTACCCCGGAGCGTGCTCGTGAGACCAATCAGACCCGCGTCGATTGCCATGGCGATCGCGATCGTCCTGCCCGTGGTGTCAGGCGCCGCAGCGTCGGCGGCACCCGTGCCCGCCAGCCCGCAGGCGCCGGCCGCGCCGCGCCC
>JANOIR010000412.1:0-11930 GCA_031407765.1 Vicinamibacteraceae bacterium
TGATCGCCGGCATGGATCGCTACTTCCAGATCGCGCGCTGTTTCCGCGACGAGGATCTGCGCGCCGACCGCCAGCCGGAGTTCACCCAGGTCGACGTCGAGATCTCGTTCGCCACGCCGGACATCGTCTTCGGCTTGATCGAGCCGGTGTTAAAGAGCGCCTTCGCCGAGATCGGCGTCGACGTGCCGCTGCCGCTGCCGCGGATGCCCTACAGCGAGGCGATGGGCAAGTACGGCTCCGACAAGCCGGACCTGCGCTTCGGCATGGAGATCCAGGAGCTGACGCCGGCGTTCGCGGCGACGACGTTCGCGCCGTTCCGCGAGGCGCTGGACGCGAAGGGCGTCGTGCGCGGACTGGTGGTGCCCGGCGCGGCGCGCTCCTCGCGCAAGGAAGTCGAAACCCTGTGCGATGAGGCGGTGCAGTTCGGCGGCCTCGTGACCTACGCGCGGCGCCTGCCGGATGGCAACGTGCAGAGCCCGCTCAAGAACCAGGTCGGCGAGGAGGCCGTCGTCGAGGCGCTGAAACTGTCTGGTGCGACGGCCGACGATGCGCTGCTGCTCGCGGCCGGTCCCGCGGACAAGATGGCCAAGTTACTCGGCCAGCTGCGGCTGCTGCTCGGGAAGAAGCTGAACCTGATCGACCAGTCGGCGTGGAAGTTCACCTGGGTCGTCGACTTTCCGCTGTTCGAGTGGGACGACGCCGAGCAGCGCTATTTCTCGGTGAACCATCCGTTCACGGCGCCGCACGAGGCGGATGTCCACCTGCTGGATACCGCGCCAGGCGACGTGCGCTCGCAGGGCTACGACATCGTGCTCAACGGCACCGAAATCGGCGGCGGCAGCATCCGTATCCACGATACGCAGCTGCAGGCGAAAATCTTCCGGATGCTCGGCATGACCGACGAGGAGGCGAAGCAGCGGTTCGGCTTCTTCCTCGACGCGCTCGAGTACGGCACGCCACCGCACGGCGGCATCGCGCTGGGCCTCGATCGGCTGGTCGCGCTGCTGTGCGGCGAGACCTCGATCCGCGAGGTCATCGCCTTCCCCAAGACCGCTGCCGCGGTCGACAGCATGGCCGGCGCGCCGTCGCCGGTCGATGAGAAGCAGCTCCGCGAGCTGCACATCCGGCTGCGAAATGTGCAGGCGGCCACGCACGCGGTCTGACGCATGCCAATCCGCAAGATCGCATTGCCCGACGACGGTGTCGAGACGTTCTTCGGAACGCACGACGAGAACCTCCGCCTCCTCGAGACGCTGTTCGGGGTCGAGATCCGTACCGACGGCCACGGCCTGCTGGTCGAGGGTGACGGGGCCGGCGCCGATCGCGTCGATCGCTTCGTCACCCAGGTCGCGGGTCTGATGAAGGACGGCTACAAGTTCGCGCAGGGCGAGGTCAAGACGGCGGCCTCGCTCGTCGCCGAGGATCCGGCCGTCGACCTGCGCGACTACTTCCTGCGCAGTACGATCCGGGGGTCGACGAAGAAGCAGGTGGTGCCGAAGAGCGGCCACCAGCGCGCGTATCTCGACGCCATCGAGAAGCATGACGTGGTATTCGGCGTCGGCCCGGCCGGCACCGGCAAGACCTATCTGGCGATGGCCCAGGGCGTCGCTTTCCTGCTGGCCAAGCGCGTCAGCCGGATCATCCTGGCCCGGCCCGCGGTCGAAGCGGGGGAGAAGCTCGGCTTCCTGCCCGGCGACCTGCAGGCCAAGGTCAACCCCTACCTGCGCCCGCTCTACGACGCGCTGTTCGACATGATGGAGCAGGAGCGCGCCGAGCGGCTGATCGAGCGCGGCACGATCGAGATCGCGCCGATCGCGTTCATGCGCGGCCGCACCCTGAACGACGCCTTCGTGATCCTCGACGAGGCGCAGAACACCACGTCCGAGCAGATGAAGATGTTCCTGACCCGCCTCGGCTTCGGCTCGAAGGCGGTGATCACCGGCGACATCACCCAGATCGACCTGCCCAGCGGGCGGGTGTCGGGTCTCATCGAGGCGCTGAACGTGGTCCGCCAGATCGAGGGCATCGCCTTCATCCACTTCGACGACCGGGACGTGGTGCGCCACAAGCTGGTGCAGCGCATCGTCCAGGCGTACGCGCAGTTCACGGCCGGCGGCTCGGTGCCGCTGCCGCGCCCCGATTGAGGATGGCAAAAGCCACGCAGCCCAGGCTGGTGGTGACCGTCTGCGACGCGACTGGGGCCCCGGTCCGGGTGCCGGGGCTGGCGGCCTGGCTGGCCGGCATCGCGCCGCGGGCGGCGGCCGGTACCGTCACCCTCGTGATCAGCGGCGATCGCCGGATTCGGAGCCTGAATCGAACCTGGCGGGGCGTGGACACGGCCACGGACGTGCTGTCGTTCCCGGCCGGGGACGGCCCGGCGCCGGTCCGGCACCTCGGGGATCTGGTGATTTCCCGCGACACTGCGGCCCGCCAGGCCCGGACTGAGGGACATTCCCTGGCGACAGAATTGCGGGTCCTGGCTCTTCACGGCCTGCTGCACCTCCTCGGCTATGATCACGAGCGCGATTCGGGGCGCATGGCGCGGATCGAGCGAAGGCTCCGGCGGCAGGGCGGTCTGCCGTTGGGGTTGATCGAGCGCGGTCTCGCCCAGACATGAAGAGTGTGATCCCGCTCCTGTTGTTCATCCTCGGCATCGCCGGGATCTACGTCGGCACCGTCCAGGCCGCCTTCACGGCGCTGATGCGGCTGTCGCAGCGCCTGAGCGCGGAGCGGTCGGACCCCAACGACGCGCTGACGCGCTACCTGGACGAACCGCGCCTGCTGTTCATCCCGGCGCGCATCCTTCTCGGGATCATCCTGGTCGTCTCGGTCGAGCTCGCCACGGTGCTGTTCGGGATCAGCACGTGGCGGAGCATCGCCGTGCTGGCGTTGATGATCCTCGGCTTCGTCATCGCCTGCGAGCACCTGGTGCCGCAGTTGATCGTCCGGGCCAACCCGCGCCTTGTCGCCGAATTCCTGCTGCCGTCGTTCCGCATCGTCTCGAGCCCGCTGGCGCCGCTGACGCTGGCGCTGCTTGGTCTGGTGCGCCGGCGCGACGCCGAGGGGGCCGCAACCGACGAGCTGACCTTGCGTAGCAACCCCAAAGCCGACGAGTCCGTCGAGACGCCGGAGGAAGCCCAGGGCGAGGACGAGGCGCGCCTGCTGCGCTCGATCGTCCATTTCGGCGACACGCTGGTGCGCGAGATCATGACGCCGCGTCCCGACCTCGTCGCCATTCCGGCGGAGGCCACGCTCGGCGATCTGCGGGCGCAGTTCCGCGAGCAGGGCTACTCGCGCATCCCGGTCTTCAAGGACAATCTCGACAACATCGTCGGCATCGTGTTCATGAAGGACCTGCTCCTCATCACCGACGGCGGCAGCGACGCCGATCCGGTGACGGCGCACATGCGGCCGGCGCATTTCGCCCCCGAGACCAAGCGGGTGCCGGAGCTGCTGCGCGAGTTCCAGCGCCGGCAGGTCCAGGCGGCGATCGTCGTCGACGAGTACGGCGGCACCGCCGGGCTCGTCACCATCGAGGACATGCTCGAGGAGATCGTCGGCGAGATTCGCGACGAGTACGACGTCGAAAGCGAGCCGATCGTCGACGAGGGCGACGGGGTCTTCGTGTTCAGCGCCAAGGTCGACATCGACACCGCCGCCGAGCGCCTCGGCATCGACATCGAGCGCGACGGCTTCGAGACCGTCGGCGGCTTCATCGTCACCCACCTCGGGCGGGTGCCGACGCCGGGCGAACGGGTCGACATCGGCGACGTCGAGGTCGAGGTGCTCGAGGCCGAGCGGCGGCGCGTCCACAAGGTGCGGCTGCGCCGACACGTGGCGGCGGACGCCTGATGCAGACCGGGTACGTCGCGCTCGTCGGCCGGCCCAACGCCGGCAAGTCGACCCTGCTCAACGCGCTGGTCGAGACCAAGGTCGCCATCGTCTCGGACAAGCCGCAGACGACGCGGACGCGGATCCTCGGCGTCAAGACCACGCCCACGGCGCAGATCGTCTTCGTCGACACGCCGGGCGTCCATCGCCCGCTGCACCGCCTCAACGTGCGCATGGTCGACACCGCCCTCGACGCCCTGCGCAGCCTCGACGTCGTCGTCGTCGTGGTCGACGCCTCGGAGGCGACCGGCCGCGGCACCGACTTCGTCCTGGGGCTGCTCGAGGGCCTCCAGCAACCGGTGGTCCTGGCGCTCAACAAGATCGACCTCGTCGCCAAGACGGCGCTGCTGCCGCGGATGGCGTGGTTCCAGGAGCGGTTCGCCTTCGCCGACATCGTCCCCATCGCCGCCAAAACAGGTGACGGGGTCGCGGCGCTCGAGGCGGTCATCACCAGGCACCTGCCGGAGGGCGAGCCGTCCTTCCCCGAGGATTACCTGACCGACCAGCCCGAACGCCGGATTGCGGCCGAGCTGGTGCGCGAGCAGGTGCTGGCCGTGACCGAGGACGAGCTTCCGTTCTCGACCGCGGTGACCATCGACCAGTTCGAGGAGGTCGCCGCCAGTCGGCCGGCGGCCGGGGGGCGCAAGACCGGCGAGGTGGCGGGGGAGCCGCCCCGAGACCTCCTGCGCATCGCCTGCAGCATCCTGGTCGACCGGTCGTCCCAGAAGCCGATCCTCATTGGCAAGGGCGGCGAGATGATCAAACGAATCGGGACCGCCGCCCGTCTCGAGATGCAGAAGTTCTTCGGCACCCGGGTGTTCCTGGACCTGATCGTGAAGGTCGCGCCGGACTGGCGCGAAAACGAGCGGGTGCTGGACGATCTGGGGATCGCGGCCGGCCGCCGCAAGGGAACGGCACGTCCGCCGCGGCGCTCTTCGAATCGAAGGCGCTGAGGGAGCGGCTCTGGATATACAATACCGCTGCCAAACGGGGACACCCGTCCGCGCCATGCCCTTGCACACCACCGACGCGTTGATTCTCCGCACCTACAAGCTGAACGAGGCGGACCGTATCGTGGTGTTCCTGACGCGGGATCGCGGCAAGAAGCGCGGGGTCGCCAAGGGCGCGCGACGGCTCCGGTCGCGGTTTCGGGGCGCCCTCGAACCATTGACCCGCGCCTCGGTCGTCTACTTCGAGAAGGAGAGCCGCGAGCTGGTGTCGCTGAACGACGCCGATACCGAGCGCTCGCCGCTTGCCGCCTTCCATCCCGAGGCCCTCGGCTACGTCGGCTACCTCGCCGAGCTGATCGACGAGTGGGCGCCGGAGAACGACCCCAACGAGAAGCTGTTCCGCCTGGGTGCCGCCGTCGTGGAGGCGTTCGCCGCCGACGTGCCGGTCGAGGCCCTGGTGCGCTACTTCGAGTACTGGCTGCTGCGACTCCAGGGCGTCTACCCGTCGGTGTCGACCTGCCAGCGCTGCAACGGGTCGCTCGCCGACGGCGCCCGGCTGTCGCCCGCGGCCCGCACGCTGGTCTGCCGCCATTGTGCCCCGCCGGCCGGGGCCAGCCCGCTGTCGCCGGCGGCGCTCGGCTTCCTGCGCGCGTCGGCCACGCTCGGTCCCCTGCAGCTCGCCGAGGCGCCCCTGCCGATCTCGGCCGAACGCGAACTGGCGGTTGTGCACCGCGCCCTCATCACCTGGCATCTCGAGAAAGATCTCCGATCGGCGCGCGTCCTCCGTGAGATGCGCCACGCCGAGCGGCACTAGCCGACCCCCGAGACCCATACCGCGTGACCTTTCAAGACCTCATCTTCAAGCTGGCGGAATACTGGAGCGCCCAAGGGTGCCTCATCCAACAGCCGCTCGACCTCGAAGTCGGCGCGGGCACGATGTCGCCCGAGACCTATCTGCGCGTGCTCGGCCCGACGCACTGGAACGTCGCCTACGTCCAGCCCTCGCGCCGCCCGGCTGACGGACGCTACGGCGAGAATCCCAACCGCCTCTACAAGCACCACCAGTTCCAGGTGATTCTCAAGCCGGCGCCGGACGAGGTCCAGCACCTCTATCTGCAGAGCCTCGAGGCCTGTGGCATCAACATCGAGGCGCACGACATCCGCTTCGAAGAGGACAACTGGGAGTCACCGACGCTGGGTGCCTGGGGCATCGGCTGGCAGGTGCTCTTCGACGGCCTGGAGATCACGCAGTTCACCTACTTTCAGCAGGCTGGCGGCCAGGAGCTGTCGCCGATCTCGGCCGAGCTGACCTACGGCCTCGAGCGCCTTGCGATGGTGCTGCAGAAGGTCGACAACGTCTACGACCTCGAGTGGGCGCCGGGCGTGCCCTATCGCGACGTCCGCTTCCGCGACGAGGTCGAGCAGTCGAAGTTCGCGTTCGGTGAAGTGCCGGGCCTCGCCCCGGGTGAGTTCGCCGCCTTCCACCGCGATCTGTTCGACCGCCACTTCGGACTATCGCAGAAACTGATCGACGGCGGGCTCGTCATCCCGGCCCTCGAGCAGTGCCTGAAGTGCTCCCACCTGTTCAACGTGCTCGACGCGAGCGGCGGGGTCGGCGTCACCGAGCGCACCGCCTACATCCTGCGCGTCCGTCAGCTGGCCGTGGCGATCGCCAAGGCTTACGTCGAGTCGACGTCCCCTGCCCCGGTTGCCCATGGATCGTGAACTCCTGCTCGAAATCGGTTGTGAAGAACTGCCGGCCAGCTGGCTGCAGCCGCTGTCCCGTCAGATGGGCGAGCGCATCGCCGCCGAGCTCGTGGCCTTCCGCATCAGCGCCGGCGCCTCGGTCGAGACGCATGCGACGCCGCGCCGCCTGATGGCCGGCGTCTCGCGCATCTCGGAGCGCCAGACCGACCTCGACGAGCAGGTCACCGGCCCGCCGGTCGCGGCGGCCTACGGCCCGGACGGCCAGCCCACGCCCGCCGCGATCGGCTTCGCCAAGCGCGGCAACGTCGAACCGTCCGCGCTG
Organism: Vicinamibacteraceae bacterium; assembly: GCA_031407765.1. GTDB lineage: Bacteria > Acidobacteriota > Vicinamibacteria > Vicinamibacterales > Vicinamibacteraceae > JBDSLU01. The sequence continues at coordinate 6,871 of JANOIR010000412.1, forward strand.
ACGATCGTCGAGAACGCCAAAGGAAAGTACGTCTCGTACGCCAAGCACGAACGCGGCAAGGCGACCGTGGACGTGCTCCCCGACGTGCTCGGGGCGACGCTGCGCGGCCTGTCGTTCCCGAAGGCGATGCGCTGGGACGCCTGGCTCGACGACGGCAAGGGCGAGCTGACGTTCGGCCGCCCGATCCGCTGGATCCTCTACCTGCACGGCGGACGCGTCGTGCCGTTCGTGATCCGCCGCAGCAACGTGGCGGCCTCGCCCTCGGTCCAGGACGTCCGCTCCGGCGCCGTCACCTCCGGGCATCGCGTGCTGGCCGGCAGCGGCCGCGCCGGCCGCGCCCTCAAGGTGCGGTCGATGGCCGACTACCGCGCCAAGCTGGGCGAGCACTTCGTGCTGCTCGAGCGCGAGGAGCGCCACGCCCGCGTCGCGCGCGAGCTCGACGCGCACGCGCGGCGCCTCGGCGGCCGCGTCAGCACCGGCACCGGTCACGCCGGGCTGCTCCAGGAAGTCGTCGACCTGATGGAGTACCCGACGGTCGTCGCCGGGACCTTCGCCGCCGAGTTCCTCCACCTGCCGGAGGAGGTGCTGGCGACGACGATGATCCATCACCAGCACAACTTTCCGGTCGCCGACGACGCCGGGCGCCTGCTGCCGGCGTTTCTCGCCGTCACCAACATCGAGACCGACAATGCGCGCGCGATCGCGGTCAACGCCGAGCGCGTCCTCACCGCGCGGTTGCGCGACGCCCAGTTCTTCTGGCAGGCCGATCGCAAGACGGCGCTGGAGTCACGCCAGGATCGGCTCGGCACGCTGCTGTTCCACAAGCGCCTCGGCAGCTACCGCCTGAAGGCGCTGCGGCTGGAGCATGTCGCCGGGCGCATCGCATCGACGTATTTCAAGGACGACGCCGCCGCGGTGCACGCGCAACTGGCCGGACGCCTGGCCAAGGCCGATCTCGTGACCGGCATGGTGCGCGAGTTCACCGAGCTCCAGGGCACGATGGGCGGCCTCTACGCGCGGCACGAAGGCCTGCCCGAGGCCGTGTCGAAGGCGATCTACTTCCACTACCTGCCGGTCGGCGTCGAGCCGGGCCAGCCGCCGTCGCGCGAGGCGCTCGGCGCCGGCGCGGTGGCATGGGCGGCGGTGTCGGTGGCCGACAAGCTCGATGCGGTGGTCAGCTTGTTCGCGGCGGGCGAGCGGCCGACGGGCACGCGCGATCCGCTGGCGATGCGTCGGCAGGCGCAGGGCCTGCTGCGGGTGCTGGTCGATCTGCCCGAGCTGACCGGCCTCGACGTCAATGTCGGCCTCGCGGCGCTGGTCGAGGACATCAAGGCCAGCTTCGCCTCCGAGAGCGTCAGCGCGGCCGCCGCAGCCGAGAAGGCGACGCTGCCGACGTTCTCCGCGGATGGCGAGTGGCGCGGCGAGTTGACCGCTTTCCTGGTCGAGCGCCTGCGCTTCCTGTTCGAGCGGCGCGGCTTCGCCGCCGACGAAATCAACGCCGTGGTTCCGGTCGCCGCCCCGCTCGAGGCGCTGGCGCCGCTCGACCTGCGACGTCGCCTGGAGGCGTTGCGCGGGATGCGCGGCTCGGCCGATTTCGCCGCGCTTGCCGCGGCGTTCAAGCGGGTCAAGAACATCGCCAAGGACAGCGCCGGGTCGATGCCGGCGGCCGCTGCCGTCGCGGCCGCGGCTGGCGGAGAACCCGCCGAAGCGGCGCTGGCGGCGGCGATCACCGAGCGCGCGCCGCAGATCAGGAGCGCCGCCAAGGCGGGCGACTACGCCACCGCCTTTCGCGCCGCGGCGGGCTTCCGCGCCTCAGTCGATCGCTTCTTCGCCGACGTCCTCGTCATGCACGAGGTTGCGGCCGGGCGCGATCGCCGGCTCGGACTGTTGGCGTTCCTGCGGGACCTGGTGATGGAGCTCGCCGACATCTCGGAGGTCGGCGGCGAGCGCGGCTCCGCCTGACGGCTGGCCGATCGTCCGACCGACATCGCACCGGAACACCCGAGCGGCCATGGCGGCCGCTCCCACGTCACAGAGGCTGACGGAACACGCGAGAACACACGCTCATGGCCAAGAAGAAGACCGCGAAGAAGAGTTCCACCCCGGCGCGCTCGTCGCGTCCACAAAAGGCCGTCAAGAAGGCCGCCAGGAAGCCGGCGGCGAAGGCAGCCGCGAAGGCGGGCCCGAAGTCTGGGAAATACGTCTACTTCTTCGGCGCGGGCAAGGCCGACGGCAACCGGACGATGAAGGACACGCTCGGCGGCAAGGGCGCGAACCTCGCCGAGATGACCAACGCCGGCCTGCCGGTGCCCGCGGGCTTCACCATTTCGACCGACGCGTGCCGCGCCTACTACGCCGAAGGGCGTAAGGTGCCCGCCGCCGTCGAAACGCAGATGCTCGAGAACGTGAAGAAGCTCGAGAAGGCCGTCGGCAACAAGCTCGGTGATCCAAAGAAGCCGCTGCTGGTGTCGGTCCGTTCGGGCGCCAAGTTCTCGATGCCGGGCATGATGGACACCATCCTGAACCTCGGCCTGAATGATCAGACGGTCGAGAGCCTGAAGGCGCGGACCGGCAACGGCCGCTTCGCGTTCGACAGCTACCGCCGCTTCATCCAGATGTTCGGCGCCGTGGTCCTCGAGATCCCGAAGGACGCCTTCGAGCACGAGTTCGAAGCGGTCAAGCACGAGCGCGGCGCCAAGGTCGACACCGACCTCGACGAGTCCGGCCTGCAGGAGACCGTCGCCCGCTACAAGAAGCTGGTCAGGGAGAAGAGCGGCAAGCCGTTCCCGCAGGATCCGCAGGCGCAGATGCGCGGCGCGCGTGACGCCGTGTTCCGCTCGTGGAACAACCCGCGCGCCCGTGAGTACCGCCGCATCTACGACATCCCGGACGAGATCGGCACGGCCGTCAACATCCAGGCGATGGTGTTCGGCAACACCGGGCAGCGTTCGGCCACGGGCGTGGGCTTCACCCGCAACCCGGCCACCGGCGCCAAAGAGTTCTACGGCGAGTTCCTCGTGAACGCGCAGGGCGAAGACGTCGTCGCCGGCATCCGCACGCCGCGGCCGATCCGCGAACTCGAGGAGGTGATGCCGAAGGCGTACGCCCAGCTGCGCCAGATCACGACCCGCCTCGAGAAGCACTACAAGGACATCCAGGACTTCGAGTTCACGATCCAGGACGACCGCCTGTTCATGCTGCAGACGCGCAGCGGCAAGCGGACCGGCTACGCCGCCGTGGTCATCGCGACCGACCTGATGAAGGAGAAGCTGGTCACGCCGAAGGAAGCACTGCTGCTGGTCGATCCGGAAGCGCTGTCGCAGCTGCTCGCACCGGGCTTCGACCCGAAGGAGTGGAAGGGCATTGCGGTCGCGACCAGGGGCCTGCCGGCGTCACCGGGCGCGGCCTGCGGTCAGGTGGTCTTCAGTTCTGACCGCGCTGTCGAGTGGACCAGCCAGGGCAAGACCGTGATTCTGGTGCGGCGTGAGACGGTGCCCGACGACATCCACGGGATGTGGGTGTCGCAGGGGATCCTCACCGCTACCGGCGGCATGACGTCGCACGCCGCCGTGGTCGGCCGCCAGATGGGCAAGCCCTCCATCGTCGGCGCCGGCGAGCTGGCCATCGACGAGCACGGCCGTGCATTCACCATCAAGGGCCAGACGATCAAGGAAGGCGACTGGATCGCCTTCGACGGGCTGACCGGAGAGGTCAAGCTCGCCAAGGTGGCGGCGGCGCCGAGCGAGATCCTGCAGGTCATCGACGGCAAGATCGCCGCGGCGGATTCCGACATCTACCGGCGCTTCCATGCCCTGCTCGAGCAGGCCGACAAGGTGCGGCGCCTGGGCGTGCGCGCCAATGCCGATCAGCCCGACCAGGCGGAGATCGCCTACAAGTTCGGCGCCCGCGGCATCGGCCTGTGCCGCACCGAGCACATGTTCTTCGGCGAAGGCCGCATTCCGATCGTGCAACGCATGATTCTCGCCGACAACGAAGCCGATCGGCGCGCCGCCCTGGCCGAGCTGCTGCCGATGCAGCGGGAGGACTTCTACGGCGTGTTCAAGGCCATGAAAGGCACGCCGGTCACCATCCGCACCATCGACCCGCCACTGCACGAGTTCCTGCCCAAGCGCGAGGAGCTGATGGTGGAGATCGCGGTGATGGAAGCGACCGGCAAGACCGGCGCCGCCCTGACGGAGAAGAAGGCGCTGCTGGCGCGCGTCGAACAGCTCCACGAGTTCAACCCGATGCTCGGCCATCGCGGCGTGCGTCTCGGCATCACCTATCCCGAGATCACCGAGATGCAGGCCCGCGCCATCCTCGAGGCGGCGGCCCGCCTCAACAAGGAGGGCCTGAAGATCGTCCCGGAGATCATGATTCCGCTGGTCGGACTCGTGAAGGAACTGACCGACCAGAAAGCAATCGTCGATCGGGTCGCCGCCGAGGTCATGAAGGAACAGGGCATCAAGTTCAAGTATCTCGTGGGCACCATGATCGAAGTGCCGCGCGGCGCGCTGACCGCCGACGAGGTGGCGGTCGAGGCGCAGTTTTTCTCGTTCGGCACCAACGACCTCACGCAGATGACCTTCGGGTTCTCGCGTGACGACGTCGGCAAGTTCCTGCGGGTCTACCAGGACCGCAAGATCCTCGACAAGGATCCGTTTGCGACCTTCGACGGCGCCGGTACCGGCCAGCTGGTGGCGATGGCCGTGCAGAAGGGCCGGGCCGTGCGGCCCGACCTCAAGCTCGGCATCTGCGGCGAGCACGGCGGCGATCCCGCGTCCGTGCATTTCTTCCACACCGTGGGCCTCGACTACGTGAGCGCCTCGCCGTACCGCATTCCCGTGGCGCGGCTCGCCGCGGCGCAGGCGGCCCTGCAGGTGAAAGTCGGGGACTAGGGCCGGGGCACGAGAATCCGCAGGATCCGTCCCGCGGCGTTTTCGGTGACGAACAGGTCTCCCGTGCGGGTGTCCACCGCCAGGTGGGTGGGGGTGCGCAGGTTGTCGGCCATGACCAGCCTGGTACCGCGCGCGCCGTCCACCCGCAGCACCCGGCCGGGG
>JANOIR010000186.1:0-9973 GCA_031407765.1 Vicinamibacteraceae bacterium
CTCGTCATTCGCGATGGCAAGGTGACGCTCAAGGCCGAACAGGTCTCCCTGCGGCAAATCCTGGCCGAATGGGAGCGTCAGGGCCAGGTGAAGGTCGTCGGCGCCGACAAGCTGGTCGGCGCGCCGATCACGCTCTCCTTCGTCGACGTGCCCGAAAAGCAGGCCCTCGACATCGTCATGCGCGGCGTTCCGGGCTACATGGCCATCGACCGCGTGGCCCAGGCCGACGCGGCCGCGACGCCCGCGGCATCGCGGTTCGACCGGGTGGTCGTGATGGCGCGGGCGGCCACGCCCGTCGCCGCAGGCGCGGCATCGGCATCGCGCGGGATGCCCGCCCCGGCCCAGCCGGCCGCGGCCTTCCAGCAGACGATGCCCGAGCAGTACGTGCCATTTCCGCCACCCGTCGGCGACGAAGGCGTCGTCACCCCCGATCGCAACGACGTCGAACAGTTCGCCCAGACCGAGCCTGGGATGCCCACGGCTCCGGTGGCCAACCCCTACCCGAACTCTTACCCGGGCTCGCCCTACGTCGGCGCCAACATCCAGAACAGCGGCCCCTACGGCGGCAACCCGGCAGCCGCCGCCGCAGCCGGCATGACCGACGCGCCGCCAGAGACCCAGTTCGATTACGCCAACCCGCAGAAGTACTTCGAGCAGCGGCGCCAGCAGGCGCAGCAGCCCACCGCGGTGCCGACCAATGTACCGACCGTCGGCGCGCCGCTCGGGACCACGGGTCAGGGCGCGGCGCCGCAGCCGACCGGGGTGCCGACCGCCCCTGGCGTGCTGAACCGGCCCGGCGTGGCGCCGGCGCCTCAGGCGCCGCCGACGCCGGCCCAGGGCCAGTTCTTCAACCCGTACAACCTCCCCGCCGACTGGGTGCCGCCGCCGGCCGTGCCGGATAACACGGGCACGCCGGTCGAGCCGGATCGCGCCAAGTACAGCAACCCGTACAACCCGGGACAGCCACCCGAGTGACGCCGGGGCCGGTCTCGGGCGAGTACGCCGAGCGGGGCGACTATCACCGTGCCCTCGACCCTGCCTGGGACTACCTGCCGACGTACCTCGCCAAGCTGGCCCACGTCCGCGGCTGGCTGAACGCCCTCCCCGCCGGCACGCGCGTGCTCGATGCCGGCTGCGGCGAGGGCGTCCTCGTCGAGGAGTTCGCCGGCCGCCTGGCCATCGAGGGCGTCGACGCGAACTACAGCTCGGCGCACGTCCAGCGCGGCTCCCTGCTGGCGCTGCCGTTCGCCGACGGCCGTTTCGCCCGCGCGATGTGCCTCGACGTTCTCGAGCACCTGGCCTACGTGGACCAGCCGAAGGCGCTCGCCGAGCTGCATCGGACGCTGGCGCCGGGTGGCGAGCTGCTGGTCTCGGTGCCGAACCTGGCGCACCTGCAGTCGCGCGTCCACTTCCTCCTCACCGGTCGCCTGATCCGGACGGCCAGCGAAGTGAAGCATCCCGGCGATCGCCCGCTCGCCGAGTACCGACGGCTGTTCGATCGCGCCGGCTTCGACATCCTCGCCGAGCGCGGCGTCTTCCCCACCGTCCCGATCCTGACGTCGTGGATCCGCCGCAAGCCCACCGATCGCGCCTGGCTGCACCGGGCGCTGACGCGCGCGCTGCCCTGGCCCGCGCTGTCGTTCCTCGCCCTCGTCACGCTGCGGCGCCGGTAGCCGGTCGATCGCGTAATCGCTGGATGAGACGGCGCTGATGCGGCGTGGGTATGTCTTCCGCGCTGCCCGGCAACGGCGGTGACGCAGCTCACGTGCAGCACGTATAATACGTGCAAGGTGTGGAATGGCCGTCCCTGAGTCGACGAAGCAGAACATCACGGTGCGCCTGGACCGCCGGACGCTGCGCAAGGCCAAGGTCTTGGCGGCCAAGCGCAACACCTCGATCAGTGGTTTGCTGGCCGCGCAGATCGAGACGCTCGTCGGTGAAGACGACGCGTACGAACAGGCCCATCGACGAGCCCTCGGACTTCTCGAGCAGGGGTTCCCCCTCGGCGGCCGGATCGAGTCGACTCGTGACGAGTGGCACGATCGATAAGACGTTCGTCGACACGAACGTCCTCATCTACGCGCACGATATCGACGCGGGGCGCAAGCACGACATCGCGAAGGCGGTTCTGCGAGACCTGTGGTCCGAGCGAGCCGGCGTCCTCAGCACGCAGGTGCTCCAGGAGTTCTACGTGAACGCCACCCGCAAGCTCAAGACGCCGCTGGCCAAGCCCGAAGCCAGGAGTGTTGTCGATACCTACGCAGCCTGGTGCGTCGACGGCATCACACCAGCGGATGTCTCGGCCGCCTTCCAGATCGAAGACCGGGCGCGAATCGGCTTCTGGGACGCGTTGATTCTCGCCGTTGCTGTCCGCAGCGGCGCCCGCCGCGTGCTCTCAGAAGATCTGAACTCCGGCCAGGCCATCGCAGGTCTCGCCATTCACAACCCGTTCGTCGGCTGATCGCGCGGGAGCCACGGCGCTCTGGCACACCTCGGACGGCCCCTGCATGCGCTTCATCCGGTTCGTCCTCGCACGTCGCCACGAAGACTCGGGCATCGAGGAAGGCGTCTTCAGAATCGCATACGCCCTGATGGACTCCGCCGACCTGGAGCCGGCCGACCGACGCGTGCTGACCGAGACCCTGACCTGGGTTGAGAAGAACCTCGAGACGCCGACGCGCTTCAACCGAACGACGTCGAAGGGCTTCCATCGCAAGAAGACCCGCGGGATTTCCTGGTTCAAGGACACTGCCACTGAGCATCTGGCTCGGATGCACCGAATCAAGGCGATCCTGGAGAAGTACGGACACTTCGTCGTGATGCTGTCCGAAGAGCGAGTGGGGTACGTTATTCACGACGATGCGTTTCAGGTCGTCGCCGAACCCTTCTCGGACACTCGGACCGGGTGAAGTCGCGAGACGCGCCTGCGGGCTCAGGACGCCGTCTGGGCGAGCGGCGTCGCGCCCCCACGAAACGGCGTCGCCCCTCGACGAACGACGAGCGGGGCCCGGCCTATACTTCCGCTGTGCTGGACCGCCTCCGGTCGCTCGGCAAGAGCTTCACCGTCTACGGCCTGGGCGACGTCGCCACCAGCGTCATCAGCTTCCTCCTGCTGCCGCTCTACGCCCGCTTCCTCTCCCCCGAGGACTACGGCGCCATCGGCCTGCTGCTGTCGGTGGAAGTGGTCGCCAAGATCGTCTTCCGCTTCGGCCTCGACGCCGCGTTCATGCGGCTCTACTTCGACTGCGCGGACGATCGCGCCCGGCAGCGGCTGGCCAGCACGGTGTTCTGGTTCCTCGCCGCGGTCGGCGCCACGGTGCTGGTCATCAGCCAGATCGGCCTGCCGTGGCTCGCCGCGGCGATGGGCGTCGGCAACTACCCCGGCGCGCTGCGCATCGTCCTGCTCAACACCTTCGTCATCGGCTTCTACTTCATCCCGTTCCACGTGCTGCGGATGACCGATCGGCCGACGACGTTCGTGGCGCTGACGACGAGCCGATCGGCAGCAACGCTCCTGGCCCGCTTCGCGCTCATCATCGGTTTCGACCTCGGCGTGACCGGCTTCGTCCTCGCCGACCTCGTCGTCTCGGCGCTGTTCACGCTGCTCATGCTGCGCTGGTTCTGGCCGCTGATCCGGCCGGTGTACTCGCGCGCCGTCCTCGACGAGGCGCTGCGCTTCGGCCTGCCGCGCGTCCCGCACGGGCTTCTGCAGCAAGTGATGTTCGTCGCCGATCGCTACGCGCTCCGGCTGTTCTCGGTGCTCGGCGAGGTCGGCGTCTACCAGATGGGCGCCAGCTTCGGCATGGCGCTGAAGCTGGTGCTGAACGCGTTCGAGTACGCGTGGGCGCCGTTCTACTTCCAGACGATGAAGACGCCGGACGCCAAGGCGACCTTCCGGCTGGTCACGACGTATGGCATCGCCGGTCTGACACTGCTCGTCGCCGGCCTCGCCGCGGTCGGGCCCGAGGTCGTGCGCTGGGTGCTGCCGCCGCAGTTCCATGGCGCCGCCCGCATCGTGCCGTGGATCGCACTCGGCGTCGGCTTCCACGGCGTCTATCTGCTGACGTCGATCGGCCTCAACATCACCAAGCAGACCCGCTTTTATCCGGTCGCGACCGGTGCTGCGGCAATCACCAGCGTCGTCGCCAACGTGCTGCTGGTACCGCGCTATGGCAGCGTCGGGGCCGCGTGGTCGAACGCGGCGGCCTACGGGGTCATGGCCAGCACGGCGTTCGTGCTGTCGCAGCGCGTCTATCCGATCCCGCTCGAGTGGGGACGCCTGGCCCGGATCGGGATCGCCGGCACCATCGCCTACGTGGCGGCGTGGGCCATGCCGGCGATGCCGCCGCTCGCCGGGGCGCTGGCGCGCGGCACGCTCGTCACCGCGGCGTTCCCCGGTTGTCTCGCCGCCCTCGGCTTCCTCGACGCGCGCGAGCTGCGGACGCTGGGCCGGATGCTTGAACGCGTCCGCGCCGGTCGCGCCGGTCCGGCGCCGGCGGCGGCGGCCAACGACGTCACGCTCGCCGACGAGCAGCAAATTCCATGAGTCGAAGCTGGACGCCGGCGCGGCTCGCGATCCTGATGGCGCTGCTCGCGCTCGCCGAATGGCTGCGCCACACCGGGCTGGCCTTCGGCCTGCCGGCCGTCTACAACCCCGACGAGGTCGCGATCATGTCGCGTGCCCTCGGCTTCGCGCGCGGCGACCTCAACCCGCACAATTTTCTCTACCCGACCTTCTACTTCTACGTGCTGTTCGCCTGGGTCGGCGGCTGGTTCACCTTCAGCTGGCTGACCGGCGCGGTGCCCTCGCTCGGCGCGTTCCAGACACAGTTCTTCCTCGATCCGTCGGGCGTCTACCTCGCTGGGCGGACGCTCGGCGTGGTCTGCGGCGTCGCCACGGTGTGGCTCACCTGGATCCTCGGCGCGCGCGTGGCCGGCTGGCGCGCCGGTGCCTGCGCGGCGCTCCTGCTCGCCGTGGCACCGACGGCGGTGCGCGACGCGCACTACGTGAAGCACGACGTGCCGGTGACGCTGGCCATCGTCGCGGCGATGGTGGTGATGGCGCGCCTCGCCCGCATGGGCGAAGCCGCCAACGCCGCTGTCGATCCGCCATCGCGGGTGTCCCTCGTCGCCGCCGGCGCGGCCTGCGGCGTCGCCTTCTCGACGCACTACTACGCGGTGTTCCTGGCGCTGCCGCTGGCGCTCGCGATTGCGGCGCGGCTGGGGCTGTTCGGGCGCCCGCCCGGGTCGCCGCGTCCGCCGCTCGTCGCGCTGGCGACCGCGTGGGCGTGGGGCGCGGCCGGCGCCGCGGTCACGTTCTTCGCGCTGTCGCCCTTCCTCCTGGTCGAGCCGGGGACCGCGTGGCAGGACATCGTCGCCAACCGGGAGATCGTGGTCGACCGCGCGGCGGCACGAGGCAGCGGCCCGTTCCCGAGCGCCGCGGCCTACGGCCGGCTCCTCTGGCAGGAGGGGCTCGGCTGGCCGGCGCTCGGAGCGGCGGTCATCGGATGCATGTTGGTGGCGCGACGGCGGCCCTGGCAGGCCGTCCTGCTGGGGGCGTTCCCGCTGTCCTTCCTGCTCTTCATCAGCCACACGGTCGCGGCGAGCCGCTACCTCAACCCCGTGCTGCCGTTCCTGGCGGTATTCGCCGGCGCCGGCCTGGCGATCCTGGCCCGCGCGACGCCCCTGACCGCCATCCTGGTCGTGATGCTGGCGCTGCCGGCTGGCTGGCAGAGCCGCAGGATCGGCCAGTTCTTCACCCAAACCGACACCCGGACACTGGGTCAGCAGTGGATCGAGGCCCAGGTGCCACCCGGCTCGAGCGTGTTGATCCAGCCGTATTCCGTGCCGCTGACCCAGTCGCGCGAGAGCCTGGTCGAAGCCCTGACGGCGACATTGGGGGATCCCGGGCGCGCCTCGACCAAGTTCGTGATCCGGCTCGGCCTGCGGCCCTATCCGGCGCCGGCCTATCGCACGATTTACCTGGGGGACGGTGGCCTCGACGCCGACAAGGTCTATGTCAGCCCCCGCGTGTTCGCCGCCGGGCCCGTCTCGTCCGGCAGCAACGGGCTGGAACCGCTGACCCGCCTCGGTGTGCAGTACGTCGTGCTGAAACGCTACAATACCGAGGATCTGGCCGTGGCTCCGCTCCGGGCCCGACTGATCGCCGCGGCGACGCGAGAGGCCGTCGTGTCGCCGTACCGGGCGGAGGCCTCCGACGCGGACCGCGCGGCGGCGGCGCCGTTCCTGCACAACACGGACACGTCCTGGCATCCCGCGCTCGAGCGCCCGGGCCCAGGCCTCGAGATCTGGAAGCTGCCTCGTTGACGCTCCTCGCCACACTGAAACGCGCCGTCGTCGACCAGGCCCGGGCGCTGCCGCTCGCGCGCCGGGCCGCAGCCCTGCTCCGCAAGCGGAAGCACGAGCAGACGGTCGGCCGCTTCATCAAGGACGGCAGCGGCCGCGCCGACCCGCTGCCGATGGGCCTCGTCTACGAGGCCACCATGCGCTGCAACCTGACCTGCGAGTTCTGCTACGTCGGCGATCTCCTGAACGTCGAAGGCGAGTGGCGCGAAGAGCTGCCGCTCGAGGCGCTGCGGCGGGCGTTCCCCGAAGGCCACCTCCAGGTCAACCTGACCGGCGGCGAGATCTTCATGCGCAAGGACATCCTGAGCGTGCTCGATGTCTTCCGCGAGAAGGGCTACACCTGCGGCTACCTCACGACCAACGGCACGTTCATCAGCGACGAGCGGGCCGAGGCGCTGGCCGAGCTCTCGCGGCTCGGCTTTCTCACCCACGTCTCGGTCTCGATCGACGGGCCGGGTGAGCTGCACGACAAGGCGCGCGGCGTCAAAGGCACCTTCCAGCGCACGTCGGACGGGTTGCGCCGGCTGCAGGCCGCGGCGAAGAAGAAGGGCGCGCCGCTGCGCGTCAGCATCAACACGACCGTCGCCGAGCAGAGCCTCGACACGCTCGAGCAGATGGTCGACGTCGCCGAGGAGCTGGGCGTCGACGCGATCGGCCTCAACCACCTGATGTTCGCCACGGCGGCGGAGCGCGACGAGACGCTGCGGATCCTCGGCGAAACCGATCCCAAGATCATCTCGACCTACATCACCGAGGATCCCGGCGTCGATCCGACGCGCGTGCGCGAGAAGGTCGAGCGGCTGCAACGCGCCTGCGCCCGCAAGGGCGTGCTCTTCGACTACCGCCCCAAGGTCCACCCGCCCCTGATCGATCCCTACTACACGCCGGGTACGCCGCTCGCCGGCCGCTGCCTCTACCCGTTCATGCACGCGCGGGTATCGTTCAGCGGCAAGATGTTCTTCTGCCCGTTCATCCGCGTCGAGGTCGGCGACCTGACCACCCAGACGCTGGGCGAGGTGTGGAACGGCGAGAAGTACGTCGCGCTGCGCAAGACGCTGCTCGAAGAGGAGCTCTTTCCCGTCTGCCGGCGCTGCTGCAAGGTGGAGCTCACCTCGCCGCCGACGCTGCCGGCCACCAAGCCCGTCAAGGTGGTGCCCTCGCTCGCGCCCACCGAGGCGCTGGCCCCGGCCGAACCCTAAGCTTTTGCCCATGCGCACGCTCCTGATCAACCCGCCGCCGGTGAACGGCATCGCCTTCACCCGGCAGGGCCGCTGCCAGGAACGCGAGGAGGTGCTCGGCACCACCAAGCCGCCCTACTCGCTGCTCGTCTGCGCGGCGCTCTTCCGCGAGCGCAACCTGCCGTTCCGGCTGATCGACCAGACCGCGGCCAAGCTGTCGACGGCGGACGTGATCGCGCAGCTCGACGCCGAGGGCTTCCGGCCGGAACTGATCGTCTTTCCGAGCACGACGCCGACGCTCGACCCCGACGTCGCCGAGATGGCGCGCCTCAAGGCGCACTTCGGCGCGGCGCTGGTCTCGTTCGGGCCGCACGCCTCGACGGTGCCGGCGGAGTCGATGGCCCGGGCGCCGGAGGTCGACGCGATGCTGGTCGGCGAGCCCGAAGACGCCGTGGTGGCGCTCGCCGCGGGCGCGGCGTTCACGCCCGAGCTGCTCGCATCGGTGCCGTCGGCGACCTGGCGGCGCGGCTCCGGATCCGCTCGGACCGGGGCCGATCCGGCCGGGATCGTCTCGCACACCGCCAAGGGCACCTTCACCGGTTTCCTGTCGATGCCGTTCCCGGCCTGGGATCTGGTGCCGCTGTCGCACTACATCCTGCCGCTCGAGGGCAAGCCGTACATCATCGTCGAGACCAGCCGGGGCTGCCCTTACTCGTGCGACTTCTGCGTCGCGCCGATCCACCAGGGGCACAAGTTCCGCGAGCGGGATCCGGTGGTCATCGTCGATGAGATCGCGCGGGCCAAGCGTGAGCTCGGCGTGTCGCACTTCTACCTGTGGGGCGACACCGTCACGCTCAACGCCAAGACCTTCTCGCGCTTCTGCGACGAGCTGATCGCGCGCAACCTCGGCATCCACTGGTTCGGCAACGCCCGCGCCGACAACCTCACCGATCCGGCCTTCGTCGAGCGGCTGCGCCGATCCGGCTGCTGGATGCTGGCGATGGGCATCGAATCGGCGTCGCCCGAGACCCGCAAGGACATGGTCAAGCGGCTCGAGGAGGACAAGGTCCGCGCCGCCTTCCGGAACCTCCGCGCGAACAGGATCAAGTCGTTCGCGTTCTTCATCTTCGGATACCCAGGCGAGACGCCGAAGGCGCTCGAGCAGACGACCAACTACGCGATCGATCTCGATCCCGACTTCGCCAACTTCTACCCGGCCGTGCCGTATCCCGGCACCGAGCTGTACGAGAAGGCGAAGCGTGACGGCCTCCTCGCCAGCGAAGACTGGTCGCGGATGGAGTACTCGTACTACATGCTGCGGGGCAACGGGCTCGACGAAGCCGTGGTCATGAAGGCGATCAACCGGGCCAAGCGCCGCTTCTTCCTGCGCCCGCGCTACGTCGCCCGCCACGCCGGCGACATCGCCCGCCTGGTGACCACCAAGTGGCGGGTCGTCGGCGAGATCGTGCCCCGCCTGATCTTCGGCTCGACGACGCCTCCGCCGGCCGCGGCCCCGCGCGATCGCGCCGCCGCGACCGCGGCGACCGCCGACTAGATCGCATCTCGGTGCAGACGCGGTCCGATGGACGAGTCGTGCGCTGGGTCTTCTGGGCCGTCTTCGCCTTGCTCGTCGCCCTGCGCGTGCCGTCGCTGCAGCAGCCGTCGGGCGCCGACCAGGCGCTCTACGCCTACGTCGGCCAGCGCATCCTCCACGGTGAGCTGCCCTACCGCGACGCCTGGGATCAGAAGCCGCCGGGGATCCACGCCACCTACGCGCTGCTCTACGCGATCACCAACGACGACCGTGTCGTACCCGCCGCCGACCTGGCGGTCGCAATCGCCACGGCGCTGCTGCTTCTCGTCCTCGGACGCCGCCTCGGTCCGCCCGGCGCCGGGGAGATCGCGGCCCTGGTGTTCCTCTTCCTCGGCGATCCCGCCTGGGGACGCCTCGGCGGCGTCCGCGCCCGTGCGCAGTGCGAGGTCTTCATCGGCCTCGTCTCGACGGCGGGCCTGCTGCTCCTCCATCGCGCGCTCGACGCCGGCGCCAGGCGCGTCCAGGCGCTCGCCTTCGCCGCGGGCGCGCTGTTCGGCTGCGCCTTCGTCTACAAGTACAACGCCGGCGCCGTCCTGATCGCCGCGATGCTGGCGGCGTTGTGGTGGCGGCGCGAGGCGGCGCCTGGCTTCGTCGCGCGGGTCCGCGGCTTGTTGCCGGTCGGCGTCGCCGTGGCCTCGGGGTTCGTCACCGTGGTCGCCACGATGCTGGCCATCTTCGCCGCGACCGGCACCTTCGACGATCTCTACAACGCGACGATCAGCTACAACGTCTTCTACTCGGGCGAGACGTACTCCGGCCGGTTCGCGATGCTCGGTTATCTGCTGCGCTTCCCGATCGAGCGGGCGCGAGTCGACGGCCTGTGGTTCGTCGGCGG
>JANOIR010000193.1:0-1661 GCA_031407765.1 Vicinamibacteraceae bacterium
GGCGTCGGGCTGGTCATGGCACCGGGCGGCGGGCACCGCAGCCTGTGGATCATGCACGAGGGCGTCAACCCGGCGCTGGCCCTGAACGAGCAGGGCATCGCGGTGTTCGTGCTGAAGAACCGCCTGCAAAGCTCCGGCTACACCTTCGACGTCGAAGGTTTGGCCGACATGCAGCGGGCCATCCGCGTGGTGCGCAGCCGGGCAACCGAATGGGGCGTGGATCCCGCGAAGATCGGCGCCGCCGGCTTCTCGGCGGGTGGTGAGCTGGCGCAGCTCGTCGCGCTGCGCCACGACGTGGGCCGCCCCAACGCTGCCGATCCGATCGACCGGGTCAGCTCACGCCCCGACTTCCAGGTGCTGATCTACCCGGGCAAGAGCCACTTGATTCAGCCGGTGCCCGGCTCGCCCCCGGCGTTCCTGGCCGCCGGCTTCGACGATCGCCCGGACATCTCGACGGGTCTGGCCGAGGCCTACCTGCGATTCAAGAAGGCGGGCGTGCAGGCGGAGCTCCACATCTACGCCAACGTCGGCCACGGCTTCGGCATCCGGCCCGAGCGCGCCGGCCAGTCCCAGCAGGCGTGGCCGGCGCAGCTCGTCTCGTTCCTGCGGCAGGCGAAGCTGATACCGGCCGTTGCGGCAACGCGCTGAGCGGCGACGCGCGGACGTCTACAGGCTCTCGCGAAGCTGACGATCCTGCTCCAGGTCCGCGAGGTAGCGCAGGCCCTCGTTCATGGGCACGTGTCCTTTGAAAACCAGTCGCTGGAAGAACTCCTTTTCGGCGCGCCGCGCCTGGGCCTCGCCCGCACCCCGCAGGTGCTCGAGCTCGTGCTGGATGACCGCGGCGAGGATCGCAACGTCGAGATCGGCACCGACCAGCGCCTTCTCGAACATCGCCGACCGGCTGTTGAGGTAGATGACGCGGCGTAGACGGCCGCCGCGTTCCCTCACCAGAAAGGCGTCGAGGCGCCGAATCGCATCCGGGTCCGCAGCAAGCTCAGGATCGATGAGCCTGACAGGCACGTCGGGGCGAGCCGGCAGCAGCCGAAGCGCGCGATCCAGGATCCGCGCCTCGGCGCCGCGGGGCGTCTGCGCTACCGCGCACGGAACGCTCACGGCGAGGACGAGACCAGCAGCGGCGACGAAGGCGATGGCGTGGAGGGCAGCGTGTGGCATGGCGCCACCGTGGCCCCGCGGCCGTGTTACCTCAATGCCAGGACGGTGAGATATCGGTGAGATCGAGATTGGCAGCAGATATCAGGAGATTCCGGCCGAAATCATCCAGATACTGCCCTTGACGGTACGCATGGGTAATACGAGCCGGCCCTTGGCAATGCCGATCTCGCATGAACCACCCATGTCCGGATCCACGTGCCAGCGCGGCGAGTCGAAGTTGGTGACCTGAAAGGGTGCTCCGAGCTGCGCGCCGACCTTGGAATCGACGCGCACGCCCCACAGGTTGAAAGAGCCGGACGGGGCCGGGGAGAGAAAGTACAGCGTCCTGCCGTCAGGGGACCAGTGCGGCTTGTCGGGCCACGCGTGATCGGCGGCGACTCGGGACCACGTCGTAGCCCGCTCGCTGCGTGCCGACACGATCCCCAGCTCGAGGGGAGGGTTCTCTCCGGCAGGCCCGAGGGTCGTCACGACGAAGCTCACCCAGCGCG
>JANOIR010000205.1:0-4416 GCA_031407765.1 Vicinamibacteraceae bacterium
CGCCGCCGCGGGCACGATGGACGTCCTCCTCGTCGCCGCGAAGAAGGAGAAGATCGCCGACTACACCGGCGTCATCTCCCAGGCCGGCCGCTCGCCGGTCATCGTCGACGTCGACGCCTTCGCGCTGCAGAACGCCTACGAGGTCAACTACGGGCTCGACGCGAGCCTGGTCGTGGCGCTCGTCAACTTCGGCGCCAGCGCGGTCAACATCAACATCCTGAGCGGCGGCCAGTCGCTCTTCACGCGCGACATCTCGATCGGCGGCAACGCCTACACCGACGCGCTGCAGCGTGAGCTGAACATCCCCTACGAGACGGCCGACGCGCTCAAGCGCGGGCTGCACGTCGAGGGCTACTCGATGGAGCTGGCGCGGCCGACCATCCGCGCGGTCACCGAGAACGTGCTGCTCGAAATCCAGAAGACGTTCGACTTCTTCCGCGGGACCACCGGTTCGGATCGCATCGATCGCCTGGTCGTCAGCGGCGGCGCCTCGCGCGTCGACGGCTTCGTCGACATGCTGGCCGAGCGTTTCGATTCACACGTCGAGCTGTTCGATCCGTTCAAGAAGGTGACCTTCGACGCTGAAAAGTTCGGCGTCATGTCGGCTGCCGACGTGCAGGCGACTTCAGCCGTGGCCGTGGGCCTGGCGCTCCGCAAGGTGGGCGACCGATGATTCGCATCAATCTCCTCAGCGTCGAGAAGCCGATCGCGGCGAAGGCCTCGAGCGGTCCGAAGTTCTCGCTCAACATTTCGCAGAAGGCCGGTCCGATTGCCGCCCTCTTCGTGCTCGCCGGCTGCTCCGGCTACATCGCGCTCGATTACCTGGGCCTGCAGCAGCAGGACGCCGCGCTGCACCAGGAGCTGATCGAAGCCCGCGCCGAGAAGGCCCGGCTGGCTCCGATTCTCCGCGAGGTCGAGCGCTTCGAAGCGCAGAAGCGCGACCTGCAGCAGCGGGTCAACCTGATCGAGGAGCTGCGCCAGAACCAGGTCGGGCCGGTGCACATGCTCGATCAGATCAGCCGCAGCATGCCGGATCGCCTGTGGCTGCTCGACATGAAGCAGACCGGCGCCGACGTCACGCTCGACGGCAAGACCAGCACGCTGTCGTCGCTGGCCGACTTCGTTGCCAACCTCGAGGCCTCGGGCTACTTCGCCAAGCCGGTCGAGATCACGAACAGCGAAGAAGAGAAGGCCGGCGAGACCGACCTGATCAAGTTCACGGTGAAGGCGACGTTCGAGATGCCGGGCGCGAAGAAGCCCGTGGCCCCGTCGCCGGCCGGCGCCCCGGCGCGGCGTCTCGCCCAGTAGCCGCAGCGATCTCGCGAACAAAGGACCAGCACAATGCAGCTCGGACTTAACAAGCTTCCCTGGTATGGCGTGATGCTCATCGCCGCCGTCATCGGCGGAGCGGGCATGGGCAGCTACCACTACCTCTACGCCGGCTTCCCCAAGGCCCTCACGGAGTTCATCCCGATCGGCGAGAGCGACGGCACGCTGCGTGCCAGCCTGGTCGAAAAGGAGAAGCAGCTCGCCCGCGAGCGGCAGGACATCCAGAGAGGCCTCGCTGCCGAAAAGCGCCTCGTCGACTTCCGCGAGGAGCTGAAGAACCTCGAGCGGCAGTTCAACGACCTCAAGGTGGTCCTGCCGGAGAAGCGGGACGTCGCCGACATGCTGCGCCGCATCCAGACGCTGGCGACGCAGTCCAGCCTGGTCGTCAAGGTGTTCCGGCCACAGGCCGTCGTCAGCAAGCAGCTCCACCAGGAGTGGCCGATGGCGCTCGAGCTCGACGGCACGTATCACGACCTCGCGCGCTTCTTCGACCACGTCAGCAAGGTGCCGCGCATCATCAACGTCGGCGGCATCGGCATCAAGGCCAAGACGGCCGCCGAGAGCGTCGCCAGCGGTTCGACGATCACCGCGCAGTGCACGGCAACGACCTTCGTTCTACTCGACAAGCCGGGCCCGGCCAGCCGCAAGCCCGGCACGATTCAGCGTCCTGGCGCCGCTGCGCCGCGCGCGCCCGCAACCGCGCAGTAAGGGTGGTGGTGGATCTCATGGGTTACGTCAGGAGGATGTCCGTGCTCGACTCACTACCTCGGTCCTTTACGCTCGCGCTCGGTGCGACGCTTGCGTTGACGGCCATCGTCGTCATCCCGTCGACGCTGGGCGCGCAGCAGGGCGATGCTGCCCCGGCGCCGGCGCCGGCTCCGGCCGCCGCACCGCGCACCGGCAGCGGCTATCTCTACGAAGCGGGCGGCCGCCGCGACCCGTTCCTGGCGCTCGATCACGCGTCCGATCCACGCGCCAACGCCGGCAAGATGAACGGTCTCGCCGGCCTGATGATCAACGAGGCCACCGTCAAGGGCGTGGTCAAGAGCCGTGGCCGCATGCTGGCCATGGTTCAGGCCCCGGACAACAAGACCTACATCGTGAAAGCAAATGACCGTCTGCTGGACGGCGAAGTACGCACCGTCACGGCCGAAGCTGTCGTGTTCGTTCAGAACGTCAACGATCCGCTGAGCCCAGTGCGCCAGCGGGAAATTCGCAAACCTCTGCGGATTATCGAGGAGGGGAAGTAATGCGCGGGCGAAGAGCGGTGGTTCCGCTCCTAACACTCATGCTCGCGACGCTCTTGGAGTTGAGCAGTGTCGCGGCCACATCTTTCACGTTCGGCGAAGCCCAGGCCACGCAGGCCCCGGCAGCCACCGAACTCACCGGCGTCGAGGTCGGCAGGAATGCCGACGGCGTGACCGTGACCCTCAGGGGCAACGGCAAGCTGGCGTACGGCACGCTCCAGGAGGCGGATCGCCCGCCCCTGCGGCTGGTCGTCGACTTCCCGGGCGTCCGTCCGAACGTGCCTCCGGCCACGCCTGGCCAGGGCGCGCTGCGGCGGGTCCGCGTGGCGCTCAACAATCCCAATCCGCTCGTCACGCGCGTGGTGCTCGACCTCGACGTCAAGGTCACCTACAGCGTGAAGGCATCGCCCGACGGCCGTGAAGTGACGGTCGTGCTGGCGAGCCCGTCGAGCGAGCAGACCGCGGTCGAACCGTCGCGTTCGGCGCCGATGGCCGCTCCGGTCGAAGCGACGCCGGCGCCGGCATCGGCCTCCGCCGCGGCCAGCCGCCTGACCAGCGTGGTTGTCGGGAGCGCGCCCGAGGGCGTGACCCTGACGCTGCGCGGCAACGGCAAGCTGACAGTCGGTGAGGTGGAAGAGGCGAAGGACGCCCCGGCCCGCCTGGTGCTGTCGTTCCCGGGCGTGCGCCCGGCGGTGACCGCGCTGACCAACGTCAAGAAGGGCGTGGTCGACCGCGTCCGCGTCGCCAACGGCAACGGCGCCACCCGCGTGGTCGTCGAGATGTCGAAGCCGTACGCCTACCGCGTGCAGCCCGACGCCGTGAACCCGCGCAACGTGGTCGTCACCATCGGCGACCCGGCCGCGCTGGGCTCGACGCCGGCCGACTTCACGCTGGCCAAGGCGCTGCCGGCGGCGACGTCGAGCGCGCCGGCGGCGACCGCCACGGTCCGCACGCCGTCAGCGTCGGTTGCGCGCTCGGCGCGCACCGAGCCGACCGTGCAGGAGCGGAAGGCCGGCGACATGTCGCCGCGCCGCTTCACCGGGCATCCCATCAGCCTCGACTTCCAGGGTGTCGACCTCCGCGCGGTGCTCCGCACCTTCGCCGAGATCACCGGCCTCAACCTGGTCATCGATCCCGAGGTGAAGGGCGTCGTCGACGTCTCGCTGCACGAGGTGCCGTGGGATCACGCGCTCGACATCATCCTGCGCGCCAATCAGCTCGACTACACGGTCGAGGGCACGATCGTCCGGATCGCGCCGATCGACACGCTGCAGAAGGAAGGCGAGTCGCGTCGCCGGCTGGCCGACGAGCAGGCGCTCTCGGGCGAGCTGATGACGGTGACCAAGACGCTGTCCTACGCCAAGGCTGCCGACGTGGCGCCGCTCCTGCTGCGCACGGCGTTGACCAAGCGGTCGTCGATTCAGGTGGATCCGCGCACCAACAACCTGATCATCACCGACCTGCAGGCCGGCATCGATCGCGCCACGACGCTGCTCGTCGATCTCGACGCGCCGCAGCCGCAGGTCGAGATCGAGGCGCGCATCGTGCGCACGACGAAGGACTTCGCCAAGGAGCTGGGCATCCAGTGGGGCTTCGGTGGCGCCGCGGCGCCCGAGCTCGGCAACACCACGCCCTTCGCCTTCCCGAACACCATCCGGGCCGGCGGCGCGGCGGGCAGCACCAACCAGCAGGGCGCCGACTTCGGCAAAATCTCGCTGGGCGCGCTGAACGGTGCGCTCGGTATCGACGCCTCGCTGTCGGCGCTCGAGACCGAGGGCAAGGTGCAGGTGCTCCTCAAGCCGCGCGTCGTCACGCAGAACAACATCAAGGCGACCATCAC
>JANOIR010000222.1:0-12154 GCA_031407765.1 Vicinamibacteraceae bacterium
CATTTCTGTACGTCGGGGTCAAGCGCCGCGGCACGGGGCTTATGGTGCAGTGGCACTCGGCCCGGAGGCCCCCGCGGGCGGCGCCGCCGCCGCCGACGCCGTCCAAGCCGTAGGCGGCCTCCGCCACCTCCGCAGCTGAGCCGGAAGGTTGCCGTCTCCCCGCGCGTGACCGCTACTCGTGAAACGGTGAGCGCTGGCGCCGGTCGGGCCCGCTGCCTCTTCGTATTGCCGTCCTGGATCGGCGCGTCGCCGGCCGTCGTCGAGCGGGCCATCTACACAAACGCCGGCGGCCGCGTCTGGGCTGCCGGCACGAACGCGCTGCGACGCGGATCCGCTAGCCAGGGCAGTTTCTCATCGGCCGGACGCTGGTCCCCGAGTGCGAACAACAACGGCGTTCGACGACTCAATCGGACGACGGCCGATGCCTTCGATGTGCACAAACAATCGGAGTTCCTCCGGCACTCCCTCGGAGGAACCCAGGGTTCCCCAGACCCTCGACACTCTGATTAGGGCCTTCTCCCCAGGCGCTAGAATTCGATGAGAGTCCTTGTTCGACGGTGCCGCCCAGAGTGACACCGCGTCAACGACGCCATGCCGACTCGACTTGGAGCGAAAGCGGATCGCGATTCTGACCTCGCTCATCCCGCGCTCGTTCTGACGAAGGCTGTCGCAGACCGCGCCGCGGGGCAGCACGGGTATCTGCAATGGCTCATCGCTCAGGTTCGAAAGAGCTATTTGATAGTCCAGAGGGCGCCCGGGCGAGTAGTCGTCTCGCACAGTCAACGTGGCCCACGCCAGTGGTGGAACCTGGGAGGCGGCGTTGGTGCCGGCACCTGTACCATGGCCTAGCCCACCGCCCAACGCGTCCTCGGGGCAGGTGGCGCTCGCCAACGGCAGATCAATCACCAAGGACGGTTGGCGGCCGGCCTGCATCACGCTCAACAATACGAGGGTGCTCAGGAACATCTTCAACTCCTCTTGTTTGCTCGCTAGTACGCGTCGCCATTGGCAGGGCGAGTAGCGTGGATAGTTCGTCTGCCCTTTGTGGACGCATACCCCAGTCGAACCGTCGTACGTCAGGGGCAACCGCACCACCAACGACAATGCTCTCGATGGCATTGCCTAGATCGTTGCTCGATCTGCGACTGCGTCTAGGAACTGAACGTAGTGGCTAGGGCCGTTGACGCGCCGGCGGCGCCCGCCGCATCTGGGATTGTCGCGCCGGACGGCGTGAGAGCGCGGCCGCCAATCGCCAAACCAATCAGAACAGCAGGGTTGTCAGCGCCTGCATGATCGCCTGGACCAGGCCGTCCCAGAACAGGAAGCCGACGATCGCGGCGATGAGGCTCACCGGGTTCATCGGCCCGAGCCGGCTGCGCACGCGCAGCGCCAGCCCGGCGATCGTCATTTCGAGCGCGCTGAAGGCACCCAGTCGCAGGATCAGCGACGACACGCCGGTCATCTGGATGAAGCCCGACGTGAACAGGCCGGAGAACGTCAGGTAGCCGACGCGGAAGAGCACCGACGCGATGCCGAGACCGGCGGCGGCGTCGACCGCGCCGCCTGCCGGCGGGTTGCGAAGGCTCACGACCAGCAGCACCGCGGCCGTCGGCAGCATGTTCAGGATGCTGCGGACGACCAGCTGGATCGCCACGTTGCTGCCGAAGCGGCCGAAGTTGGCGAGGTTGAACACCATCGAGCCGACCGAGAACAGGATGTAGACGGCGAGCGCGATGCGCAGGCCGATGAGCACCTGCAGATCGGTGCCGCCGAGCGGCGCCGCCGTGCGCGGCGGGAGGACCGGACGGGCCGGTCGCGCGGGCACCGACGGAGCCCCAGCCGTCGGCGCGCCTGGCATCTGCGCGGCCTCTGCGGGCATGGCGTAGCCCGGCGACTCAGGGTCCGTGTACGCGCCGGGCGCGCCGGCGTCCGGCGCCGCGTACCCGTAGGGTGTAGCCGCCGGTGGCACTGCCAGCCCTTTCGCCGCAGTGCGCGCCGCGCTGATGCCGCGGCCCAGGAAGACGATCGCGCCGACGCAGGCCACGATCAGGGCGAGGCAGATCATCAAGATGCCGCCGCCCTCCGAGGTCTTGAGGCCGCCGCAGATCGAGAAAATCAGCAGGAACAGGCCGACCAGGCCCAGGATCATCGATGCCACGACGATGCCGAGGATGCGCAGCACGGTGCCCATGGCGGCCATTGTAGGGCTGCCAGCGTCCGAGGCGTGCCGCTCGCCGCCTTGCAGCCCTCAGGACGCGTGCTCGACGATTGCGCCGACGAGCCAATTCCAGACCGCGAAGCCGGCCGTTGCCGCCGCGATCCATCCGGCGTTGTGGCGGCCGGGGCGCCCGCGTGCCCGCATCGCGCAGGTCACGATGGCCGCTCCGCACGCCGCAAGCAGGACGACGCGGACCGCGACGCCCCGCGAATCCGCGTTGCCGAACGTGGTGCCGACGATCCCCCAGTGACGCAGCAGGAGTGCGGCGCCGAGTCCGGTCGCCGTGTCGATCCATCGCTCCGGTCGCAACCGGATCAGGCTCATCGACACGAGCAACGCTGCCGGGGCCAGTGGCGCGAGAAAGGCCATCAGCAGCCGCTGCCACACGCCGGGCCCCTGCCCGATGCGGCCCAGGGCTGCTGCCACCGGCATGCCGAACGCGACCACCACGTAAAAGGCAAGCGCCAGCCGCATCCGCTCGGCCCACCGCCGATCGATCGGGCGCTCGCGGCCGGGCAGCCGCCGGATGGCTCGGGTCACGATCACCGAGATCGGTTCGGGATTCGGCCTGTCCGAGGATCGCCGCAGGAACGGGCCAACCAGGGCGAACAGGGCTACCACGCCCGCACCTAAAATCACGAGGAACAGGAGGGCGAATGACGCGCCGTTTGGACCGCCGCAAGTGGCGAAGAGCAACAGGAGTGCCGCGTCGAGGGTCAGCAATCCCGACACCACGACTATCGCCAGTACGCGTTCGTTCGAGATGTCGGAGGGCGCCATACGACGTCAGCGCATCAGATCCGCATCGAACCGCAGAGCGAGACGAGCAGCGCGAACATCGAGACGGTGGTGAGCACGATTGACCAGGCGATGACCCAGCCCGCATTGACTCCCCCGCCCCGGCCTGCCGCGTCGGGGTCACGGAGGCTCAGGCTCGTCGGTGCGGGTTCGCCCATCCGATGGAGCCGCCGAAACCCCAACACCCCGGCGACCATGACGGCGCCCGCAACTAGGAGACCGCCCCCGACGCCGAGTAAAGCTTCGCCCACGACGAACGCGAAGGGCAGTCCGATCAGCATCACGACTGTGACGCCGATGGCGCCGAGTGCGATCACGATGCCTTCGCCTTCGCCGCCGCTGCCGCCGCTGCCGCTGCCGCCGCCGCCGGTGCCGGTGCCACCGCCACCGCCAGCGGTGCTGGTGGCCACGGGCTCCCGCGTCGACCTCGCCTCGTCCGCTGACGGACCGGGCACATCCGTCTCTGTCGCGAACGGACCTCGGGCGAATCGCCGAAGGCCGGCGGGGACGACCCGGTCGAGCGCGCCGGGCATGTCCTCGAGCGGTGTCAGGATCAGCGCACCGGGACCGGGTGGGGCGGCATCCGGCGGTGGCGGGATCAGCGGGTGCTGGCGCACGTAGTTGATCCGCGAGACGATCACGGCGGCCCCGCCCAGGACGGCGAACACCGCCGCCGCCAACGACAAGGGCATGTACGGCTCGTGGAGGAGCTCGTGGCTCCCGGGGCTCCGGACGATCGCGACGACCAGTACCGAGTCGAGGTACACCAAACCGAGTCCGAGCGGGACCGCCGCGGTCCCATAGACGAGGATGTCGACGCCACGCCGCACGACCCAGCCTGGCGGCCGCGCCGGTCGATTCGTCGAGGTCATCTACGTTCGGCGGCCGCGGATCCAGCGCCGGATGTCGCGGGCATACCAGGCAATCGTCACAACCGCGGCCCACTGCAGGACGCCCAGGCCCAGGAACACGGCCGGATACGGCTTGACGAAGTCGACCGCGACGCGCAGCGCCATGTAGGCGACCATGAACGCCTTGAAGGCGTCCCCCTCGCGGAGCACGGTGGCCTGCGCCGGCGCGCCGTCCACGCCAGTGGTGGCGGCCAGCGCCATCGTCCGACGGGCCAGACGCCACAGCGGCACCACCATCGCCGCGAGCACGACGATCTCGTAGAGCTGCGTCGGATGCCGCCGAACGCCGTCCCCGAGGTCCATCCCCCACGGCAGGGACGTCGGCGTGCCCGAGGTGTCGTCGGCGACGCCTGTCAGCAGGCAGCCGACGCGGCCGATGGCGATGGCGACGGCCAGCGCCGGCGCGTAGAGGTCGCCGGTCGAGCGGCGGATGCCCATCGCCAGCTTGACGAGCTCGACGGCGATCAGGCCGCCGATCAGCCCGCCGACGATCGTCTTGCCGCCAAGGAGCACGCTCTGCACGTCGTAGGTGGCGTTCGGGTCGGCGAGCCACGCCAGGCTGCGAGCACCGAGCGCGGCGCCGGCCGCGGCGCACGACAGCGTCGCCCACCGATAGGGCACCACCACCGTGTCCCCGGCCCGCCGGCGCAGCGCCAGGTAGACGCGGAAGCCGATGAAGTACGAGATCGACTCGAAGAACAGGTGCGGATGGATCTGCCAGGGCCCGATCGGGATGAAGATCGGGAAGCTCATGGCGTCAGGTGATGGATCACGAGCTGCGACTCGAGATGGCGCTCGCCGATCTCGACGTAGAGCTGACCCTCGGTCACCGACAACGACAGCGTCGATCGCCGGTCGAGCGATTCGCCGAGGGTGGTGACGAAGCCGCGATCGAGCTCGACGATCGGGATGTCCGCGGCGCGATGGATGCCGTGGCCGTTCAGCTCGCCCAGCACCTGCGCGATGCCGCGGTGCGTGTAGACCGCGGCGCGCCCGGCCAGCTTGTGCCCGCGGTGCAGCCGCTCGGCCGACGGGAGTCCGACCTCGATCCAGGCGGTGATCCTCCCGGTCAGGTCGCGGACGAGAATGGCCGGCTCGTCGCCCGACGAGACGCCGTCGGTCAGCGCGATCCCTTCGGTGTATTCGAGGCTGTAGGCGAGGAGCCGCGTCGTCATGTAGTCGAGCGTCTCGGACGGATGCCGCGCGAGCCGCAGGTCGAGCGTCTCGTAGACGCCGCGATCGATGTGCGCCAGCTCGACCGAAACGCGATAGATCGTGGCCGTCAGTGCCATCACGCGCCGAAGCAGATGATGGTGCCGTCGCTGGTGCCGATCACCACCACGCCGCCGGCGATCGCCGGCGAGGCGGTCATCGGCGAGCCCGACTCGTACTCCCACAGCGACTTGCCGGTCTTCAGATCGAGCACGTAGAAGCGGCCGTCGTTCGAGCCGATGTAGACACGCGCGCCGGCGACCGCGGCCGACGACTCGACCCGCGCCTTGGTGGAGAACGTCCAGACGGCTTTGCCGGTGGCGGCGTCGATCGCGTGCACCACTTTGTCGCGGCCGCCGAGGATCACCTTGCCGTCGGCGATCGCGGCCGACGAATAGAACGGAAACTGCCGCTCCTTGGGCTGGTAGCGCCAGGCCACCTTCTTCGCTGCCAGGTCCACGGCGAGCACCTCGTTCTCGAAGGTGCCGAAGTAGGCGCGTCCGTTGGCCACCGCGACCGAGGCTCCGGTGTAGGCGCCGATCGGCAGGTTGCCCATGTCCTTGCCGTCGCTGACCCGGATGACGCGGAACACTTCGTCGCAACCGGCGAAGTAGGCGATGCCGTCGACGATCGCCGGTGTGCCGTGGACGTAGTTCTCGGTGTGGACGCTCCAGGCCAGCGTGCCGGCCTTGGCGTCGAGCCCGTAAAGGCTGCCGTCGTACGATCCGATCACGACCTTGTCGCCGACGACGACCGGCGACGATTTGACCTCGCCCTTGGTCTTGAACGTCCACGCGACTTCGCCGTTGGCGACGCGGACCCCGTGCACGGTGCCGCTCAGGTCGCCGACGAAGACGAGCCCGAGCGCCGTCGACACCGCCGGCGACGACTCGCCGATGCCTTCGACGGTCTTGTAGCGCCAGCGCGGCTTGCCGGTGGCGAGGTCGAGCGCCAGCAGCTCGCCTTTCTGCGAGCCGACGTAGGCGGTGCCGCCGGCGATCGCCGCCGACGACTCGACCGCATCGCCGGCTTCGAACGTCCAGCGCACCTTGAGGGTCGCCGGCAGGGCGGCGGCGGTCACGCCGGTGAGGCTGTGGTTCCCGCGGAACTGTGGCCACTCCGCGGCGGCCTGGGGCGCGGCCTGCGCTGGGGTCGCGGTCCGGGTCGGGCTCGGGGTCGGGCCTGGCTTCTGGGCTCCGGCGTCGGCCGCGAGCAGCGCGACGGCGGCGGCGATCAGCGCACGTCTGGTCATTGCGGGGCGCCCTTTCGGAGGAGCAGGTGGAACTCGTCGATGGCCGGGCTCATCACCGGGCCCTCGACGATCGAGACCCGCGTCACGTGCCCGTCGATCCACTGGATCAGCCGAACGACGTCCTGCGGAAGAAAGACGTGAAAGTGGATGCTGAAATCGGTGTCGCGCAAACGCGTCGCTTCGCCGATGGCCTGGTCGGTCATGGCGTGGTGCACGAACACCGCGTAGTCGAGGTAGTGCTCGAAGTCGCGCTCGGCGGACGGCTGCTCGTAGTCGAGCACCAGGTGCTCGAGCGTGGTGCGGACGCGGAGCTTGTCGAAGGTGCGGCGCTTGTCGGGCACGATCAGGTAGAGCAGGCCGCCGTCGCGCACCGCGCGCAGCCAGTTGACGAGCGCGCCAATCGGGTTGCGCATGTGCTCGATGACGTGCGCCGAGATCAGGAAGTCGAAGCTCGCCGGGGCCACGGTGGCCAGCGTCTCGGCATCGTCGAGGATGTCGACCGGCACGATGTGGCGCGCCAGCTTCGGGAAGGCGGCCTGCAGCGTCGCCTGGTCGGCGCGATCCACGTAGGTCATCTTCATGCCGGGGTGGGTCGGAATCGGCCGGTGCAGCGGCCCCAGCTCCAGGCCGCGGCCCTGCAGGCGGCTGGCCAGCTCGGCCCGCCAGTCACGATGGTCGCACGCGGTGACGGTCGGATCGACCATCTGGCCCTGCGGCACGCAGGATTGCAGGTCGGCGAAGAAGTCGGTCAGGTCGCGCCGGCTGGTCAGGCCGCCGGCGACCACGTCATTGCCCAGCGTGCGGCCGACCGAGGTCAGCAGCTTGAACTTCTTGTGGCGCAGCCAGACCCGCGTGCGGCCGTGAGGACCGAAGAGCTCCATCCGCAGAAAGCATAGTGCGTCCTCATCGCCGGGCGGCGCGATACAGCGCCAGCGCCGACTCGCGGGTCAGCGGACGCGGGTTGAACCCACCCGTCCACTGGGCGGCGGCGCCCTCGGCCAGCGCCGGCAGCGCGTCGTCGGGTACATCGGCCTCCGGCAGGCTCAGCGGGAAGCCGCAGGTCGCCGCGACCTGCTCCAGCTCGCAGGCCAGCCGCTCGCCGGCGAGCGGGTCGGCCGATCCCGGACCATCCATCAGCTCGGCGTACAGCGTGCCGACCGCCTCGGCGTTCCAGCGCACCACGTGCGGCAGCATCAGCGACACCGCGATCCCGTGCGTGATGTCGAACTGCGCCGTCAGCGGGTTGGCGCAGGCGTGGCCGGCGCCGAGCATCGAGTGCTCGATGGCCAGGCCGGCGAGGTGCGAGCCGAGCAGCATGGCGCCGCGCGCCTCGATGTCGTCGGGCTGCTGCAGCACGTGCGCGAGCTGGCCCCGCACCAGGCGGAAGGCCTCGCGCGCGAAGGTCTGCGACAGCGGCGTGCGCGACGTCGTGACGAACGCCTCGATCGCGTGGGACAGCGCGTCGTACCCCGAGGCGGCGGTGACGCTGGCCGGCTGGCTGACGGTGAGCGCCGGATCGAGGAGCGCGATCCGGAACGCCGCGCCCGGATCGCCGCACGCCGTTTTCACGTGCGTTCGCGCATCCGAGAGTACGGCGTAGGACTGCGCGTCGCTGCCAGTGCCGGCCGTCGTCGGGATGCCGATCATCGGCAGCATCGTGCCGCGGACACGGCCGTAGCCGCGGAAGTCGGAAATCTCGCCGCCGTCGGCGTGCAGGAAGTTGGCGCCCTTGGCGCAGTCGAGCGAGCTGCCGCCGCCGAGGGCGACGAAGCCGTCGACGCCAGCCGTCCTGGCCACCGCCGCGCCCGCCGCGACCATGTCGCCGTCCGGGTTCTCGGAGAAGTCGGCGAAGCGGGTGACGCGGACGCCGGCCGCTTCGAGGATGTCCTGGACGCGATCGGCGTAGCCGGCCCGCACCATGCCGGGATCGCAGATCAGCAGCACGTGGCGGACGCCGAGCTCCCGGGCCAGTTCTCCGGCGCGCTCGACCACGCCCGGCCCGAAGATCAGGCGCGTCCGCGGCTGCCAGTCGATGAGGGCGGGCAGGACGGCCAGGTTCACGATCGCAGGACCGGATGCTGTGAAGAATGCCTGAAGCACGTTGTCGTGTGATCGTTGACCATGCCGACGGCCTGCATGAAGGCGTAGCAGATCGTCGAACCGACGAATCGGAAGCCGCGGCGCCGGAGCGCATCGCTCATGGCATCCGACTCCGGAGTCCGGGTCGGTACCTCGCGCATCGACCGCCAGCGGTTGAGGCGCGGTTCGCCGCCGACGAACTGCCACAAATAGGCGTCGAGGCTGTCGAACTCGTCCTGCGCCGCCAGCACGGCTTTCGCGTTCGAGATCGTCGACGCCACCTTGAGCCGGTTGCGGACGATCCCCGGATCGGCCAGCAGCTTCGCCTCCCGCTTCGCCGTGAAGCGGGCGACCGCCGCCGGATCGAAGCCGGCGAAGGCCTGCCGGTAATACGGCCGCTTGCGGAGGATCGTTGCCCAGCTGAGCCCAGCCTGGGCACCCTCGAGCGTCAGGTACTCGAAGAGGAGGCGATCGTCGTGCACGGGCACGCCCCACTCCTCGTCGTGGTAGGCCTGGTATTCCGGAAAGGGCGGGTTCTCGGCCCAGCCGCAGCGGACGCGTTCGGTGCCGACGGCTTTCGCCACTGGTCAGTCGATCCGCGGCCGGGGTGGGATGCCGCCGCGGGCGGTCAATGCCAGCTCGCGGATCCCGTGGCGCTGGATCTTGTGCTTGAGCGTGGTGTGCGGCACGCCCAGGTAGCGACTGGCGGCCGAGACGTTGCCGTCGCACTCCTGCAGCGCGCGCACGATCAGGTTGCGCTCGAAGGCGCCGACGGCGTCGGCGAAGCGGCCTTCGCTGCTCGGCGACTTGGCCTTGAGGCGCACCAGCTGCAGTTCGAGCGGCAGGTCCTCCTCGGCGATGAAGCCGCGCTCGTCGGTCGCGACCAGACGCTCGACCAGGTTCTGCAGCTCGCGGACGTTGCCCGGCCACCAGTAGCTGCGGAGCACGCCGAGCGCGTCGTCGTTCAGCCCCATCACGCTCTTGTGGAAGCGGGCGTTGTAGCGGTGGGTGAAGAAGTCGATCAGCGCCGGCAGGTCCTCGAGCCGCTCGCGCAGGGCCGGCATCTGGATCGGGATGACGCGGATCCGGTAGTAGAGGTCCTCGCGGAAGCGGCCCTCACGGATCGCGCGCTCGAGGTCGACGTGGGTCGCGACGACGAGGCGGAAGTCGGTGCTGATCGGCTTGGTGCCGCCGACGCGCTCGATCTCGCCCTCCTGGATCGCCCGCAGCAGCTTGGCCTGCAGGTCGAGGCGGAGATCGCCGATCTCGTCGAGGAACAGCGTGCCGCCGGCCGCCATCTCGAACTTGCCGAGCTGCTGCCGCACCGCGCCGGTGAAGGCCCCCTTCTCGTGGCCGAACAACGTGCTCTCGACCAGCTCCGATGGCACCGCCGCCAGGTTGACCGGGATGAACGGCCCGTCGGCGTTCGGCGACTCGTCGTGCAGACGCCGCGCGACCATCTCCTTGCCGGTGCCGCTCTCGCCCTGGACCAGAACGGTGGTGTCCAGCTTGGCCACCTTGCGGACCAGGTCCATCACGTGCCGCATCACCGCGCTCGTGCCGGTCACGAAGTCGCCGACGCGGTTCTGGTCGGCAACCTGTGCCGACAGCGATTCGACCCGACGGCTGAGGTCCTGCTTCTCGCTGGCGTTGCGCACCAGCGAGCGCAGTGCGTCGTACTCGAAGTCCTTGGTGATGTAGTGGTAGGCGCCCTGCTTGATCGCCTGCACCGCGGTCTCGACCTCGCTGACCGCCGAAATCACGATGGCCTCGATGCGCGGGTGCTGCTCCTTGGTGATCCGGAGCACCTCGAGGCCGCCGATGTTCGGCAGGCGCACGTCGAGTAGCATCAGGTCGACGTCCAGCCGAGCCAGGGTTTCGAGGCCCGCCTCGCCCGTCGATGCCGTCAGCACCGAGTAGTCGCGGCGCAGGATCGCGGTGAGGGTGTCCCGCATTCCCTCGTCGTCGTCGACGATGAGCAAGGTCTTGGGCTTCGTGGACATCGGCGCGCAGGCACCAATATAATCCGGCCTGAGTCCCTGCGGGCCGGCCGCCCATCCCGGGCGGGTCCCCGCCGGCATCGTGGGAGATCATCGGTCTTGGCGAACGCATTCGACGTCGTGGTCATCGGATCCGGCACCGGTGGCTACGTGGCAGCCATCCGCGCTGCACAGCTCGGTCTGCGGACGGCCTGCATCGAGCGCGCCCCGGTGCTCGGTGGAACCTGCCTCAATTGGGGCTGCATCCCGACCAAGGCGCTGCTCGAGCACGCCCACGCCCTGAAGATCGCCCAGGAATCCAAGGAATGGGGCCTGGTGCTCCCCGAAGGCGCGATCTCGATCGACATGGCCGCTGTTCACGCCCGTAAGGACAAGATCGTCAAGGGCCTCACCGGCGGCATCGACCACCTGTTCAAGAAGAAAAAGATCGAGCGCATCGCCGGCACCGGGCGGCTCCTCGGCGGCGGCAAGGTGGAGGTCACCTCCGAGGCCGGCACGTTGGTCGTCGAGGGCAAGGAGATCGTCGTCGCCACCGGATCGACCGCGCGCAGCGTCCCCGGCATCGAGATCGATCGCCAGCGCATCATCACCAGCGACGAAGCGATCCACATGGCGCAGGTGCCCAAGTCGATCGCGATCATGGGCAGCGGCGCCGTCGGCGTCGAGTTCGCGTCGATCTTCAACCGCTTCGGCAGCCAGGTGACGCTGATCGAGCTGCTGCCGCGGATCGTGCCGCTCGAGGACGAGGCCGTCTCCGCGGAGCTCGAGCGCGTGTTCAAGAAGGCGAAGATCAAGGTGCTGACCGGCACCAAGGTCACCTCGGCCAAGCCGGGCGCGACCGGCGTCACGCTGACCGCCGAGCCCGCCGCCGGCGGCGCGTCGCAGACGATCGAGGCCGAGTACCTGCTGGTCGCGACCGGGCGTGGGCCGGTGACGACCGGCCTCGGCGCCGCCGAAGCCGGGCTCAAGCTGGAGCGAGGCTACATCAAGGTCGACGAGCTGTTTCGCACTGGCGTTGCGGGCATCTCGGCGATCGGCGACGTCATCACCTTCGACAAGCCCGGGCATCAGCAGCTCGCACACCTGTCGTCGGCCGAGGGCGTCCTCGTTGCCGAACGCATTGCCGGCAAGGACGTGCGGCCGATCAACTACGAGCACGTGCCGGCGTGCACCTACTGCGATCCCGAGATCGGCAGCGTCGGCCTGACCGAAAAGGCGGCGCGCGAGCGGGGCTATGACGTCACCGTCGGGCAGTTCCCGTTCCGCGTCCTCGGCCGCGCCCGCATGGCCAACGAGACCGACGGGTTCGTCAAGATCGTCGCCGAGAAGAAGTACGACGAGGTGCTCGGCTTCCACATGAGCGGTCCGCGATCGACCGAGCTGGTCGCCGAGGCGACGCTCGCCTTGCGCCTCGAATGCACGGTCGAAGAGCTGATCCGCACCATCCACGCGCATCCGACCATGTCGGAGGCCGTGCTCGAAGCGGCGCACGCCGCGCACGGCGCGCCGCTGCACGCCTGATCGCGCCACCCCGAGGGTCGAGGATCACCATGCCCGTCAACGTCGTCATGCCCCAGATGGGGGAGTCGGTGACCGAGGGCACGGTGGTCCGCTGGATCCGCAAGGTCGGCGACCACATCGATCGCGACGAGCCGCTGTTCGAGATCTCGACCGACAAGGTCGA
>JANOIR010000234.1:0-16583 GCA_031407765.1 Vicinamibacteraceae bacterium
GATCACAAGAAGCTGTCGGAGTGGTACGCCTCGAACCTTGGTCTTCCGCTCGAGGATTGGGGCGGGGCGATCTTGAAATGGCCGGACGACACCGCAAACGACGGAGGCCTGACCGTATGGAACCTCGCGGCGCCGGACACGCGATGGTTTCAGCCGAGCTCGGCGAGCTTCATGATCAACTATCGCGTCGATTCGATGGACGGCATGCTCGCGCAGCTGAAAGCGAACGGAATCGAGCCGGTGAAAGGCCCGGAGTCGGCCGAAAATGGCAAGTTCGCCTGGATCCTCGATCCCGACGGCAACAAGGTGGAGCTGTGGGAGCCGATGCTCTGGGACGACAAGAACAAGCAGTGACGCGGTAGGCGCCTACTGTGGGCTCGTCCTCCACTCCGCCATGACATCCTGGGCGGCGCGGTCGACCTGGATCTTGCCGTCGACCATGCGCTTCGCCCAGCTGAGCGGGATGTAATGGTGCTCTCCGGTAGCGTCGCGCGTGAGCTTGATGTCGCTACCTTCCATGTGATCGACGGTTGCGAACTGAGCGTTCGCATCCATTCCACACACGACCTGCATTCCGGGCTGGATTTCGACAGAAGTCATAAACGTTCCTCCGGCTGCCGACACATGCAAACCGGGAGCCACGCGTTGGAGGGCGTGGCGCTCGCGACCTTCGCAGTCCGGCGCGCGTGGTGGGAACCATCATCGCCTGACGACAGGAGCCGGCTACCGCTCTGAGGCCCAGCGAATCGCGTTGAGGAACAGCGTCGTGAACGCGCGGTTCTGGAACAGATCGGGTTTGTGCCCGAACTGGAAGTACACGTTCCGCCCTTTGTAGTGCGGATTCGTCCAGATGACAGGGTGATCGCCCATCTTCACGGTACGCGCCGGCTCGTAGCTGTTCTCATCGACGTTCGCGAGCACGTGCGCGTCGGACCGAGGCGATCGGTCGTAGGTGTACCACTCGTCGTTCTCAATCGTGAATGCCGCCGGCAGCCCTTTGACCACCGGATGCGCTGGGTCTTCGACGCGGACCGTTCCCGTCGCGAAATCGGGGATGTAGCTCTTGAACACGATGTTGCCCATGAACTGATGGAAGAAGGGCGACATCTCGAAGCCGTCGAACTTGCCGAGCAGCGACGCGTGGTGGAAGCCCACCCACCCGATCGTCCCTCGCTCCATCGCCTTCTTGAACGCGGCCTCGGCCACCGGCGTCCAGCGGTAGGGCGGATAGTTGACCTGGACGAACAGATCGTGCGCTGCCAGGTAGGCGTCGTCGATCGGATCCGTCGTGCGGATGTAGTCGACCGTGAAGCCTTCCTTCGGAGCCGTCTCCTGCAGCCACCGTAGCGCGGCATCGGCGAAGGGCTGATGTATCGTCTGGCCCGGCTCGGCCAGGGCGATGATCCGACGCGTGCCCCCCGCGATCTCCGCCTTTGGCTTCTTGACGAACAGCTTGTCGACCGGGAGCCTGGCGTCGAACGCCAGGTTGAAGAACCCGATCATCATCTCGTCCCAGCTCTGGTCGCCCCACGTCACTTCCTTCGTCGGATCGGCGGCCTCCGGGTTGTTCGGTGAGTTGTCGAAGTGCGCGGTGCACTCGATCCGCGTGCCTTTCGGCAGCAGGAGCGGTTGCTCGAGGTTGTACCAGTTCTGCCAGTGCCAGTCGAAACGAGGCACCTTGAGGAGCACCTCCGTCTTGCCGGAGGGAAACACCGCCCGGTACTCGAAGTCCTTGCCGCGTCCATGCATGTGTGGATGCAGGCTGGCGAGCGTGACGTCCGTGGCTACTTCGAAGCTCGCGTCGACGCGATAGTTGGGATGACCCGGCGGAATCTTGAACGTGTCGTTGACGGCCGACAGCGTGAGGACCCGCTCTCTCGGAGGTTGTTTGGCGAAGACAATGCCGAGCCGCGTGCGATCGGTCCGCGCATGGCCGTGCGGCGTGTAGTGCATCTGGAAGACGATGTCGGAGCCGGCCTTGATGAGCTTTCCCTGCCCGGGCTCGAGAATCTCCGCCGGCTGGCCCGGCGCGTAGCCGACCAGAAAGTCACTGGGCAGCGCACCCGTTTCCGTCTCTTCATCCGTGCTGACCTTCGGCGCCGCGAAGAAGACACCGGCCGGCTGGCCTCGAAACCACTTCGATTTCGGCTCGCGGACGAACGCGATGAGGTGATGCACGACCTCGCGCTCGGTGGGGCGTATTTCCGCTGCCTGAATCCAGCGATCTTCGGTGAAGTTCGTCGGGACGATGACGTGCTGATAGTCGACGACGCCGCGCGCCGGGACCTCGAAGGGCATCGGCAGCTCGAACACCAGGTCCGGTGTGCCGATGCCCCAGCCTTCGACCCACTCAGCTGGCTTCGGCAGATCGCGCCGGTCGCCTTCCGGCGCTCCGCCATCGATCCATTTCACGATGGTGTCGATCTCAGAGGCTTTCAGGCCCATGGCGTTGGAGAACTTGCCGTAGTGCGGATCGGCAAACCATGGCGGCATCTGTCGGTCGACGACGGCGTCCTTGATCTTGGCCGCCCGTCGGCGCACGTCCGCATAGGTCAGCAGCGAGAACGGGCCGGCTTCACCGGGCCGATGGCAGACCTGGCAATTCGCCTGGACGATCGGCGCGA
This sequence comes from Vicinamibacteraceae bacterium, assembly GCA_031407765.1. Taxonomy (GTDB): domain Bacteria; phylum Acidobacteriota; class Vicinamibacteria; order Vicinamibacterales; family Vicinamibacteraceae; genus JBDSLU01. Next base: position 2,625 of record JANOIR010000234.1, read on the forward strand.
CGTCCTTCGAGTAGGTCGGGACATGAGGCGCCGGAGCAGCCGCGAGCGCGCCGGCGACCTTCGCCAATCCCGCGGCGACCGCCGCCGCCAACACCGCCGAGACGATCGGCCCCAGCCGCGAGCGATTTGTCATCACCGACCTCCCGGGCATCCGGCGCCATCACAGCGCGTGTCGGCAGGAACGTATTGCTTGGGAACGGCTGCTTTTGTGACGGGAACGTCAGCTGGCTGCCAGGCTGCTGAAAGGCAGCGGATCCGGGATCGACAACGCGTCGATCCCGGACTACGATGCGCCTGCCGATCCCTCTCAGGAGTGTGGCTTGTAGTACTCGCGATATTCGCGAGGAGGGCGTCCGAAGTGCCGCCGGAATTCGCGAGAAAAGTGACTCTGGTCCGCGAAGCCGCATGTCAAGGCGATGTCGGCCAACGATTCATCCGTGTACATCAAGGCGCGACTCGCGATGCGCAGCCGGAGCTTTCGCAGGAACCTTTGCGGGGTGAGATGGAAGGCGGCATGGAACTGCCGCTCGAACGCGCGGAGCGACATGTGCGACATGGACGCGAGGTCCCGATTGGTGATCTCGTGATGGAAATGGGCGCGCATGTGAGCCAGCGCCGGCCCGAAGCCAGGGGCGGTGGCTTCGAGGCTGCTCGCGGGTCCGGCGGCGCGAGTAATCCCGGCCGTGCCAATGATGACGCCTGTGGCATCGACGACGGGGATCTTGTCGGTGATGTTCCAGACCGTCGTGCCCTGAGACTCTCCGACCCGCTCGAGTCGATTGACAATGCGGTGGCCTGCCAGAACCTGTTCATCATCGTGTCGGAATTGGTCGGCCAGGAACGCCGGGGACAACTCGTAGTCAGTCTTGCCCTGAATATCTTCGACAGCGGCGAACGCCTGGCCCCCTGGATGATCGACAGCGTACTGGATGAGGAAGGCTCGATTGACCCAAAGGTAGCGGCCCTGGCGATCCTTCACCCACGCCAGCACGTCGGGAAGAAAGTCCAACAGTTCGGCGAAATGAGATGGGAGTCTGCTGGAGGTCATCTCAACAGCCACCGCAGGATGTTGTCGATCATCGTCGGCAGGGGCGGCGTCGAGTAGATCTGATCGCCGTGACCATAATTGACGTACACCATCCGGTATGTGGTGTTGACCCATGCGACGGGGATGTCACCGCCGTTCAGGGTGTTCTTGACGCCGAGTGGAAAGTTCGAGCCGTCCAGCGTCAGCAGGACCTTGACGTCGGGGTTGGCGCGCGGGCTCGGCGTCCACGAGTACCACTCGTTGATGGGCGCGACGAACGTCGCCGGCACGCCTTTCAGGGTTGGGTGCGCCAGGTCATCGGCGTTCACGCGGGCCGGCAGGGACGGCCAGTTGCTGGCGCTGAACCTCCCGCCCCCCATGAACTCGGTGAACCACGGCCAGGCGTTGGTGCCGAACCCGGAGACGTGGAATCCGAGCCAGCCGCCCCCTCCCTTCATGTACCGCTCGAACGCCAGGCGCTGCGCCGCCGTGTGCGGCATGTCGTTCAGCCAGATCACGACCCGTACATCCCGCAGATTCACCTCGTTCAGCGCGTCCCAATCGCTGGTCGCGGCAAACGCGTAGCCGCCTGCCTCCGCGCTGACGCCGAACGCACGCATCGCCTGTTGCGCGAACAGGAAGTGATCGAGCTCGCCGCCGGGCGCGAAGAACGCCAGCACCTTCGGACGTGCCGCGTGGGGTTGCTGCGCGACAAGGGACGGCGGGGCAACAAGGGTTGTGGCTACGCAGCCGATCACCAGTAGGAGTCGCAGCATACCAATGACCCGAGATACTACACCGCGCCGATCGGCCATCGCACTGGCCGCGCTCCTCGGTCTGGCCACCGCGGTCGGCGCGGCGGTCGGCGTCACCGACGGACCCAAGGGCGTGGTCGTCAACACGCGCAACGGCAAGGCGTATGCGGCGTTTCCCGATCGTGGCATCGTCAAGATCGTCAACGGCACGGCGGGGCCGGTGGTCACGCTCGAGACCGGCGCCAACGTCAAGAATCTCACCATGGATCCGCGCAGCGGCCGCGTCTACGCGATGAACCGCGGGCCCGGGACCATCTCGGTCATCGATCCCGACACGGACGCGATCATCGACACGCTCAGGGCCGATCGCGGCAGTCTGACGGCGCTCAATCCGGTCACGAACAAGTTGTACGTCTCGGCCAGCACGGGCACGGATCCGTCAGTCATCGATCTCGCGACGAAGGCGTCGACGACCATCCACGCCGGCACGGAAGGCAACGCGCTGTCGGTCAACGTCAAGGCGAACAAGATCTACTTCGTCGGCTACCAGGACAACTTCCTGACCGTCGTGGATGGCGTGACCAATGAGCCCGAGCGGATCGAGGTGCCTGGCGTTCACCAGTGGGACTCGGCCTTCAACGAGATGAGTGGCCTCCTCTATCTGCCGACGCCAAACGACAACGCGATCACGGTCATCGACACGCGGACCGGCGTTGTCTCGATGGTTGGGACCGGCAGCGTGCCGATGGCGGCGGCCGTCAATGAGGTCACCAACCGCATCTACGTCGTGAACTATGGAAGCAGCGACGTCACTGTCATAGACGGCGCGTCGAACCGGCCGATCGCCACGGTCAAGGTCGGGTTGTGGCCGCAGCAGATCGCGATCAACACCGAGACGAACCTGATTTATGTCGTCAACACCCACGCGAACAGCGTGTCCGTGATCGACGGCCGCACGAATACCGTCGCGGCGACGGTGCCCGCAGACAAGGGGCCATGGGCCGTCGCGGTCAACCCGGTGACCAACCTGATTTACGTCGCCAACCGCCTGAGCGACAAGGTCACCGTGATCGATGGACGCACGAACCGAGCCGTGCAACGGTAGTCTACGGCCCTCGAGGATGCCCTGATGCGTTCACTCCCGCGGATCGTCTCAGCCCTCTGCGTGACCGTGTGCCTCGTGGCCGCAGCACAGGTCGTCGTACAGGTCCAGGCACCGCGCAAGCGCCTGTTGGTGATCGGGCAAGAGAAGGGCTATCGACACGAAGCCGTGACGCACGCGATGGTAACGATCGAGCGCCTCGGCAAGGAGACCGGCCTATGGGACACGGTGATCCGCACCGACACCGAGGCGCTCACGAAGAGGAAGCTCGAATACAACGCGAAGAATCTGGGCGACTTCGACGCGGTCGTCTTCTACACCGGCGGCACGCTCGAGATGGACGCCAGCCAGCAGGCCGACTTCCTGGCCTTCATCCATGACGACGGCAAAGGGTTCATCGGCATCCACAGCGCGACGATCACGTTCACGAAGTGGCCCGCCTACGGCGAGATGATCGGCGGCTATTTCGACGAGCACCCCTGGGGCACGTTCGACGCGCCCGTCATCGTCGAAGACCCGGCATTTCCGGGCATGAAGCAATGGCCGTCAGCGTTCACGATCCACGACGAGATCTATCAGATCAAGGACTTCTCGAGAACGACGACGCGCGTACTGATGCGGCTCGATCCGTCGAAGCTGAACCTCACCAACCCGCGCGTTCATCGCAAGGACCGCGACTTCGCGGTCACGTGGGCGAGGATGTACGGCCGCGGCCGCGTCTTCTACTCCACGCTCGGCCACGTCGAAGCCAACTGGGACAGACCCGAGATGCAGACGATGATCGTCGAAGCGATCAAATGGGTGCTCAAGCTCGTCGACGCCGACGTCACGCCTCGGGCGGCGCGCTAGCAGCCCGTGGTGAAAGGGCCGCGGGGGCAGGTCGAGCTGCGTTGAGTGGCTACCCGGCGTAGTCGCTCGCCGAGGCGACGATCAGCACCTCGACGCCTTCGTCGGTCCAGAGCTCGTCATGATCGCTCTCGCCCTCTGCGTGGTGGAAGTCGCCCGCCCGCAGGACCCGGCCTTCCACGACCACCGAGCCGCTGATCACGTAGCACTCCTCTGGCCCGGAGTGCCGATGGGCGGGATACCGGGCGCCCGGTTCGCCCCTGAGCAGCATCGTGACCCGATCCCGCGCCCGGTCGATCGCGAGAATCTTCATTCGCAGGCCGGGCACCCCGGTCTCGACCCATGCCCCCTCGGCAACGGTGATCGTGTGGTTGGATGGCGTGCCAATCCTCGCGAGCAGTGCGTCCCGCACTCCTGGAGACGGCTCCTCGCCGATCGCGCTGGCCGCGATCTCCACGCTCGCGTCGTACAGACGAGCCACCTCCGCTCGCACGCCGGGCGGCTGGGCGGCCAGGCGGGCCTCCAGGTCCAGGCGCTCGTCCGGGTCGAGCGCGCCGATCGCGTCGGCAAGGGCCAGAGCCTGAATGTCGGCCGGGATCATACGGCGTGCTCCAGTCCCTGGCGCATGGCGATCATGCCTGCGCGGATGCGCGTCTTTACGGTACCCAGCGGCAGTCCGAAGCGCTGGGCGAGTTGGGTATGGGTATAGCCGTCGAAAAACGCCGCCTCGATCAGCCGCCGCTGTTCGAGCGGGAGGCCGGCCAAGGCGTCGGTCAGCTGCAGACGCCTCTCAGCCTCCAATACGGCTGCCTCCGGGCTTTGGATGGCGGTGTCTGGCGCCGGCTCGACCGCGGCCAAGTCGATCGCGGGTGTGTCCACAGTGGCGCGGACCTTCCGCGCCCGAAGGTGATCGATCGCACGGTTGCGCGCCACGCGCACAATCCACGGCAGTGGCCCGCCAATCCGTGCGTCGTAGATCTCGGCGCGGTTCCATACCCGGACGAACGTCTCTTGCAGGATGTCCTCCGCCTCCCCGCGGTCGCGGACGATTCGCAGGATCAGGCCGAAGACAAGCCGGCTGTGGCGATCGTAGAGTTCCGCCAGGGCTGCGGTGTCGCGAGCGGCGACGCGCTGCAGGAGACCGAAATCTGTGGGATCGCTGGCGTGCATCAGGCGAGGGCCGCACCATTCTTTACCACAAGTCCAGTTGCGGCCAGCACCGCCGGGCGTCTGTCAACGTTTGACACTTGCCGTGGCAGCGCCCATCCTGGGGACGTGCGGCGCTTCTCGCATCTGATGGCGGTGTTCTTCCTGGTGCTGGCGACAGCTCCGGGAAACCTCGCGATGTGCGCCGGCTGGAAGCCAACGCCCGAAGCTCGCATGGCGTGCTGCGCCGCCGGCGCCATGTGCCCGATGCGGGCGCACGGTGGCGCCACGGCGGCGGCCCGTCACGCCATCACGCAAGCCGCGGCTGACTCGTGCTGCGCTGCGGCTGACCGCAACGACGCGACTCCTTCGTCGGCCTACGTCCCCGCGGGCCCGGGTGCGATGCTGACCGTCGTCCTCCCGGCGCTCGAACTCGGCCCTGACTGGCGCCCGCCCTCGCGAGCAGACGAGTCGCCCCCGCCTCCTCGGACGGTTCCCCGCCATCTGCTCCTCTCCGTCATCCTGATCTAGCCGAAGACAGCCGTCGTGTGTACGCCCGGATCGCAGCCGGGTGGAAGGCTCGCGCGTGTACCCGCGCTGCCAGGACGGACGTCTTCGCCATGATCACAGCTCTCATCGACCTCGCGCTCCGCCATCGCGCCCTCGTCGTACTTCTGTACCTCGGCCTGGCCGGGTGGGGATGGTGGGCGATGCGGGCCACGCCCATCGACGCGATCCCGGACTTGTCGGACAACCAGGTGATCGTCTTCACCGACTGGACCGGGCACAGCCCCCAGGAAGTGGAAGACCAGATCACGTATCCGCTGACGACCAACCTCCAAGGGCTGGCTGGCGTGCGCACGGTCCGGTCCCAGTCGGCCTTCGGCTTCTCGATGATCTACGTCGTCTTCGAGGACGGCGTCGATCTCTACTTCGCCCGAACGCGCGTCCTCGAGCGCCTGAGTCTCGTCGGGCGCGGCCTGCCGTCGGGTATCGTGCCCACGCTCGGTCCCGATGCCACGGGCGTGGGCCACGTCTTCTGGTACACGCTCGACAGCCCCACCCACAGCCTCCGCGACCTGCGCAGCCTGCAGGACTGGTTTGTCCGCTATCAGCTCAACGCGGTGCCGGGCGTCGCCGAAGTGGCCTCAGTGGGGGGCCACGTCCAGCAGTACCAGATCGACGTCGATCCCAACCGCCTCCGCGCCTACGGCATCCCGCTGAGCGCGGTCGTCTCGGCGGTTCAGACCAGCAACCTCAACGTGGGCGGCAACGTCCTGGAGTCGAACGGGGCGTGGCTCATCGTGCGGGGCGTCGGGCTGCTCGCGTCCGTCGACGACGTGAAGCGGATCGTCATCGGCGCTGCCAATGGTGTGCCTGTCTACGTCGAGCAAGTCGCCGAGGTGAAGATCGGCAACGCCTTCCGAGTCGCGTCGCTCGTCAAGGGAACCAAGGAAGCGGTCGGCGGCGTGGTCGTGGCCAGGACCGGCGTGAACACCAAGACGGTCATCGAGGCGGTCAAGGCGCGGATCGCGCAGATCCAGCCCGGGCTGCCGCCGGGTGTGACGATCGTGCCCTTCTACGATCGCTCGATCCTGACCGACCAGGCCGTCGGCACGCTGCGACGAGCGCTCATCGAGGAAGTGCTGCTCGTGACGCTCGCGCACGTCTTGTTCCTGCTGCACGTCCGTTCGATCCTGATCGTCACGCTGCCGCTGCCGCTCGCCGTCCTCGCCGCGTTCCTCGGCATGTACTACGCCGGCCTGTCCTCCAACATCATGAGCCTGGCTGGGATCGCGATCGCAATCGGCGTTCTCGTGGACGCCGGCATCGTGGTTACCGAGAACGCGCTCCGGCGGATCGAGCAGCGCGGCATCGATCCGCGCGACCGGCGAGCGGTGTGGGAGGCGGTCCGGGACGCCAGCCACCTGGTAGGCCGTCCGGTGTTCTTCTCGATGGCGATCATCCTGCTCGCGTTCGTGCCCGTCTTTGCGCTGACGGGACAGGAAGGCAAGCTGTTCCACCCGCTCGCGCTGACGAAGACCTTCGCGGTTCTGGCGGCCACGATCATCGCGGTGACGCTGGTGCCGGTGCTCTGCACGGTGCTCCTTGGCGGCCGCCTCCATCCTGAAGGCGCCAACCCGGTGATGCGGCTGCTGCAGCGACTCTATCGACCGGCGCTCGAACGGGCGCTCGCGCATCGGGCCGCGACGCTCGCGGTGGCCGCGCTGCTGCTGGGTGGCGCGCTGCTGCTCGCTCGGGGCATCGGCAGCGAGTTCATGCCGGCGCTGAACGAGGGCGACCTGATGTTCATGCCGATCGCCGATCCGAGCATCGCGCTCGAGGAGAACACGCGCATCGCCGCGACCCAGAACGCGGCGCTGCTGCGCGTCCCCGAGGTCGCGTCGGTGGTGGCGAAGGTGGCGCGAGCGGAGACCTCGACGGATCCCGCCCCGCTCAACATGACCGAGACCATCGTCCACCTGAAGCCACGATCCGAGTGGAGGGCAGGGGAGACGCTCGACAGCTTGCGCGCGCAGATGAGCAAAGCGGTGGAGCTGCCCGGCGTCTCCACAATCTGGACCATGCCGATCATCAATCGCATCGACATGCTGACGACGGGGATCCGGTCGGAGGTCGGCGTGAAAGTGTTCGGCACCGACCTCACGGTGCTGGAGAATCTGGCCCGCCGGGTGGCGGACGCGATCCGGCCGGTGCCGGGCGCGGGCAACGTGTATCCCGAGCAGGTGACCAGCGGCCAGTACTTGAACGTCGAGATCGATCGCGTTGCGGCGGCCCGCTACGGCATCGGGGTGGGCGACGTCCAGCAGGTGATCGCGCACGCCGTCGGTGAGACGACGCTGACGATGACCATCGAGGGCCGCCAGCGTTTTCCGGTCCGGGTGCGCTACGCGGAGCGCTACCGCGCCGACCCGCAGGCCCTGGGGCAGGTCCTCGTCACGGGGCCGGGCGGCGCGCAGGTGCCGCTGGGGCAACTCGCGCGCATCTCGCCGGCCCGCGGCCCGGCGATGATCACGGCTGAGAACGGCCTGCTCCTGGCCACGGTGCTGCTCAACGTGCAAGGGCGCGACGTCGGCGGCTTCGTCGAGGAGGCGCGCGCGGTCGTAGCCAGGCGTGTGACGCTCCCGGCCGGCTACTACCTCGAATGGAGCGGTCGCTGGGAGAACCAGGCGCGGGCCCGGCAGCGACTGCAGATCGTGCTGCCTGTGGTGCTCGTGGTGATCTTCGTGCTGCTCTACTTCACCTACGGCTCGATTGTCGAAGCCGCGCACGTCCTGCTCGCCGTGCCGTTCGCGCTGACCGGCGGCATCTACCTGCTCTGGTGGCTCGGCTACAACTTCTCGGTCGCCGTCTGGGTCGGCTTCATCGCGCTGTTCGGCACGGCGGTTCAGACCGGCGTGGTGATGGTCATCTACCTGGAGGAGGCAGTCGAACGGAAGCGCCGGGAACTCGACGGCGTGCTGACGCGCGCGGCCTTGCGAGAGGCGGTCATGGAGGGCGCGCTGCTGCGCCTGCGGCCGAAGGTCATGACCGTGTCCACGGTGGTCGCGGGCCTGCTGCCGATCATGTGGAGCACGAGCGTCGGCGCGGAGGTGATGAAGCCGCTGGCGACGCCGGTGCTCGGCGGCATGGTGTCGTCGCTCGTCCACGTGCTCATCGTCACGCCCGTGATCTTCCTGTGGATTCACGAGCGGCGTCTGGGCCTGTCGGCCGAGCCGTCGCCGGCCCATCAACGATCGGCGCTCTCGCGCCGGCGGGTGATCGGCGCGGTCGCGGGTCTGATCGCGGCTGCCGCGCTCGCGGTGCTGTGGCAGACGCCGTGGCGGACTGGCACCGCGCCAGCGCCGCTCGATGCGACGGTGATCCGCTCGCTGCGCTCCGGCGACCTCGACGTGGTGCTCCTGTCGTCCGCCGGAGCGCTCCGCCAAGGGCGCAATCAGTTCTTCATCGAGTTCCGGCGGGCCGGAGCCACGGCTCTTGTGAACGTCAGCAATGTCCGGGCGAGCGGGAACATGTCGATGCCCGGTATGGTGATGGCGAGCGGCCTCGAGGTGCATCCCACCGACGTTCCAGGCCGTTTCACCGCGACCGCGCAGTTCGGCATGGCGGGGGCCTGGCGGATGGCCATCGACTGGGAGGGGCCGAGCGGCCCCGGCTCGGTGCGCTTCGAGGGAGGTGTCCAGTGAGCGCTTCGCGCCCCATCGTCATCGGACTCTGCGTGCTCCTGGCCGGTCGGCCGTCGTACGGCCAGAGTCCGGATCTGCCGTCCGTGAAGGCGTCGTCGTTCGTCGATCCTGCCAACGGCCTCTCCCTCGCCGATGCGATCGCCCTCGCCCTCGCGCGCGAACCTTCGCTGCTCGCCTTCCGGCGCCAGGTGGAGGTCGCGCGGGGCGAGCGACAGCAGGCCGGCCTGCGGCCGAATCCGGTGCTCACCTACGAACAGCGCACCGAACCGCAGGGCACCGACGCCGCGACGATGGTCACGCTGGAATGGCCGCTCGACCTGTTTCGGCGCGCTGGACGTGTGGCGGTGGCCGATGCTGGACAGGTCGCAGCGGCGGCTGCGATCGCCGATCGTGAGCGACGCCTCGCCGGCGACGTGCGGTCGCACTATGGCGACGTCATCGCTGCAATACGAGACCTCGAGGTGCTGGACTCGGTGATCGACGCGACAACCCATCAGCGCGACCTGCTGGCGGCCCGAGTCGAGGAGGGCGCGGCGCCGCCACTCGAGCGCGACCTCCTGCAGGTCGAAGTACGGCGGTTGGAGGCGGACCACTTGCTGCAGACCGGCCGGGTCGAATCCGCCCTTTTCCAGCTGAAACGGCTGCTGGGCATGCCGATCCCGTCGCCGCTCGTTCTTCGCGATCGCCTCGAGCGGATCGTCGATGCGGACGCCGACCCCGGAGCACGTGCCTCGACGGCGTCACCATCGGCGCGGGCCGATGTGCAGGAGGCGGAGGCGCGGCTGGCGGTCGCGACGGCCGCTGTCGGGCGAGCGCAGCGCGAGGGCCGTGCCGACATGAGCGTCTTCGGGACCTACTCGCGCATGGATGCGGGATTCCCGCAGACTGGGTTTGGCCCGGGTGGCGGCCTGGAGCGCGTCCGCGGTGTCTTCCACTACGTTGCCGGCGGCGTCCGCCTGACGCTGCCGGCAATGAACCGCAATCAAGGTGGCGTCACTGTGGCCGGCGCCGAACACGCCGCGGCGCAGGCCTCGCTCGACGCGGCCCGTCTGGCCGCGGATGCGGATCTGGGCGCCGCCACAGCCAGCGACCAGCGCGCGCGGGCCGCCGTGCGGGTCTATCGGGAAGGGCTGCAGGCCCTGGCGCGACAGAACGTCTCGACGGTCGAACAGAGCTACGACCTGGGAAAGCTGACGTTGCTCGACGTGCTCGCCGAGCGTCGCCGCTACCTCGAGCTCGAACGCGCATTCTCCGAAACGCTGCGAGCCGCCTACGCGGCCCGCACGTCGCTCTTGCTGGCCAGAGGAGCCACCCGATGACGAGCCATACTCTGACCATCGATCGCCGGACGGCCGTGGCCGCGTCCATTGGGCTCCTACTGGTCGGCGCGGCAGGGACGCTCGCGTGGCTGACGGCCGGCGGCGGCTCCGGCCTCACGCCCGCGGCGATGAGCCCGGCGGCGGGCGCTCCGCCTGCGAGCCTTGCCCTCGCGCCGTCCGATCCGCCATCGACGAGGGCCGCCGAAGCCATCGTTACGCTGACACCTGAAGCCGTCGCACGCGCAGGGATCGTCGTGTCGACGGTCGCGTCCGGCGCCGAGGCTCCATCGCTGCGTGTGCCCGGCGTGATCGAAGCGAACCACTACCGACAGGTCGTGGTCACGGCGCTGGCAGCCGGTCGCGTGACTCGCGTGCCGGCCGAGCTTGGACAGCACGTTCGCCGCGGCGGGCTCCTGGCCAGCGTCTACAGCCCGGAGCTGGCCGAGTCGCAGGCGCGATTCCGCGCCGCCCGTGCCGAGCTCGACGCCCACGATCGCGAGCTGCAGCGGACCCAGAAGCTCGTCGCCATCGGTGCGGCGAGCCGGCAGGAGCTGGACCGCATCCACGCCGAGCACACCGCCCAGCTTGCCGTGGTCGAGAGCGCACGCGCGCGGCTCGAGCTGCTCGGCGGCCGGTCAGCCGTCGACCGGATCGCCGATGCCCGCGCATCGACGACTGTCGACGTACTGGCCCCGCTCGATGGGACGATCACCGAGCGTTCGGCGAATGCCGGCCTGAACGTCGAGGCTGGCGCGCCGCTCTTCACGGTCGCCGACCTCTCGACGGTGTGGGTCGTGGCGGAGTTGTTCGAACAGGACTTCGCGCGCGTCCGCGTCGGCACGCCCGCCACGGTCACGCTCCCGGCCTATCCCGAGCTCCAGCTCCGGGCTCGGGTCAGCTACATCGACCCGCAGGTGTCGGCCGCAACACGAACGGCGAAGGTCCGCATCGAGCTGCCCAATGCGCAGCAGCAGCTGCGCTTGGGGATGTACACAGATGTCCAGCTCGGCGTGTCGTTGTCGGGTGGCGATGCAGGCAGCATGACGATTCCGCGGGCCTCGGTCCAGACCGTCGGCGATCGATCGGTGGTCTACGTTGCCTCTGCCGGGATACCCGGACACTTTGCCGAGCGCGAGGTTCGACTCGGTGACGCGGCCGGCGAGCAGGTCCGCATCCTGTCGGGCCTGGCGGCTGGGGAGTCGGTCGTCGCGAGTGGCAGCTTCTTCCTGCGCGCCGAGGCAGAGCGCCTTGGCCTGCGCCCGATGAGCGTGGGGGCTCCGGCGAAGTCCTCACCGTCGCGGGCGACTCCGCCGGGTCCAGAGAAACCGCCAGCCGAGCAGAGTGCCCACGTGAAGGTGACGGAGAAAGGCTTCGAACCAGGGAAGGTCGACCTCCGCGTGGGCGTTCCTGCGACGCTGACGTTCACGCGCGTCACCGACGCCACCTGTGCGAAGGAAATTGTGTTCCCGTCACTCGAGATTCGAAAGGTGCTTCCCTTGAACCAGGCCGTGGATGTGCGCCTCACGCCGGCGTCTGGCGAGATCGCGTTTGCGTGCGGCATGGACATGCTGAAGGGCACCGTCATCGGCCGTTGACCAGTTGAGTGTCTGCGTGCCGCCCTCATCGGGTTTCACGGACGCGTCCGCGTGCGGCAAGCGCCGCCTTGACCCTCGCCGGCGTGAACGGCACCTCCCGCAGTCGGGCGCCCGTGGCGTCGAACACCGCGTTGCCGATGGCGGCGGCGGTGGCGGTGATGGCCGTCTCGCCGGCGCCGTTCGCTTCGACGTCGGGCTGGTCGATCAGCACGCATTCGACCGTTGGTACCTTCGTGCCGACCGGGAATGTCCGGTATCCACGCCAGTCGACCGACGTCACCTGACGTTCGTCCCAGGTCACTTCTTCGTAGAGTGCGCGACTCAGGCCGTGCAGCGCGCCGCCCTCGAATTGACTGCGGACCCCGTTCGGATTCGAGATGGGGCCGCAGTCCTGCGCGCCGACGAGACGCGTGACCGCAATCACCCCAGTGGACTGATCGACGCTCACCTCGGCAACCATCGCCACGTAGCCGTTGTCGCCCTCGTAGAGCACGCAGCCGATGCCGCGGCCCGAGGTGATCCCGGTGGCCGGCCGATTCGGACGGGGCGACGGGCGAGTGTCCCACTTCGCGGCGATCCCCGCCGCTTTGACGACGGCGCGGAGACGCGGGTCATGCAGGTGCCGGAGGCGGTACTCCACCGGATCGGCACCGACCTTGGCCGCGACCTCGTCCATGAAGCATTCGTGGGCGAACGTATTCTGCAGGCGCTCCGGTGCGCGGAGGGGACCCGTGAAGAATGGCGACGGAACCCGGTGTGACAGCACCCGTTCGGTCCGTAACGTGCCGGTGCCGTTGCACACGTCCCCGACGCAACCGGCGACGTAGGACGGAGCCGTGTTGGAGCCGTTGTTGAGCGGCTGCGAAGGTGGCGGCGCCGGCGAACGCGGCGCGAACGCCGCGGGCGGGGCGCCGACGAGGGCGCCAGTGATGACGTTGCCCGGCCGATCGTAGCCGGGCCGGCCGCCCAGGGCCGGTGACCAGGCTTCGTAGTCCCAGGCCACCAAGTTGCCGTTGGCGTCGACGCCGGCGCGCTGGTCGATGACGAACGCCAGCCCGAAGTTTTCCCAGGCCATTTCGTCCTGACGCGAGAGCTGGACGCGCACGGGCCGTCCGACCGCCTGCGAGAGCAGGGCCGCGTCGAAGGACACGGTGTCGGCGCCATTGAGACCGTAGCAGCCGGACCCTCGGGTGAAGACGACGCGCACCTGCGCGGGCTGCAACCCGAGGAGCCCGGCCGTCGAGTCCCGCAGCGGGTAGACGGCCTGGGTTGCGGACCAGATCGTGGCGTGCCCGGCCTGCACGTCGGCGACGGCGCACGAGCTGCCGACCGAGCCGTGCATCTGGTACGGATGCAGATACGTGGCTCGCACGACGGTGGCCGCGCCAGCGAGCGCGGCGTCGACGTTGCCCGAGTCGACCAGCAGCGTGTCGCGGCCGTTTTTCTGCTGCCGCAGATGCTCGTAGAACGTGCGCTGTGGCGGCAAGCCAGTTCCGGGCGTCCACGTCACCTGGAGCTTCGCCGCTGCCTGAATGGCCTGCCATGGCTTTTCGGCGACCACGCCCACGAAATTGCCCTTGGTCACGACCTTCAGCACGCCCGCCATGCCGGCGACCGAGGCTTCATCGACCCGCATGACCGTCGCGCCCACGGCCGGCGGCCGGACGACGCGGCCGTGGACCATTCCGGGCACGCGCACGTGCTGTACGTACTCGAGCTCGGCGGTGACCATCGCCGGCATGTCGACGCGCGGCACGGCTCTGCCGAGGACCGTCCACTCGCCCGGCCGGCGGCGCTTCGCCGCAGGACTGAGGTTGATACCGAAGCGGCGGCCACCGACGAGATCGCCGTATCCGATCCGCTGGCCCGGCGTGGCGCGCACGAAGACGGCGCCGTCGCCGACGGCGAGCTGCTCCGCCGGGACACCGAGTCGCTCGGCGGCCATCCGCACGAGCGCCTCG
>JANOIR010000239.1:0-3534 GCA_031407765.1 Vicinamibacteraceae bacterium
CAGGTCGCGCGAAGGCGCGACCGAAATAGGTCCGGCGAGGCAGGTGCGGCCGCGGCGACGCGCCGTCTTGTGGCGCGAGATCGCGGCCGACTTCAGCTGGAGCGCGGTCTACCGGCTTGCGGAAGTGGAGCGCGGAGGGAATGCCTGCCCCGCGTCCACGGCGTCGCTGAGCTACTTCTGCACGCCGAAGCGGAACACCGTGCGCGACTGGTAGTCGGTGCCGGGCCGGACGATGGTCGTCGGGAAGTCCGGCTTGTTCGGCGAGTCGGGGAAGTGCTGCGTCTCGACGCAGAAGGCAGCACGCTTCACGTACGGACGGTTGCTCTTGCCGACGAGATGCCCGTCGAGGAAGTTGCCGGAGTAGAACTGCAGGCCCGGCTCGGTCGACTCGACCTCCAGCGTCCGGCCCGTCGTCGGCTCGGTGACGCGCAGCACCGGCGCCAGCTTGTCGGCGGCGAGGCCGGGCGGCCAGTTGATCACCCAGTTGTGGTCGTAGCCCCCGCCCAGCACCATCTGCGGGTGGGTCGAGGCGATGCGGGCGCCGATCGCCGTCGGCGTGCGGAAGTCGAACGGCGTGCCGTCGACCGGGGCCAGCTCGCCGGTCGGGATCAGGCCCTTCGCCACCGGCGTGTAGCGATCGGCGTGGATCTGCATCACGTGCTGGTCGATGGTGCCGACGCCTTCGCCGGCGAGATTGAAGTACGAGTGCTGCGTGACGTTGACCGGCGTCGCCTTGTCGGTCCGCGCCCGGTAGTCGACGATCAGGGCATCGGCCTCGGTGAGCGTGTAGGTCACCGTCAGCTGCAGCGTGCCGGGATAGCCCTCGTCGCCGTCCTTGCTGGTGAGCGAGAGCTCGAGGGCGGGGCCCTCCCGTCCCTCGACCGGCTTGGCGGTCCACACCAGTTTGTCGAAGCCCTTGCGGCCGCCATGCAGCGTGTTGACGCCGTCGTTGGCGGCCAGCGTGTAGGTCTTGCCGTCGAGGGTGAAGCGGGCGCCGCCGATGCGGTTGCCGTAGCGGCCGACCACGGCACCGAAGTACGGCGTGTCCTTCACGTAGTCGTCGATGCGGTTGTAGCCGAGGACGACGTCGCCGAGCGCACCGTTCTTGTCCGGCACCTTGAGCGACACGATGATGGCGCCATAGTTGGTGACGCGCACCTCGACGCCGTGCGCGTTGGTCATCGTGTAGAGGTCGACGGCGGTCCCGTCGGCGAGGGTCCCGAAGCTGCTCTTGGTCACGGCGGGTCGGGGAGGCGCCGGCGCCGCCGGCGACGCGGGAGCCGCCGGCGGCGTGTCGCCGGTCGCGGGCGTCGGGGATTGGCAGGCGGCGACGCCCAGCGCCGCGACGGCGAGGGCGGCGAGGGACAGCAGGCGCGGGTGCACCGTCGATGTCGGCATGATGCGGAGCATCCTACTGCGACTGGATCGTGGCGATCCAGACGTCGGCCTCCTCCGGTCCGCGACTGATCGACAGCTCGCGCCTCGGCACCGACAGCGTGAAGCCGCGCAGCACGTCGGGCGCGGACGAGAACACGGTCCGGGTGTCGCCGGTGGCCACGTCGACCACGACCAGCGTGCGGCCGTCCTTCATCACCAGCAGCCGCCGGCTATCGGGCAGCCACTCCATTTCCGCCGCCGAGAGCACCCGGGTCGTGCCGGGGACGATGGTGTACGCCTTCTTCGCCATCTCGTAGGTCACGAGGGTGTTCCCGATGGTGCCGGCGACGCGGATCCCGTCCGGCGACGAGATCCGCGGATAGAAGGTGCCCAGCGGATGCGCCGGCAGCCGCTCGACCTGTTGCTCCGCGATCGGCCGGGTCGGATCGAACATCAGGACCGCCGGGTCGTTCGGCCCCTGCACGATCAGCAGACGCCGGCCGTCGTTCGACCAGGTCGGACAGCCGACCAGGCCGGTCGAGGGCAGGTCGGTCAGCCGGCGGATCCGCCCGCCGTCGGGCTCGACGAAGATGACGCTCTTGTCGCCGCGGCGGGTCGGGAGGAGAACGATCGACCGGCCGTCGGGAGACCAGGCGGGGCAGCGGACGCCGACGACCTCGTCGGTGAGCCGCTGCGGACTCGAGCCGTCGGCCGCAGCCACCATCAGGTCGCGCTGCTGGCTGACGCGGATGCTGGCCAGCCGCTCGCCCTCCGGCGACGCCTTCAGGTTCGCCCAGAGGTGCGGCCCGCCAAGGATCCAGCGCGGCGGGCCGCTCACCGCGGCGCGGTCGAAGTCGAAGGCCATCGCATAGACGTCGCTGGAGAACGACGACGCCACGTAGACCAGCCGGCGCCCGTCCCGCGAGAGCGCGGGATGAAGGGCGTTCTGGGCCGGGACGATGACCGGCTCGATCGGGCCCTGGGTGACGCCGGATTCCTCGTCGATGCCCACCCGCCACAGGTTGGTGGTGCCGCCGCGCGTGCTCGAAAAGTAGAGGAAGCGGCCGTCGCTCGACCAGACCGGCGTGGCATCGAGGTCCGGATCGTTGGTCACGCGGACGGCCGGCCCGCCGCCGGCCGGCGCGGTCCAGATGTCGCGGTTCTGCGACACTGGATCGACGCCCCAGAAGGCGATCCGGCGGTCGTGCGGCGACCACGAGGGCTGGGTCCCATCCTGGTCGGTCAGCCGGGCGCGCCGGCCGGTCGCGATGTCGACGGTCCACACCGCGGCTCCGCCGCCGTAGGCGAACGGGGCATCGTTGGTCTGCTCGGTGGTGTAGGCGAGCCGCGTGCCGTCCGGCGACCATGCCGGCCAGTAGCCGAGGTCCGATATCTGGCGCACCAGCTCGCCGGTCCGTCCCATCACGAACAGGCCGCCGCCCGCCCGCGCCGAGCGGAAGGCGATCTGGGTGCCGTCGGGGGAGAACGCCGCCTGGCCGCTGCCCTGCGTCGCGCCGCTGGTGAGGACGAGCGGCCGCTCGCCGCCCACGGCCTGCAGGAAGAGGTGGGTCGTGCCGTCGACCGACCGGCTGTACACCACCCATTGGCCGTCCGGCGACACGTCGGGCGCCGACTCGACGCCGGGGTCGCCGGTGAGGCGCGAGACGTGGCCGAGCAGCACCTGCGGGCCGGGTGCCGCGGCACCGAGCCAGACCCGCCAGGCCACCGCGCCGCTGGCCAAGGCGGCGAGCGTCACGAGGACGCCGATGACGGATCTCCGGATCCTCGACGCCCCGCCGGTGTGCTCGGCCGGCGTCTGCTCGTTCGAGCTGAGCTCCTGCCGCAGATCCTCGAGGTCGAGGCGGAGGTCCTTGGCCGACTGGTAGCGCTCGTCCGGATCCTTGGCCAGGCAGCGCCGGACGATTCGCGTGAACTCGCGCGGCAGGCGCGGGTTGAGCTCGGCGAGCGGGCGCGGCGCGTCGCGCAGGATCGCCGACAGCACCGACACCACCGACTCGCCGCGGAACGGCCGCTCACCGCTGGCCAGCTCGTAGAGCATCAAGCCGAAAGCGCCGCCGACACAGGTCGTCGTCGACCCCTGAGAGCCGGTCAGCAGGGTCGCTACAATTCCGCGGCCGTTCCCCGGTAGCTCAATTG
>JANOIR010000241.1:0-12968 GCA_031407765.1 Vicinamibacteraceae bacterium
CAGGTCGCGCGAAGGCGCGACCGAAATAGGTCCGGCGAGGCAGGTGCGGCCGCGGCGACGCGCCGTCTTGTGGCGCGAGATCGCGGCCGACTTCAGCTGGAGCGCGGTCTACCGGCTTGCGGAAGTGGAGCGCGGAGGGAACGCCCGCCCCGCATCCAGGGCGTCTACGCCCAAGAGATCGATGCCCGCGTCTACGCCGGTGAGATCGTGCGACAGGCGTGAACTGGCGAATCAGGCCAGCGCGAAGAACGCGACGAAGGCCGCGGCCGACGCGGCCATCAGCGGGTGGACGTCGCGGGCGCGGCCGTTCAGCACCTTGATCGCGACGTAGGCGATGAAGCCGGCGCCGATGCCGTGCGAGATCGAATACGTCAGCGGCAGCAGGATGACGGTCAGGAACGCCGGGATGGCGGTGTCGAGCCGCGTCACGTCGATGCGGCCGATGTCGCGGCACATCAGCAGCCCGGTGAGGATCAGCGCCGGCGCAGTCGCCACCGCCGGCACCGCCACCGCGAGCGGCGCCAGCACCATCGAGGCCAGGAACAGCAGCCCGACGAACACCGAGTGCAGGCCGGTGCGCGCGCCCTCGGCGACACCCGACGCCGATTCGATGTAGGACGTCGCCGAGCTGGCCCCGCTGGCGCCGCCGATCATCGCGGCGATCGCATCGATGGCCAGCACGCGCTTCAGGCCCGGCATCATGCCGTCCTTCCCCGAGAGGCCGGCGGCGTCGCCGATCGCGGTGACGGTGCCGACGGTATCGAAGAAATCGACCAGCACGAGCGAGAACAGCAGCGGCGCCAGGCGCCAGTCGAGCGCCGCCCGGAGGTCGGCCTGCAGGAACGTCTCGAAGCGCGGCCACGCCACGACCGCGCCGGTCCAGGCCATGTAGCCGCTGGACATCGCGAACAGCGACGACACCCCGATCGTGGCCAGCATCGCCCCGGCCCGGTTGCGAGCGAGCAGCCAGGCACCCACGACGAACCCCACCGCCGCAATCAGCGGCCCTGGCGTCGCCCAGTCGCCGGCGGTGACTGGCGGCAGTGTCAGTCCCGGGTGCTCTGACAGCGCGGCCACCGTCGACGCCGGCACGACGACGATCTGCGCCTGGACGAGCCCGAGGAACACGATGAACAGGCCGATGCCGACGCCGATCGCGCGCCGCAGATCGACCGGGATGGCGCGCGCCACCGCCTCGCGCAGGCCGAGCAGCACGAACGCCAGGACGATCGCGCCGTCGAGGACGATGAGGCCCATCGCCGCCTGCCAGCTGCCAGCCGCCGGCGCGACCTGGAACGCGACGAAGGCATTCAGGCCCATCCCGGGCGCCAGCGCGATCGGCACGTTGGCCCCGAGCCCCATCAGGATCGACGCCAGGCCCGCGGTCAGCGCGGTTGCCGCGACCGCGGCATCCGCCGGCACACCGGCCGCGGCCAGGATCGACGGGTTGGCCACGAGGATGTAGGCCATCGTCAGGTAGGTCGCGAACGCGCCTCGCGCCTCGCGCCCGACCGTCGTGCCACGCCCGTCGAGATCGAAGAACCGGGTCACGGTCACGGCTTGGATCGGCGGTGCTTCAGGAACTCGTAGGCCGCCGGCAACACCGAGACGACGATGATGCCGAGCATCACGAGCGAGAAGTTCTTCTTGACGATTCCCACGTTACCGAACAGGTAGCCGGCACCGACGCAGACGCCGACCCAGATCACTGCGCCGACGACGTTGTAGACGGCGAACGTGCGGTAGGTCATCGAGCCGGCGCCGGCGACGAACGGCACGAAGGTCCGCACGATCGGCACCCAGCGCCCGAGCACCACCGCCTTGCCGCCGTACTTCTCGAAGAAGGCGTGCGCCTGCGCCAGGTGGTTCTTGTTCAGGAGCCTGTGCAGGAGCCCCCTCTCGTCGCTCGCGGAGAAGACCTTGGGCCCTATGTAATGACCGACCGCGTAGTTGACGGCGTCGCCCAGGATCGCGGCGATCACCAGCAGTCCCATCACCAGCTCGACGCGCAGGATGTGCTGCTGCGTCACGGGATCGATCGTCGCGGCCAGCGCCCCGGCGGCGAAGAGCAGCGAATCGCCAGGCAGGATGGGCGTCACCACCAGACCGGTCTCCGCGAAGATGATCAGGAACAGCAGGCCGTAGAGCCACGGACCGTACTGGCCCGCCACTGTTGGCAGGAGCGTGTCGAGGTGCAGGAACAGGTCGATGAACGTCTGCATGCGCCGGACATGATACCTTCGCCCTTCGTATGGCGCCCGATTCCGCCGGCACATTCCCCACCGGCCCGTTCGTGGCGATGGCCGTCTTCTGCGCGCGGCTCGATCGGCAGCCGGACGGCACCGTGGACGTGATCGGCGTGGTCGACGGCGTGTCGCTCTCGGCCGACACCGACCCGGGCGGCGACGCCTTCGACGCAACGGCCCCGGTTGTGCGGCTCCTCGGTCTGGTGTCGATCCGCGCCGGCGAGTCGCGCGGCCGTCACACCCTGTCGCTACGCGCCCACTTCCCCGACGGCGAGCTGGGCGCGACGCTGACCCGCCCGATCGAGCTGACCGACCAGGCGCCGGGCGCCACCATCGGCTTCCCCTTCGAGCTCGAGGCCTGCGACACCGGCACCTACTGGTTCGACGTCGCCTACGACGACACCCTGCTCACCCGGATCCCGCTCGTCGTCGAGCGCGGATAGCGGATCGTCGACTCCGGAGTCGTCGCCCCCGCGTGACGAGCGCCGGGATGCATCGCCGGTCTCGGTGCCTCGCGCCACTTCCCCACGGGCTGCTAGACTCCAGTCGGCCGAGTCGGTGCGAATCGTTCGGCAACCCATCGACCAGGAGGGTACTGGAATGGCGTCAGTTCTGGTTACCGGAGCGAGTCGGGGTATCGGCAAGGCGACGTGCCTCGCCCTGGCACGCGCCGGGCACCGCGTGTTCGGCACCATGCGCGATCCGGAAAAGGCGCCGGAGTTGAGCAGGGTTGCCGCGGCAGAGTCCCTGCCGATCGTCGTCTGGGCGATGGACGTCGATTCCGACGACTC
Organism: Vicinamibacteraceae bacterium; assembly: GCA_031407765.1. GTDB lineage: Bacteria > Acidobacteriota > Vicinamibacteria > Vicinamibacterales > Vicinamibacteraceae > JBDSLU01. The sequence continues at coordinate 3,038 of JANOIR010000241.1, forward strand.
CGTCCGGCGCGGGGTGGCGGCCATCATCGCCCAGCATGGGCCGATCGATGCGCTGGTCAACAACGCGGGGATCGAGCGCCGAGGCTCGATCGAGGAGCTGGCCCTCGACGAGTTCCGCGCCGTCATGGAGACGAACTACTTCGGCGCGATTCGCTGCATGCAGGCGGTGCTGCCCGGCATGCGGGCCCGGGGCAGCGGCTGCATCGTCAACATCTCGTCGGTGGCCGGACGCATCTCGAGCTCGCCCCTGGGCCCGTATGCCGCCTCGAAGTTCGCCCTGGAAGCGATCAGCGAAGCCGTCGCCCAGGAAGTGAAGAGCCTGGGAATCCGGGTCGCGGTCGTCCAGCCCGGGATCATCAGCACCGACATGGCTCACGCCATCACCAACGAGGGTGCCGCGTCGATCTACCCGCACGGGCGCCGGTTCGCCGATCTGTTCGCCGCGTCGCTGAAGCAGCCGACCGGTCCGGAGCTCGTCGCCGACACGATCCGCACCATCATCGAGAGTGACTCGCCGCGCTTCCACTATCCGGTCGGCCCGGACGCGGAGCCGTTTCTCGCCTGGCGCGCCTCGATGACCGACGAGCAGTGGGTCGAGTGGAACGCGGCCGACGACGACACGTGGTACACCAACGTCGAACAGACCTTCGGCCTCAAGGCCCGAAGACCGAAGACGCAGTCGGCGGGTTGACGCCGACGGCGTCGACGTCGGGACGCCTTGGCGTCGCTCAGCGGCTCGGCGACCTCTGGGGGCCGTTGGCGTTGCTGCGCTTTCCTCTGTTGATATCTTGGGGCACAATGATATCGAAGGTGCCCACATGATTCGCACGGTCGTCAGTCTCGACGAACGGGACAAGAAGTGGCTGGATCGCAAGGCCCGCGAGCAAGGAGTCACGATGACGACCCTTGTGCGCCAGGCGATCCGCGATCTGCGCCTGCGGCGAAGCCTGGTCAAGGGCCAGGAGCCGGCGTTCGAGGAGATCCTCCGCATGACCAAGGGGACGTGGACGAAGGGTGACGCGGCGGCCTGGGTCAAGAAGATGCGTCAGGCATAGCCAGCCAGCCGAATGCGCTTCCTCCTCGACTCGACGGTCCTCATCGACCACTTGAACGGCATCGACGCGGCCGAGGCCTTCCTCAGCACTCACGCTGCCGATAGCTGCCTCTCGGTGGTGACGATCAACGAAGTTCTGGCTGGTTCCGAGGCTGAAGCCGTGCGCGGCCACGAGCTGCTGCTCGACCAGTTCGCATGCCTCGACGTGGATCGGCTGACCGCCAAGGCCTCGGCGGCTCTGCGCCGCGTGCATGGCTGGAAACTCGCCGACTCGCTTCAAGCGGCGCTCGCGCTGAGTCATGGGCTGATGCTGGTCACGCGGAACCATCGCCACTTCAAGCCCGACCGGCACGCCTTCGTGATGGTCCCCTACCGCCTGTAGCAGTGGCGGGTCGGCACGGGTCGGCCTCGGGCGTATCCTGGAGCGTTCGCGCCGCGTAAGAGCACCATGGAGACCTGCGACGACGGAAGCGCAGCCGGCGCGTTCGAGGCGCGCTACCTCGCGTTTCTCGAGACCATCCCGCACCTGCGGCCGGCGCTGCACCGCTACTGCGCGCGGATGACCGGCTCCGTCCTCGACGGCGAGGACGTGGTCCAGGACGCGCTGTTCCAGGCCTACCGCAAGCTCGAGACCTACGACGACACGCGGCCGCTGAAGCCGTGGCTCTTCCGCATCGCGCACAACGCGTGCATCGACTTCCTGCGCAAGCGCGGCGTGCGGGAGGAGGCCGAGGCCGAGGTCGCGGCGGCGGAGGCCGATGTCGTGCCGCCGGTCGAGCCGCCGGGGCCCGGCCTCGGCCGCGCCGTCGAGCGACTGGTGCTGCACCTGCCGCCGATGGAGCGCGCGTGCGTGCTGCTCAAGGACGTCTTGGACGACACACTGGAGGATGTGGCCACGCAGGTGGGCTCCACCGTCGGCGGCGTCAAAGCGGCCCTGAGCCGCGCCCGGACCAAGCTCGCGTCGCGGCCGGGGGACGCGCCGCCGCGCCCGGCTCGACGGCCGAGCGATCCCCGGGTGCTGCGCCTCTACGTCGAGCGCTTCAACGCCCGCGACTGGGACGGGCTCCGCGCGCTCATTGCCGACGACGCACGCTTGCGGGTCGCCGACCGGTACGCCGGGCCGATCGATGGCTCACCGTACTTCGGCAACTACGCGCGCCTGCGCCTGCCATGGCGCCTGGCGATCGGCGAGGTGGACGGCGAACCGGCGATCGTCGTGCTGCACGAGCGCGGTGGCGAGTGGGTCCCGCACACGTGCGTGGACCTCGAGATCGCGGCCGGCCGGGTGACGCGGATCGCCGACTACGGGCACACGCCGTGGCTGCTCGACGCCGCGGGCTCGGTCGTCGTCCTCTGAGCTCCTCCAACGACGGGAACGCGAGGGCGTATCCTGGCAGGCGCCGGGCCCGTAACAAGGGCATGAGAGCACTCACGCTTGCCCTGACACTGCTCGGCGCACTACCGGCCCTGTCCGTCGCCGCCGAGCCGACCTACCCACCCGTCGACGCCTACCTGATGCCGCGCGACGCCGAGATCAAGATGGCGCGCTCGGCCGCGCCGCCCAGCGTCGCCGACCACGCCACCGTCAAGGTGCTGACCAGAACCGGCTACGTCGTCGCCGAAACGGGCAGCAACGGCGCCGTCTGCCTGGTGATGCGCGGCTTCTCGGCGCCGACGTACACGCCGGCCGAGCTCCGCGCCATCGTCTACGACCCGACGATCCGCGCGCCGATCTGCTTCACCCCGCCATCGGCGAAGACCGTGCTGCCCTACTACGAGCTCCGCACGACGCTCGGTCTCGCTGGGAAGGCCCCCGATCAGATCGCGAGCAGCGTTCAGGCTGCCTACGACAGCGGGAAGCTGCCGCGTCGGACGGAGACGACGTTCGCCTACATGTTCTCGGCCCACCAGCACCTCGGCCCGGGCATCAACGCGTGGCACCCGCACATGATGGTGTTCGCGCCGAACCACCAGAACGCGATGCTGGGTGGCAACCCGTTCGGCGGCGTGCTGCCGGTGGTCACCGACGACGCCGGCACGCCGTTCGCGGTCGTCGTCATCGTCGCCGGCGACGATCAGGCGGTCCACATGCCGGCGCACTAGCCAGCCAGGCAGCCGGCGGCCGGAGAGGCCGGCCGGCGGCGGCGTGACTCCTGACAGGACGCTGTCAGCAGCCGGCTGTCATCCTGCACCTCGAAAGGAGACGGCTATGAAGCATCCCGTGATGTGGTTCGAGGTTCTCGGCAAGGACGCCGGCACGCTCTGTCAGTTCTACGGCACGCTCTTCGGCTGGTCGTTCGGAGGCGACACGGCCAAGTACGGCTTGGTGCAGTCGAACGGCCGCGGCATTCCGGGCGGGGTCGGCGTGAGCTACCCGGGCACGCGAGAGTGGGTGACTTTCTACGTCGAGACGCCTGACGTCACGGCGTCGCTCGCCCACGTCGAGCGTCTGGGCGGACGCGTCGTGATGCCGCGCACCGTCATGCCCGACGTGACGCTCGGGATCTTCGAGGATCCCGAGGGGCACGTCATCGGTCTCGTCGAAGCTCGACCCGCCTGATGGCACAATCCTCCCGATGCGTCGAGCCGATCGGCTGTTCCAGATCGTCAACGTGGTGCGGCGGCGCCGGACGGCGACGACCGCCACGCATCTGGCCAAACGGCTCGGCGTGTCGGAGCGCACGGTCTACCGCGACATCCGCGACTTGATCCTCGCCGGCACGCCGATCGACGGCGAAGCGGGCGTCGGCTACCGCATCCGTCCCGGCTACGACCTGCCGCCGCTCATGTTCGACCGCGATGAGATCCAGGCGCTCGTGATCGGCGCGCGGATCGTGCGCCAGTTCGGCGATCCCGCGCTGGCGCGCGCCAGCGACGCGATTCTCGGCAAGGTCGCGGCGATCCTCCCGAAAGATCTCGCGCCGCTCCTCGCTGACACGCGGCTGTTCGTGCCGTCGACCATCGGCGCTGGAAAATCCGCCGATGCGCTGACGCTCTCGCGTGAAGCATTGATCGCGCGCCGCAAGCTCGAGCTGTCTTACGCAACAGCCGACGGCGCTGCCACCAGGCGGACCGTGCGCCCGCTGGGGATCTTCTTCTGGGGCCGGACATGGACGCTGGCCGCCTGGTGCGAGCTGCGTCAGGATTTCCGCAACTTCCGGCTCGATCGCGTAACAGCGTCCACGATGCTCGACGAGACGTTCGAGGACGAGGCCGGCAAGGCGCTCCGCGACATGCTGGCACGCTACGGCCCCGAAGCGGTCCGGCTGATCGACAGCTGATGTCCACAGCATCCTGTTTCATGCGAACAGCGGCACTCGTGATCCTGGCAGCGTTGGGGAGTCAGGGCTGTGCGGAGCTGGGCTACAGCGATCGCGTTCTGCATCGCGTCCCTTCGCCGGCCGACGCCGCGTTGATCGCCGTCTGCCAGGAAATCCCCGCCTTCGACGGGCCCGACTTCGACATTCGGTTGGAGCGCCCGGACACGACCGTGGTGCGGCGGCTCTACCGCATCGGAGATGGCGACCCGTGCCACGAGATGGCATGGTCCGCAGACGGGCGCACGCTGGCGGTGGTCAGCAGCCACGTCGCGCGCGCGATCATCGTCGACGTCGCGTGGACGCTGTCACGGCCGGAAACGCGGACGGAGTACTGGTCGTGGTGGTCTAGCGGCCCGCGAGTGTTGTCCCAAGGTGATCCGCAAGTTCGCTGTCGTACGCGACAATTAGTCGATTCGTGTGCTTTATGAAAAAGACAGGACGAGGACCATCGATGAGATTTGCGGGCCACGGCGTCGGATGCCCGGCGAAGGAGTACAGGTATCGCCCGCTCTCCTGTCGCTCGACGATCTGCAGCCGGTCGAAGTTCTGCGGTTTCGGCAGAAACAGCGCTTCGAAGCCTCCCTGGTGGGTTCTGTAGAGCGCCGCCCCCTTCTGCCCCTCGAACATGCCTGTCATCTTCGACGGGGCAATGCAAAAGATCATGAAGCCGTCGTCGGCCAAAGTTCGGGCTAACTCAACGGCCTCAGAGTACGCTGGGTCACTCGATTGAAGCGCTGGCCAGTTGGCGTCGTTACATCCTGTCGCTTGACTGCCGGCTTGCGCACGCATTCGACCGCCAAGAGTGATGACGACAAGACTGACCACTGCGAGCGTGGTGAGTTGGCGGACCTTCATCGGCGCCTCGTCCTTAAAGTACCGCTGAAATCTCTCCGTTGAACCGGTCATCTGCGAGGGCACGAGAACATCCTGAAACTCGTGTTGCTGCAGGCGGGCGCGTTCAACCTCGGCTTGCTCATGCGTACAGCTGATAAGGTCGGCACGCCGCGAAGCCTCCAAGGTCGCGGCCTGGCGCTGCTCGCTTACCTGTGGTCGCTCGTGCCGAGCCCAGAGCGCTTCTGGAACGCGATCAGGACCCTTGATCAGCTATCGCATCGCCTGATCAAGGCGTCACGGCGCCTTGGCGTCGATCAGCGGCGTCGTGTCCAGCGTCTGCGGCCCCTTCTCGGTGCACACCGCGTAGGTCGAGCGATACATCGACACGCCGGCATACTCGCCTTTGATGTTGAAGGCGTAGAAGTTCAGGCCGAATTTCGGGTTGCCGTCGGGCGTCAGCAGGCGCTTCTCGACCGTGTTCGCCTTGACCCGGCGCAGCGCCTCGAGGCACGCGTCCTTCGGGTGCTTGCCGCGCCGCATCTCCTCGACGATCAGGAACGAGCAGAGGCCGTAGAGGTTCGCCTCGCCGCGGCCGGTCGATCCGGCGGCGCCGACGGCGTTGTCGACGTAGAGCCCGGCGCCGAGGATCGGCGAGTCGCCGACGCGGCCCGGGATCTTCCAGGACAGGCCGCTCGTCGTCGTCACGCCGCAGATCTCGCCCTTGGCGTTCATGCCATCGCAATTGATCGTCCCGTAGACGTGCTCGGGATCGATCAGCCCCTCGCGCACCATGTCCCGGCGGGCGCGGTCGCCGGCGGCGGCGCGCTTGGCCGGATCGAGGTAGTGATCGGGATCGGCACGCCGCCTCCACTCGAGATAGAGCGCGCGCGAGTGCGGGGTGTTGAGGTCGGGCTCGACGGTCAGACCGTTCAAGGCGGCGAAGCGCTGGGCGTCGCGGCCGACGAGCAGGTGATGGTCGGTTGTCTGCAGGATCAGCTTGGCGACCGCCGCCGGCGTGCGGATGCCCTCGAGGCAGGCGACACCGCCGGCGCGCTTGAGCGGACCGTGCATGCAGCACGAATCGAGCTGCACCACCCCCTCGGCGTTGGGCAGCCCGCCGTAGCCGACGCTGTCGTCGGCCGGGTCGAGCTCGTTCAGCGACACACCCTCGACGACCGCGTCGAGGACGTCCTTGCCTTCGACGATGCGCGCGAAGGCGGTGGCCACGGCGGCGCGGGGGCCGCCGTTGGTGAAGCGGTTGCCGTTGGCCGAGGCGATGACCAGCGGTTTGGCGGCGGCCGGCACGAGCACGGTCGGGCCCTGGGCGGCGACCGATGGAGTGGCGACGGACGTGGCAAGGGATGCGGCGACGGAGGCAGTGGCTCCGGCCTGGACGAACTCACGGCGGGTGAGGCGGGTCGGCATGCCGGGCATGGTACATTAGGCGCTTTCCCTCGACCCCGAGACCATGCCCGATCAGCCCACCATTACGAGACCGCCCCTTCCCGACCGGATTGGCCGCCTGGCCGAGCTCGCGTCGGATATCTGGTGGGTCTGGAACCCGGCGGCCCGTTCTGTCTTCCGCGAGCTCGACTACGGCCTGTGGCGCAGCTCCGCGCACAACCCGGTCCGGCTCCTCCGGCTGATCCCCGCGGAGCGGCTCGAGACGGCGTCCCGCGATCCGCTCTATCTGAACCGCTACGACCAGGCGATCAAGGCGCTCGACCGGGCGCGCAGCGGCGAGGGCAGCTGGTGGACGCAGCGCAACGGCGCCCGCCCGACCGGCGGCATCGCCTACTTCTCGGCTGAATTCGCGCTGCACCAGTCGGTGCCGATCTACGCCGGCGGCCTCGGCGTGCTGGCCGGCGACCACTGCAAGGAAGCGAGCGACCTGGGCCTGCCCTTCGTCGCCATCGGCTTCATGTATCCGCAGGGCTACTTCCACCAGAGCGTGTCGTCGGACGGCTGGCAGGAAGAGCGCTACCGACGCCTCAGCTGGGAGGACGCCCCCATCGAGCCGGCGTTCACGCCCGAGGGCAAGCCGTGCGTCATCGCCGTGCCGCTCGGCCAGCGCACCGTGCTGGTGTCGGTGTGGCACGCCAAGCTCGGACACACGCATCTCTACCTGCTCGACACCGACCTCGAAGAGAACGCGCCGTGGGATCGCGAGCTGACGGCCCGCCTGTACGGCGGCGACCGTGAGACCCGCATCCAGCAGGAGATCATCCTCGGCATCGGCGGCGTCCGCGCCGTCCGCGCGCTCGGACTCGATCCGGCGGTGTGGCACCTCAACGAAGGCCATGCCGGCTTCGTCGTGCTGCAACGCATCCACGAGTTCCTCGAAAAGGGACTCTCGTTCGAGGACGCGCTCGAGCGTGTCCGCCAGAGCACGGTCTTCACCACCCATACGCCCGTCCCTGCGGGCCACGACGCCTTCCCGTTCCATCAGGTCGAAACGCACCTGGCCGGCTGCTGGGGCCACCTTGGCGACCGGCGCGAGGACTTCCTCGCCCTGGGACGCCACGACAACGGCCACGGCACGCAGTTCAACATGACGGCGCTGGCGCTGCGCTCGTCGAACTACGTCAACGCAGTCAGCCAGCTGCACGGCCAGGTCACGCGCGAGATGTGGGCGCCGTTCTATGGCCGGCCCGTCGACCAGGTCCCGGTGGGCGCGATCACCAACGGCGTCCACCTCGGCACCTGGGTGGCCGCCGACATGGGTCGGCTGTTCGATCGGTACCTCGACTCGCACTGGCGCGAGCGCTGCGACGAGCCGGAGATCTGGGAGCGCATCCTGGCCATCCCCGACCACGAGCTGTGGAACCTGTGCAGCGATCTGCGCAAGTTCCTGATCACCTTCGTGCGCGAGCGGGCCCGCGAGCGCTGGATGCAGGAGCGCGTCAGCGCCGGCCGCGTCGTGGTCGGCGGCACGCTGCTCTCGCCCGACGTCCTGACCATCGGCTTCGCCCGCCGCTTCGCCACCTACAAGCGCGCCGAGCTGATCTTCCGCGAGCCGGAGCGCCTGTCGCGCATCCTCAACAACCCGCGGCGACCGGTCCAGATCGTCTTCGCCGGCAAGGCCCATCCGGCCGATGACGGCGGCAAGCGCGTGCTGCAAAGCGTCTACCGCTACGCCAGCGATCCGGCCTTCGGCGGCCGCGTCGCCTTCGTCGACGACTACGATCTGCACGTCGCCCACTACCTCGTCCAGGGCTGCGACATCTGGCTGAACACGCCGCGCAAGCCGCTCGAGGCGAGCGGCACCAGCGGCATGAAGGCGTCGATGAACGGCACCATCAACGTCAGCATCGGCGACGGCTGGTGGGCGGAGGGCTACGCCGGCTCGAACGGCTTCCTCATCGACCCCGGCGTCGACACCGCCGACCACGACGCCATGGACAGCGCCGACGCCGGCGCCCTCTACCGGCTGCTCGAGGAGCAGATCGTGCCGGCCTTCTACGAGCGCGACGAGCAGGACGTGCCGCGCCGCTGGATCGGACTGGTCAAGGAAGCGATCCGCACCATCGCGCCGCGCTTCTGCACCCGGCGGATGGTCAAGGAATACGTCGAGCGGATGTACGAGCCGGCGATGGGGCTGAAGCGCGGATAGCGCTCGGCGCTTCGCCGGCTCCAGCAGCAGCGAGTAGCGAGTAGCGCTGCGCGGAAACCCTGGCGTGGGCACACCGCGTGCGCGCCTCGGCTCCGTCGTCCGGGCCCGCGATACTCGGGCCACCATCACAACCCAGAGCGTCCAGGGCAATCACTTCACACCGCACCTGGACGCCAGTAGGCGGCTTGCGTGTCGCGGTCCGGCATCCCGACGTCGGACGACTCCGAGACGAACGCTAAGCCGAAGGCGGAGGCGTCGTCAGGTTGACGACCAGCTGCCGGCGGCTGGTCGTTCGACAAACGAGTCGCGCCCGCGGCATGCCCACGCCAGGGTGCCGTCGCGGCGGCTCGGCTGGTTCGCTTCGCGGAAGCCTGCGCGCCGTCTTCCGCCGCCGCGCGGCATTGGGGCTGGCGCTTCGCGGACAGCGGTAACACCTTGCCTGGGAGGCGCTTCCGGGCGTGACGCGGGGGCGCGCTCGGTCCCGGGCTGGCGCCACGCGGTAAGATGAGCGGATGTCGAAACGTGCAGCCGCCGAATCACGCTGCCCGCTCTGCGGTGCGAAGGACGTCTCCGAGCCCCGGGGCGAGGAGAAGTACTGCCGCGATTGCTGGGACAAGAAGATCGCGGTCGAGGAAATCGTCGCGCGCGAGTTCGCGCTCAAGCGCTACATCCGCGCCCACAGCGCCGAGAAGTATCTCGTCTACCACTCGACGCTGAAGCGCCCGTGCGGGCAGCTCGTCGTGGTGGACGACGGCTTCGATCTGTTCCTGACGCTCGTCCTCTACCCCAACTTCCAGTGGGACGAGCCGGCCTACCACCTCGAGAACGACCCGGAAGGGCGCAGCTTCGCCGAGCTGCTGGTCGATGTGCTTGCAACCGAAGTCATCGAGCCGTGGGGCGGCGGCAAGTGGCACCTCGAAATCTTCCGCTCATCGAACCCCGAGCCCGAGGACTGGAACGGGGAGATGTGATCGGGGCAAAGCCCTTGCCCCCGCGGTCTCGGCTATACTCCTGTACAAATTTGTCCACAGCAGTGGTGGTCCTTCCGCCTGAAGGCGGAAGCCACGTGACAGACACAGCCACGTGACAGACACAGCCACGTGACAGACA
>JANOIR010000284.1:0-9203 GCA_031407765.1 Vicinamibacteraceae bacterium
GACGGCAAGGCCGAACCGGTCGCGCTCGGCCCTGACGCGGCGTTCTCGATGCGGATCGATCCGGCGCCGCAGGTCGAGGCGCCGCTGGCCTTCGTCGGCTACGGGCTGCAGATTCCCGAGTTGCAGATCGACGATCTGGCCGGCCAGGATCTCCGCGGCAAGGTGGCGGTCTACATGGTCGGCAGCCCGGCGTCGGTGCCGGACGCGCTCAGCGCCCACGCCCAGTCGGCGGCCGTCCGCTGGGCGGCGCTGAAGAAAGCCGGCGCGCTTGGGGCCATCGTCGTCCAGCACCCGCGCCGGATCGAGCCGCCGTGGGAGCGCGCCACCCTGGCACGCCTGCAGCCGGCGATGTCGATCGCCGATCCCGCGCTCGACGACACCGCCGGCCAGCAGGTCTCGATTGCCTTCAACCCGGCCAGCGCCGAGCGCCTGTTCGTCGGCTCCGGGCACACGTTCGCCGAGATGGTGGCCCTCGCCGACGATCGCAAGCCGCTGCCCGGCTTCGCGCTCCCGAGCGTGGTGCGCGCCAAAGTGACGATCGAGAAGACCACGATCACGTCGGACAACGTCGCCGGCAAATTGATCGGCAGCGATCCGACGCTGCGCGACGAGTACATCGTGCTGTCTGGCCACCTCGATCATCTCGGCATCGGCGGCGCCGTGAACGGCGATCGGATCTACAACGGCGCGATGGACAACGCTTCAGGGATCGCCAGCCTGATCGAGACCGCCGCGGCGCTGGCGAAGTTGCCGGCGAAGCCGAAGCGCTCGGTGCTCTTCGTCGCCGTGACGGCCGAGGAGAAAGGCCTGCTTGGATCGCGTTACTTCGCCACCCATCCGACGGTGCCGCCGCAGGCCATCGTCGCCAACATCAACATGGACATGTTCCTGCCGCTGTTCCCGATGAAGAGCGTGATGGTGTTCGGCCTCGACGAATCCGAGCTCGGCGCCTCAGTGAGACAGGTCGCGGCCTCGATGGGTCTCGGCATCCAGGGCGATCCCGAGCCGCTGCGCAACCGGTTCATCCGCAGCGACCAGTACAGCTTCATCCGGCAGGGCGTGCCGGCGGTGGCGCTGAAAGTCGGCTACGCACCCGATTCGCCGGACGCCGCGGCCCACGCGGCCTGGACCAAGGAGCGGTATCACGCGCCGTCCGACGACCTGCAGCAGCCGGTCGATCGCGGGGCCGCTGTCGTGTTCAACGACCTGCTGGTGCGGCTCACCACGGTCGTCGGCAACCAGCCGCAGCGCCCGCGCTGGAACGACAGCAGCTTCTTCAAGCGGTTCGCGGCGTCGAAGTAGCAGGGCCGACACGCTGACGACCCAACCCACAACCATCAGGAGGGCGCCGTGGCGTCCAATCCGGTCGATTCAAGCCCTGACGTCGACATCAAGGCCTTTGCGGCCCGCCACCAGTCGGCTCTGGAGCGAGACGAAGCCAAGAACAGTCTCGTCCTCGGCCTGATCGAGCGCTGGAGCGCGGCGCCGCCAGCCGAGCTCTTTCTCTGGAGCAGTGAGGCGCCTGGTGGCTGCGCTATGCAAGAACCCTTGCGCCCGCTGACCATGACGAATCTGGAGCGGGACGAATGCTGGGCCCTGGCCGATGCGGTCGTCGAGCGCACCTATCCGGCGGCGGGCGGCACGGACGACACGGCGCGGTGGTTCGTCGAGCGGGCGACCGAGAACGGCCACCACTTCGAGGAAGCGTTGCCCCAGGCCATCCACGCCTTGCAGGTCCGCCCCAACTATCCCCGCGCTCCGGGCACGGCGCGCCGCGCCGATCCCTCGGACATCGCAATCGTCCGCCACTGGGCGGCCGCGTTCACCACGGAGGTTCTCCCGCACGACAGCCCGCCGAGCGAAGAGCACCTGCTGGCGCGCCTGGCGTCGGGCCGCCTTACCTTGTGGGAAGTTGACGGCATGCCGGTCGCGTTGGCAGCCTACGCCCGAGAATCGCGGCGGACCGGGACGATAGGGCTGGTCTATACGCCGCCGGAATGGCGCGGTCGCGGCTTCGCCGGCTCGGTGACGGCCGCCGTTGCCGATGCCATTCTCGATGCCGGCAAGACGAGCGTGTGCCTCTACACGGACCTGCGCAATCCGTTTTCGAACCGCTGCTACGCCCGGATCGGGTTCCAGCCGGTCGCATCTGCCTGGCACTTTCCCCGCCGGGCGTGAGGGCAGGACACGCGGCGACATCGCATCGCCTTCGGCCCCCGCTCAGTGTCGAAAGTGCCGCTTGCCCGTCAAGACCATCGCCAGGCCGTGCTCGTCGGCCGCCGCGATGACCTCGGCGTCGCGCACCGAGCCGCCGGGCTGGACGATCGCGGTGGCGCCGGCCGCGGCGACCGCGTCGAGGCCGTCGCGGAATGGGAAGAACGCGTCGGATGCGACGACGCTGCCGTCGACCCGACCTCCGGCCTTCATCACCGCGACCTTTACGGCGTCGACGCGGCTCATCTGGCCGGCGCCGACGGCGCGGGTGCGGTCCGGGCCGGCGAAGAGGATCGTGTTCGACTTGATGTGCGCGCAGACGCGCCAGGCGAAGCGCAGCGCCTGCCACTCCTCCGCCGTCGGCTGACGCCTGGTGACGACGCGCAGGCCCTGGCCCGCCGCGTCGGGCCAGGGATTGCGCGCTTCCACGACGCGATCGCGCTCCTGGACGAGGACGCCGCCGAGAATCGAGCGCAATTCGACACCCGGCCGGGCCGCGTCTCGGAACGGCGCGAAGTCGGCGGTCAGCACGCGCAGGTTCTTCTTCGCCGCGAGGATCGCCAGCGCCGCCTCGTCGACCGCCGGCGCGATGACCGCTTCGATGAACGTCGTCGTGATCGCCTGCGCGGTCTCGACGTCGAGCGTCCGGTTGAGGCCGATGATGCCGCCGAAGGCGGACAGCGCGTCGGCGTCGCGGGCGGTGATGTACGCCTGCGCGATCGTCGACGCCGTGGCCACGCCGCACGGGTTGGCGTGCTTGATGACGGCCGCCGCCGGCTCGTCGAACTCGAGCGCGATGCGGGCCGCGGCATCGAGGTCGAGCAGGTTGGTGTAGGACAGCTCCTTGCCCTGCTTGATCTCGACGGCGCTGAACCCTTGCCCCGGCTCGACGCCGTACCACGCCGCTGGCTGGTGCGGGTTCTCGCCGTAGCGCAGCACCCGGCGCATCGGCAGCGAGAGGCGCATCGTCGCCGGCAACGCCGGTGACTCTGCCGGCCGCGCGAACGGATCGCTTTCGCTCCCGATCGTCTCGAGCGTCGAGCTGATCGTCGAGTCGTAGGCGGCGGTGTGGGCGAAGGCGCGGCGGGACAGCTCGAAGCGGAAGGCCGGGCTCGAGCCGCCCGGCGCCGACAGGTCCTCGAGGACGCGCGGGTAGTCCTGCGGGTCGACGACGATCAGCACGTCGCGGAAATTCTTGGCCGCCGCCCGGACCATGCTCGGGCCGCCGATGTCGATCTCCTCGATCAGCGCGTCGAAGCCGGTCGTCGGGTTGGCCGCGGCCTTGGCAAACGGATACAGGTTCACGACGACGAGGTCGATGGGCTGGATGCCATGGGCGCCGATGGCGGCCAGGTCCTCCGGCAGGTGCCGTCGTGCCAGGATGCCCCCGTGCACAGCCGGGTGCAGGGTCTTGACCCGGCCATCGAGCATTTCGGGGAACGCCGTGACGTCGGCGACGTTGACCACCGGCAGCCCCGCCTCGGCCAGAGCCTTGGCTGTCCCGCCGGTCGAGAGCAGCGTGACGCCGCGAGCATGCAGGGCCTGGGCGAACGGGACCAGGCCGGTTTTGTCGGACACGCTCAGCAGGGCGCGGCGGACCGTGACGGGGCCTGGCGGGGGGACCGGGCGATTTGTTGACATTCCCATAACTCGTCGTTATCCTACCCATGCGTGACGGAGAACGTTCAATCCGTCATGTGTTCGTCATGAGGCCGCCTATGCGGCTTTTTTTTGTGCCCGTGACCTCGGCAGAGCTGGGCCACGGACGGGTAATTCCAGGCGCTCTACCCGGTCGAACGGCAGGGTGGGCGCGCAAGGCAGAGGAAGACAATGCGCATTCAAGGCAAGGTCAAGTGGTTCAACAACGCCAAGGGGTACGGCTTCATCGAGCGTGAATCCGGCAGCGACGTGTTCGTCCATTTCTCGGCGATCACGGGCAACGGATTTCGGACGCTCGAGGAGGGACAGGCGGTCGAGTTCGAGATCGTTGATGGTCCGAAGGGCCCCCAGGCGGGCAACGTCAGCAAGGCCAGTTGAGGCGGCTGTGAAGCCGCCCGCCCGGGCTCGCACAGCAGCGTCCGACAACTGCTGACGTCGAGCCGGGCAGGCACCGCCCTTGCGGCGGAACCAGACCGGGCGGCGGGGCGCCTCGACGTCACGCCGCCAGAGGAAGGAAACGGAGTCGACAATGGTCGGCTCCGTCCTTCCTGCCAACTCTCCGTCTTCTTTCCTCGTTCGTCCGCCGCCGGCCCGGCCACGGGTCTGGAACCTCACCGCGGCAACAGACACCAGAACAGCGGCAACCAGAGCTCTCGCGCGTACGGCACGGGCCGATCGTCGATCAACACGTCTGTACCGGGCCGGTCGCCGACCAGCTGATACAGATCGCGCAGCGCCGCCGCGTCGTCCGGCTGGAAGCGGGCGCGGGCCCGGAAGTCGGCCCCGCTCCCCGTCTCGAGGTACTGGCGCGACGCCTTCGCCAGTGCGACCGCGCGCTCGTAGTCCGGGCCGTCGAAGCGCGGAAACGCCAGCGTGAGCGAGAATGCCCCCCAGCCGCCCTGGCCGCCGACACCGGTGCGCGACAGGGCCAGCCGCAGGTCGGGGTCGAGCGCGGCGAGCTCCTCCTCGGACGGCTGCTCGGCGAGGTCGAGATACGGCCAGAAGCGCGGCTCGGGGCGGTGCGCCGGCTCGGGATCCAGCCGCGGTCGGACAGGATCGATCGGCGTCGGCGTGGGCGGTGACGTCATCGCCGGCCGCAGTTTCGACTAGAACAGTCGGCTGACGGAACGCAACGCCAGCTCGATGGCGTCGCTCGGATAGACGCCCAGGTAGAAGACCGCGGCCACCGACATCGCCAGGGCCGCGGTCGCGGCCGGCGACAGTTTGCTCACCGGGGTGGCGTGCGTCGACTCGGACATGTACATCATCACGATGATGCGCAGGTAGTAGTAGACCGAAATGACGCTGGTCAACACGCCGATGATGGCCAGGGCGTAATGCCCCTGCTGCAGGGCCGCCGCGAAGATGTACCACTTGCCGATGAAGCCGGCGGTCGGCGGGAAACCACCCAGCGACAGCAGGAACACCGTCAGCAGCGTCGCCAGCACCGGATCGCTGCGCCACAGCCCGGCGAAGTCGCGCACCTCGTCGTGCTCGTTCGATCGGCTGGCCAGGAGGGCCAGCACGCCGAACGCGCCCAGGTTGGTCACCGCGTAGGCGAGCAGATAGAACAGCACCGACGCCTGGCCCTCGTCGGTCCCGGCGATGAGCCCGACCAGCAGATAGCCGGCGTGGGCGATGCTCGAGTAGGCCAGCATGCGCTTGACGCTGGTCTGGGCGACGCCGACCACGGTGCCGACGATCATCGTCGCGATGGCACTGGCCCCGAGCAGCGGCACCCAGTGCTCGCTGAGCGGTCCGAACGCGGTCAGGAAGACGCGGACGAAGGCCGCGAACGCCGCCGCCTTCACCGCCGTCGACATGAACCCGGTGACGATGGTCGGGGCGCCCTGATAGGCGTCCGGCGTCCACATGTGGAACGGCACCGCCGACACCTTGAAGGCAAAGCCGACCATGACCAGGCCGACGGCGATCAGCACGAACACGGTCGGCGCCGCCGACTGGCCGGCAATCGCCAGGGCGACACGATCGAGCCGGGTGCTGCCGGCGATGACGTAGGTCAGGGCGACGCCGTAGAGGAAGAAGGCGCTGGAGAACGCCCCGAGGAGGAAGTACTTGAAGGCGCCTTCGGCGCCGGCCATGCTGCTGCGCCGGATCGCGGTGAGGACGTAGACGGCAAGGGAGAGGATCTCGAGGGCCAGGAACACCACCAGCAGGTCGGTGGCGGCGGCCATCAGCATCATGCCCGAGATGGCGAAGAGGACCAGCGTGTAGTACTCGCCCGCGGGCAGCTCCTCGCGCTCGATCACGTCGCCCGAGAACAGGATGGTCAGGACGCCGACGATGATCAGGATCCCGTTGATGAACAGGGCGAAGTTGTCGGCGCGCACCACGCCGAAGCTGACCCGGTTGTGGCCCCACAGCATGACCGACGCGGCGGCCGCGCCGGCAAGGCCGATGAGGCCCAGCAGCCCGAGCGGCAGCTTCTCGTCCGGGCCGCGGAAGGCTTCGACGGCGAGGGTGATCAGCGCCGTGGCGACGACGATGAAGATCGGGATGACGGCCTGCAGCTCGACGAGGTTCATGGATGCGCTCCCCCGGTGGCCGCGCCGTGTGCCGGCACCGCCGGCGTCGCCAGCGTGTCAGGCGCCGCCGCCCGCACGTTTCCGGCGCCGATGCGCTCGACCACCGCCCGCACGGCGGGCTCGGAGGGAGCGAGGAAGATGGTCGGGAAGACGCCCATCACGATCGCCATCGCGACCGCCGGGCCGAGCGTCCACCACTCGCGCGTCGACAGGTCCGGCAGGGCGGCGTTCTTCGGGTTGGTGACCTCGCCGTAGTTGACGCGCTGGAACATCCAGAGCATGTAGACGGCCGAGAGGATGACGCCGCTCGTCGCCACGACAGCCAGCTCCGGCCGCCACTTGAAGCCGCCGAGGATGGTCAGGAACTCGCCGACGAAGCCGTTGAGCCCGGGCAGCCCGATCGACGACAGCGTGATGATCAAGAAGGCCGCCACCAGCTTCGGCATCACCGACTTCAAACCGCCGAACTCGGCGATGAGCCGGGTGTGCCGGCGATCCGAGAGCATGCCCACGATGATGAACAGCCCGCCGGTGCTGACGCCGTGCGCCAGCATCTGGTACACCGCGCCCTGCATGCCTTCGACGTTCATCGAGCAGATGCCGAGCACGACGAACCCGAGGTGGCTGACGCTCGAATAGGCGACCAGCTTCTTCATGTCCGGCTGGACCATCGCCACCAGCGCGCCGTAGACGATGCCGGTGACGGCCAGGAAGCCGAGCCAGGGCGCACAGATCTGCGCGGCGTCCGGGAACAGCGGGAAGGCGAAGCGCAGGAGCCCGTAGGTGCCCATCTTCAGCAGCACGCCGGCGAGGATGACCGAGCCGGCCGTCGGTGCCTGCACGTGCGCGTCCGGCAGCCAGGTGTGCAGCGGGAACAGGGGCACCTTGATCGCGAAGGCCAGCGCGAAAGCCAGGAACAGCCAGAGCTGGACATCGTGATCGATGGCCAGGCTGGACAGCTTGGCCACGTCGAAGCTGTAGATCCCGGTCGCCTGCTGGTGCAGGATCGCCAGCGTGATGATGGCGAGCAGCATGAGCACGCTGCCGGCCATCGTGTAGAGCATGAACTTGACGGCAGCGTAGACGCGCTGGTCGTAGCCCCAGATCCCGATCAGGAAGTACATCGGGATGAGCATGGCGTCCCAGAACACGTAGAACAGGAAGAGGTCGAGCGAGACGAAGACGCCCATCATCGCCGTCTCGAGCACCAGCACCACTGCCGAGAACGCCTTGACGTGCGCTTTGATCGAGTCCCACGAGCAGAGCAGCGCCAGCGGCGTCAGGAAGCCAGTGAGCACCAGCAGCATCAGGCTGATGCCGTCGACGCCGAGCAGGTACTGGATGCCGAACCTCGGTATCCAGTCGACGCGCTCGACGAACTGGTAGCCGTCGGCGTCCGGGTTGAACGCGTACCAGAGCGCCAGCGTCGTCGCAAACGACGCCAGCGAGACCGCGAGCGCGCCCCAGCGGATGGCGCCGTCGCGCGACCCGTCCTTGTTGGGCACGGCCAGCAGCGCGAGCGCCCCGGCGAGCGGCAGGAAGACGACGAGGCTCAGCATGCGGATGGCCCTGACACGAGAATGCAGCCCGGCGTTCGGCGCCGCCGCGCGCCCAGCGCGGCGTGACGAATGGCGAGGACAGAGTCCGGAGCCATCGTCAGGTCGACGCGCGAAGGCGCGTCGACAAATAGCAGACGAACGCTCTGGAGGCTGCCCGCGGCCGACGCTGAGGGCGTCGGCCGCCAGATAAGCAAATGGTCTCGCATCATCACCGCATCAAGTAGTAGCCGAGCATCAGCACGACGCCGACCAGGAGCGACGCCGCGTAGGTCCGGACCGACCCGGTCTGGACCATCCGCATCAGCGCCGACGAGCCGCGTACGAACAGGCCGACGCCGTTGACGGTGCCGTCGATGATCCAGACGTCGACGACCTTCCAGAGCACGTGGTCCGACGCCCACTTGAGCGGCTGGACGAGCGCCGCGTCGTACAGCTCGTCGATCCAGTACTTGTTCAGGAGCGTCCGGTGCACCGCCGCGAAGCTCGTCGCGATCGAGTCGGCGCGGGCCCGGTTGAACAAGAAGAAGTAGGCCGCGATGGCGATGCCGAGGAGCGCGATGACCGACGACACGCCCATCAGCGTCAGCTCGAGGTTCTCGTCGGCGCCGGTGCCGTGGCCTTCCGCACCCGTGGCGGTCGTCGCGGCGGCATGCTCGGGCACGGCCGGCGTCGCCTCGTGGGCGACGGTTCCGGCTGGGCCGTGCACGGCCGCGGCGGGCGCGCCGGCCGGGTGGAAGCTCGACTCCAGGAAGCTCTCGATGCGGTTCTCGCCGCCGAGCGCGTGCGGCACACCGACGTAGCCGGCGAACACCGAGCCGATCGCCAGGATGATCAGGGCCGCCGCCATCGCCGGCGGGGCGTCGTGCAGGTGCCCGCCGGGCGCGTCGTGGCCATGGCCGCCGTGTGCGGCCTTGGCGCCGTGGCCCGCATGACCGTGCGCGTCGTGGCCGTGCCCCGCCGCCGCCCGCTCCCCGTGGAACGTGAGGAACACCAGGCGGAACATGTAGATCGCGGTGAGGAGCGACGTCGCCGCGCCGATCACCCAGAGGATCGTGTGGCCGCCGGCGAAGGTCCGGTAGAGGATCTCGTCCTTGCTGAAGAAGCCGGACAGGAGCGGCACCCCGGCGATGTCGAGCGGACCGATCACGAAGGTATAGTAGGTTATCGGGAATACCTTCTTCTCGCCGACGATCTTGCGTTTGTCCTTGTCGCCGTGGAGCGCGTG
>JANOIR010000302.1:0-2543 GCA_031407765.1 Vicinamibacteraceae bacterium
TCGCTGCCGGTGCCGGATCCGGCAACGCTGGTGGTGATCAGGTGGCGCAGCCAGTCGTTCAACTTCGGCTCGAGGGCCACACAGGGCCCCGAGTTCGTCATGCGCTCCATCGACGGCAGCACCTACGACGACGACCGCGGCGGCGTGACGGCAGGCATCTTCCCGTTCCCCGCGTTCGAACGTCTCCAGCAGGTGTCGCCACCGGTCCTGGCCAGCCTCTTCGCGCACAAAGAGGCCGGCAGCCTGAACGTGCTGATCAAGGGACAGGCGGAGCTCGCGCAGGGTGAATACGTGTCCGGCGACTTCTTTCGCGGGCTCGCCGTGTCACCCTCGGCGGGACGCCTGATCCGGACCGACGACGATCGCGCCGGCGCGGCCCCGGTCGCCGTTCTCAGCCTGGGCTACAGCCAGCGGCGCTTCGGCAGTGCCGACAACGCGATCGGACAGGCGATTCTGATCAACAACGTGCCGTTCACGGTGATCGGCGTCGCCCCCGCGGAGTTCTTCGGGGTGGACCCGGCCGTGGCCCCGCACGTCTATCTGCCCATGCACGCCAGCGTCCTCTTCGACCCCGCGGGAGGGAACGCGTTCCTCGACCAGAACTACTACTGGGTCGAGATGATGGGACGGCTGCAGCCCGGTGTCGGTCTCGCGCAGGCTCAGGCCGCGCTCGAGGGCCCGTTCGCCCAGTGGGTCGCCGCCACGGCGACGAACGACCGCGAGCGGGCGAACCTTCCGATCCTGCGCGTGGCGGACGGCGCCGGTGGACTCGACAGTCTCAGGCGCCAGTACTCGAAGCCGCTCTTCGTGTTGTGGGCGATGGTCGGCCTGATCCTGATGATTGCCTGCGCGAATACGGCGAATCTGCTGCTCGCGCGGGCCAGCGCGCGCCGGAACGAGATGGCGGTGCGGCTCAGCATCGGCGCGGGACGATTCCGCGTCGTGCGTCAGTTGCTGACCGAGAGCGTGCTGCTGGCGATCCTCAGCGGCGCGCTCGGCATCCTCGTCGCCGTGGCCGGCATCCGGGCCCTCACCCATCTGCTGGCCAATGGACAGGACGGGTTCACGCTGCATGCCGAATTGAACTGGCACGTGCTGGTGGTCACGCTGGGACTCTCGCTGCTCTGCGGCCTGCTGTTCGGCCTGGCCCCCGCGCTGCAGGCGGTGCGCCCGGCCCTGATGCCGACACTGAAACAGACATCCGTCACCGAGCGGCGCGGGCGCGTGCGTCACGGCATTCCACGCCCGAGCGCGACGCAGGCACTCGTGGTGGCGCAGATCGCCATCTCGTTGCTGCTGCTGGTCGCCGCGGGCCTGTTCGGGGGGACGCTCGCGAAGCTTCAATCCGTCCCTCTGGGGTTCAATCGCGACAACCTGCTGCTGTTCGACGTGAACGCCCCGCAGGCCGGATATCCTGCGGCCAAGGTCGTGGCCTTCTACGCTGAGCTCCGGCGTCGCCTCAGCGAGGTTCCTGGCGTGCGCCATGCGACGCTGTCGCACGCCTCGCTCATCCGGGCCGGACGGGCCTACCCGGTCTCCGTCAACGGCGTGCTCGCGCGGAACCACCGCATCCTGCAAACGGGGCCGGGCTTCTTCACGACGATGCAGATTCCCCTGCTCCAGGGCCGGGAGATCGAGGATCGCGATCGGGGGACCTCCGCAGTTGCCGTGGTCAGCGACCTGTTCGCCCGGACCTACTTCGCTGGGCAGAACCCGATCGGGCGGTACGTCACCCTCGGTGGTCGACATGGGAGTCCCCTCGATTTGGAAGTCATCGGCGTCGCAGCGACGGCCCGGTACGGTGGGCTCAAGCGCAGCATTCCACCGGTGGTGTACATCCCGTACGGCGCGGGCTCGGAGCTGGGGCAAGTGACGTTCGCGCTCCGTACTGACGGCGATCCGCTGCGCTACGTGAGCGCGGTGCGGACGATCGTGCAGGAGGCCGACGCGCGCCTGCCGCTCACGAACGTGACGACCCAGGCCGCCGACATCGACCAGACCATGAACCAGGAAATGGTTCTGGCCAGACTCTGCGGCGCGTTTGCCGTCCTGGCGCTGGCGATCGCGTGCGTCGGTCTCTACGGCACGACGGCCTACGACGTGGCCCGCCGGACGCGAGAAATCGGCATTCGCATCGCGCTCGGCGCCCGGCGGAGCCTGGTCATCTGGATGGTCCTCCGTGAGGTATGTGTGCTGGCCGCACTCGGTCTGGCCATCGGCCTGCCGATTGCCCTTGGCTCATCGCAGCTGGTCGAGTCGTTTCTCTTCGACATGAAGCCGAACGACCCTGGCCCGCTGGCGCTGGCGGTGGCCATCCTGCTGACCGCGGCGCTGCTGGCCGGCTACGGACCGGCCCGCAGAGCGGCGCGAGTCGATCCGATGATCGCGCTTCGCCACGACTGATCACGATGACGGAGTCCTCGACGAGGTCGAGCGATCAGTCGGCGCGAAGCGCGGCCAGCGGATCGACTCGCGCCGCTCTGCGGGCCGGTCCGTAGCCGGCCAGCAGCGCCGCGGTCAGCAGGATGGCCACCGCCAGCGCC
>JANOIR010000317.1:0-2348 GCA_031407765.1 Vicinamibacteraceae bacterium
GTTCAGGACGAAGGCGACGAGGCGGGGCCCCGCACCCGCCACGACATACTGCAGGCCATCGAGCTCGTAGGTGATCGGGCCATTCGTGACCGAGCTGCCCACACGCGCATTCCACAGCGGCTCACCCGTCGTCGCGTTGTAGGCGCCGATCCCGCCGGCCGCGGCATTGAACAGCACGTTGCCCGCCGTCGTGAGAATGCCGGAGTTGCCGCCGTAGCGTGGCATCTCCCAGCGGATCTTGCCGGTCTTGTAGTCGATGGCCTTGAGTTGCGGCTGGTGGGAGTAGCCGCCCCGATCGGTGCCGCCCCAGCCCATCGGGTTGTCGCTGGCGTCGTAGATGTACCAGACGCTGAAGGCGCGCGTGGCGTTGACGTAGAAGAGCCCGGTCTGCGGACTGAAGCTCGGGGGGAACCAGTTGGTCGCGCCGCCCTGGTTGGGCGTGACCAGCGCGCCGGCGACCTGCGGCCGTTTCTCCGGGTTCTGAATCGGCTGTCCCTTGGCGTCGTAGCCGAGCGTCCAGTTCGTCTTGATGTAGTCCGACGAGACGAGGGCCCTGCCGGTGGTGCGATCGAGCACGAAGAAGTGGCCGTTGCGCGAGGCTTGCGCGAGCAGCTTCCGCGGCTTGCCGTCGATCGTCCCGTCGAAGACCACGGCTGTCTGCGTCGCATCCCAATCGTGGGTGTCGTGCGGCGACGACTGGAAGTGCCACACCATCTTCCCCGTGTCGGCGTCGAGCGCGACGATCGAGGCGGTGTAAAGGTTGGCGCCTTCGCGGTTCTTGAAGGCCACCACGGGCTGCGGGTTGCCGGTCGTGACGTAGATGTGGTTCAGCGCCGGGTCGTAGGTGATCGGCTGCCAGGTCATGCCGCCGCCGTGCTTGGCCATGTCGAGGTTGGGCCAGGTGTCGAGACCAGGATCGCCCGCCTTCTGCGGCGTGACGTACCAACGCCAGATCACATCGCCGTTCTCGGGGCTCCGGGCTTCGAGGTACGCCGGCACGTCCAGATCGTCGCCGCTCGGTCCGAGAATCAGCTTGTCCTTGACGACCACGGGAGCGATCGAGCCGTAGTACATCATCTCGAGCGAACAGAACTCCTTCGCCCATTTCTCGGTGCCCGTCTTGATGTCGAGCGCGACCAGGTTGCAGTCGGTTGTGACGAAATAGAGGGTGTTTCCGAGGATCCCGACGCCGCGATTGCCGATCTGGATGCCGCCGCGGCTGCGCGCGAACGTGTAGTGCCAGAGCTCCTGGCCGGTGCGCGCGTCGACGGCGTAGACGTGGTTCGGTGTCGTGAAGTAGAGGATGCCGCCCACCTGGAGCGGGGTCGCCTTGATCGTGCCGGCGGCAGGCAGGTCGTAGAGCCAGGCGAGGCTGATGTTCTTGACGTTGGCCGCGTTGATCTTCGTCAGCGTGCTGAAGCGGCGTCCCGAATAGTCGCCGTTGTAGGTCGGCCAGGAATCGGTCGACGGCTTCTCGATCGCGGCCAGGGTCAGGCCCGCGGACGCGTCGGACGCGCGCTGCGGTGCCGACGCCGGCTGCTGCGCGATCAGCGCTGCCGAGACGAGCACGCACCATCCGGCTGTTGCCAGCATCCTCATTTCAGCGTCTCCAGATAGGCCACCAGATCGTGGACCTGCGTATCGGTGATGCGATCGAGCAGATCGACGTGCGCCTGCAGGGGATTCGTCCTGGTGACCTTCATGCCCGGCGTGCGGCGCACCGTGCGGACGGCGCCGTCCGCGTCACGCAGCGTCACGTAGAAATCGCTCTCCTCGACGAGGACACCAGTCAGCGGCGCTCCGCCGACGGATGCTATGGACACGGTGACGGCATTGCGATCCGCCGCTGGCGGTGCGCCTCCGGGAGGCGGCGCGCCCCGCCCACGGCCTCCACGACCACCGCGCGCGGTGCCGGGGAACAGCATCCGCTGCTGCAGGTCGACAGGTGCGGGGATGCGGGTGGCGATTCCGGCGAGACTGCGCTCCGAGGCGGTGTGGCACGTCGCGCAGCCGCCTGCGCCGCTGAAGAACGCCTCGCCGGCCTTCGGATTGCCAGTGACGATGTCACCGACGGTGAAGATGGGCGACCCGCGCATCGTGTCGTTGACGCGCTGCCGCAGGAAGTTGGCGAGGTCGGCGATGTCCGCGTCCGTGAACGACGCGCTCGGCTTCTTGCTCTGCGTCGGATGCCCGGCCTTGAGGAAGGGCCCGAGCTCGCTCCCGGCCTGCTGGGCGAGGCGATCGTAGTTCACGGTCTTCGTGCGGATGATGTTCGGGCCCGTATCCGACCCGCGGGCCTGGGCGCCGTGACACTCGACGCATTCCTTGGCCCACAGCGCGCGGCCGCG
>JANOIR010000355.1:0-2671 GCA_031407765.1 Vicinamibacteraceae bacterium
CCGACGTCAACCGCCAGATCCGCTCGCACCTTACCGACATCATCAAGACCGAGGTCAATCCCAACCACTACTACGCCATTGCGTTCATCTACCGCCAGCTTCATATCCTCCAGCCCTTTACGACCGACAAGGCCAGGCTGACCGCGGGCGTTCGACAGGCCGTCGACCGGGCTGTCACGTCGATCACCCGCGACCCCTCCACGGGCCGTCGCAGCGACGGCGGCGACACGCCAGGCTCTGTCCCCGCGGCCGAAGACCGCGGGAGCGTCGACGCGAACGGCATCCTGCAAGTGTCCACGAATGTGTGGGAGGTCCTCGACCGCCAGTTCCAGGGGCACGAGACCACCGATGCCCTCCTGACCGCCACCGCTGCGCTCTCGACCCTCCCGGGCCGGAAGACGCTGCTGTATTTCACCGACGCCATCGCCATCCCGGACACCGTCCTTCCGAAGTTCAACGACGTCGTGGCCACCGCCAATCGCGGCCAGGTGACGATCTATGCGATCGACACCGCCGGCCTGCGGGTCGGCAGCCAGGACGCGGCGACGCGCGCCGAGATCATAGACATCGGGAAGGCGGCCCTGGCGCTCAACGCCGACGGCAGCAGCTCGAGCAATCTGGCGATGCTGGAGCGCAACGAGGACGCGCTGCGACGGGCGCCGCGCGTCGGCCTGACGATGCTCAGCAAGCCGACCGGCGGGTTCATGATCGAGAACACCAACGACCTGGCGAATGGCGTGCGCCGGATCGACGCGGATCGACGCGTCCACTACCTGTTGACGTACGCGCCGGTGCGCGTCGAGCTGGACGGCCGATGGCGCGCGATCGACGTGAAGGTGAACCGGCGAAACGTGAGCGTGCAGGCGCGCCAGGGCTACGTCGCGGTCCGGTCGCCTGGCGTGCTGCCGGTGCTGGTCTTCGAGGGCCCGGCGCTCGC
This sequence comes from Vicinamibacteraceae bacterium, assembly GCA_031407765.1. GTDB lineage: Bacteria > Acidobacteriota > Vicinamibacteria > Vicinamibacterales > Vicinamibacteraceae > JBDSLU01. Next base: position 938 of record JANOIR010000355.1, read on the forward strand.
CGCCGTCGACCACACGCCGATGCCGCGCGAGATCCGGGTGCGCGCCGGCGCGTTCGCGTTCCCGCGGATCGCGGCCCCGAATCCAGGCGAGCCGATCGTGGAGGACGTCGCGGTCGTGGTGGCGGCGCCGGCCGCGCCGCTGACGTTCGAGGTCAAGGGCTCGAGCTACCGGACCGACTTCACGATGCTCGCGCTCATGCGCGATCAGGACGGCGTGCCGATTCACAAGACGAGCCAGCCGTATCGCCTCACGGGGCAGGCGGCCGAGCGGGACAAGGCCCTGAGGGCCGAGGTTCGCTTCACGCGCACGCTCCCGACGCCGCCCGGCGCCTACACCGTCTGGGGCGCGGTGCACGACGCGGCGAGCCGGCAGGCCGGCGTGGCGCCCTGGCGCCTTCAGGTCGCGGGCCGGGACTCCACGGGCCTCGGCGTCAGCAGTCTGGTCCTCCTCAGCCGGCTCGAGCGCGTCACGACGCCGCAGCCGGCCGGCGATCCGCTCGTCGTCGGCGATCGCCTCATCACGCCGAACCTCGGCGAAGCGATGTACCAGAAACCGGACGCGCGGCTCGGGTTCTATTTCGTGGTCGTCGGCGCGGATCCCGGTGAGCGCCTCCAGGCGCGGCTCCAGTTCTACCCTGACGGGATCCCCGAGCCAAAGCCGCTGCTCCTCGAAGCCCCGGTGCCGCTCGAGCCCGCGGACGGGCGCGGCGTCGTCGGCCCCCTCGGCGCGTTGCCGCTGGCGGGCCTGCCGCTGGGCTCGCTCGAGGCGCGGCTGATCATCGAGCGGTTCGGCCAGCAGCAGGCCGTGCGGAGCGCGTTCTTCCGGCTGGAGGATCCGCGATCCGAGGGACACGTGCCCTGATCGGGGTCGAAGCCGCGGGCCAGCGTCGCCCCTTGTCAGGGCGCGAGGAAGCCGTGCTTCACGAAGACGGCGCGCGCCTCGGCTGAGGCGATGACGTCGAGCACGCGCCTCGCGTCCGGCTGGGCGCGGGTGGTGAGGGCCGCCGGATAGACGATGCGCGGGTGCGTCGTCGCCGGAAAGGTGTCCACGACGCGGACGCCGGGCTCGGCGACGACGTCGGACTGATAGACGATGCCGAGCGGCGCCTCGCCGCGGGCGACGAAGACGAGCGCCGCGCGGACGTTGTCCGCCGGCGCCAGGCGCGAGGCGACGCTGGCCCAGACGCCCAAGGTGGTGAGCGCGGCCTTGCCGTAGCGCCCGGCCGGCACGTTGAGAGGATCGGCGACGGCCAGGCGTCCGCCGTCGCCGAGCGCTGCCGCGAGCGCGAAGCCGGGCGCGATCGTCAATGCCGGCACGCGATCCTTGGGCGCGATCAACACCAGCCGGTTGGCGACCACGTCGACGCGCGACGCCGGCGCGATCAGCCGCCGCGCCGCGACGTAGTCCATCCACTGCTCGTCGGCGGAGAAGAAGATGTCCGCCGGCGCGCCCTCCTCGATCTGCTTCGCCAGGAGCGACGTCGCCGCGTAGGACGCCTTGAGCGCGACGCCGGTGCGCCGCGCGACGAGCGCGCCGACCTCGTCGAGCGCCCCCTTCAGGCTGACGGCGGCGAAGACGAGCACCGCGCGCGGCTCCTGCGCCGCCGGCCGCATCGCGATCGCAAGTAGTGCGACGAGGAGGACCCGCAATGTCCGCATCCGGCCATTATTGCGGCAGTTCCTGCGATCGTGGTGGGGGGCAGCGCCCCGCACGACCCCAGCACGATTACCCGG
>JANOIR010000384.1:0-1751 GCA_031407765.1 Vicinamibacteraceae bacterium
GCGGCTGGGCGTCGCCGCCGCTGGCACCGCGCAGCGCCATGAGCCGCGAGACCCACGCCGGCAGCGAGGCCGCCGGCGGCACCTTGCCCCACAGCCACGACAGCTCGAGGTGCGTGTGGGCGTTGATCAGGCCGGGCAGCAGCACGCTGTGACCGAGGTGGCGAGTCTCGACGCCGGGCCCGTCGGGCGGGCGTCCGCTGCCGAGCGCGACGACCCGCCCGCGCGCCACCGTCACCCAGCCGTCGCGCAGCGGCGGGCCGGCGATCGGCAGCACCCACGGCGCCCGCAGGCAGGTGGTCACGGCCGCAGGATCTCGTCGAGGGACTCGGGCGAAGCGCAGCGCCGCACCGAGGTCAATGGGTGACGGAGTCGTCGCCGCGCTGCTGCGCGCGCTGGCGGCGCGCCGCCGGCGTACGGGCGTCATACGCAGCGAGCTCGTCGGGGATGCGGTCGGCGTCGTCCTCGGCCTTGGCGACGTCGAGGGCCAGCCGGCGCGGAACGTCGCGCTCGCGGAAGATCGGGTCGCCGAGCACGTCGTAGTGCATGTTGCGGCGCTTGGCGGCGAACCCGGCGTTCTCGATGTTGCGGACGATCTCGACTTCGTCCATGCAGTAGCTGGCCCCGGCGGCGCGGACGACGTTCTCCTCAATCATCACGCTGCCCATGTCGTTGGCGCCGAAGGCTAGGCTGAGCTGACCGACCTTGCCGCCCTGGGTGACCCACGAGGCCTGCAGGTTGTCGAAGTTGTCGAGGACGATCCGCGCCAGCGCCAGCGTGCGCAGGTAGTCGACGCCCGTCGCCTCGTGCAGGCCGAGCTCGGTGTGCTCCGGCTGGTAGCTCCAGGCGATGAACGCGGTGAAGCCGCCGGTGCGATCCTGCAGCTCGCGCAGCCGCAGCAGGTGCTCGATGCGTTCCTCGTCGGTCTCGACGCTGCCGTACATCATCGTCGCCGTGGTACGCAGGCCGGCGTCATGCGCCTCGCCCATGATCCGCAGCCACTCGTCGGCGGTCGACTTGCTGTAGCAGTTGAGGAGCTTGCGGACCCGATCGACGAGGATCTCGGCGCCGCCGCCAGGGATCGAGTCGAGGCCGGCGTCGACCAGGCGGGCGATCACCTCGGGCGTGGAGAGCCGCGACAGCCGCGAGATGTGCAGCACCTCGGATGGCGACAGCGCATGCAGCTTGAACGACGGGTAGCGCGCCTTCACGGCGCGGAACAGATCCTCGTACCAGTCGAGCGGCAGGTCGGGGTTGTGGCCGCCCTGGAGCAGGAGCTGCTGGCCGCCGACGGCGATCGTCTCGTCGATCTTGCGGAAGACTTCGTCGAACGACAGCACGTAGCCGTCGCCGTGACCGACCGGGCGGTAGAACGCACAGAAGTTGCAGCGGGCGACGCAGACGTTGGTGTAGTTGACGTTGCGATCGATGATGTAGGTGACGATGCGCTCGGGATGCGTGCGCGCCCGCATCGCGTCGGCCAGCCGGCCGAGCACCGCGGTCGGCGCCTCGCGGTAGAGACGCAGCGCCTCGGCCGCGTCCAGACGCCGGCCGGCCCCGGCCTTGGCGATGATCCCGTCGAGCCCCTCGCTCATGCGCACGTCGACTCTACCACCCCGCCGGCCTCGTCACCTACATCATCGATCGCAACGTCAACTACACCAACGTCTGTGTGGCCCGCTGCAACTTCTGCGCGTTTTACCGCGAAGTCGGTCACCGCGAAGGCTACGTGCTCGGCTTCGAGGAAATCTTCA
>JANOIR010000396.1:0-6800 GCA_031407765.1 Vicinamibacteraceae bacterium
TTTCAGCTCCTGGTACTGCTGCTCGATGGCCCAGCGCTGATGCGCGAGGCGGACCAGCGCGCGGAGCGGCGTCGAGGCCGGGAGATCGACGAGGTAGTGCTTCGTCCGCGGCGTGTCGCCGAGGTCGCGCTCGCAGAGCAGCCAGACCTCGGACGCGAGGCGGCGCTCCCGCCAATCGTGGGCGGGCGTGACGCGGACGGCACAGAAGCGGGCGCGCCACGCGGGCTGTGTCCCGTTGCGCCACGAGACGAGGCGCCAGGCACGCGGCGGCTGGGCGGCCGCCCAGACGCGCGCCTCGATGGTCGTCGTGTCGGGCGGCAGGGTCGGCCGCGTGCGGGGACGTCCCGTGCGGGCCGACGGCTGCGGGGCCTGCAGGCGCGGCGTCCCCAGGAACACCGTCAGCGTCGACGAGACGCCGAGCGCGTAGGGCAGCTGCGCGCGATGCAGGGTCCGGCGCAGGGTGGCGTTGTCGCCAAACTCCGCGTCGCCGACGACGGCGGTCACGGTGATCCGCGCCGCGCGCACTTGGCGGAGCAGGGTGAGGGCCAGTCGCCACTTGGGCGTACTCGTCGCGGTGACGGGGATGTGCGCCCGCGTGCGCTGCGCGGGCGTCAGCCACGCCTCGGGCAGATACAGGTGCGCGCCGAGCAGCCAGGCCTGCCGTCCGGTCCACAGCGCGACCGTGACCGCCGTCTGGCAATTCGCGATCTTGCCCAGCGCGCCGCAGTACTGGCGGCTCACGCCGACCGAGGCCGTCCCCTGTTTCGGGAAGCTGGTGCCATCGAGAATCAATACCCCGGTCCGATCGGGCACCACGGCGCGCAGTCGCTTCCAGACCGTCTCCGCGTCCCAGGGGGCGTGCGTAATGAAGTGCTGGAAGGCTTGGTACGTGCCCGGATCGCTGAGGCGTGCCCACATCGCCTCCATCGACTTGCGCGAGCTGTCGCTCAGCAGACCCGTCACATAGCGACGCAAGGCGCCGCGCTGGCTCCGCCGACTGAGGCCGTCCTCGAACGGCTCCAGCCACGCTCCCAGCCGGCGCAGCCACGCGGTCGCGGTGTGATCCAGCACCGATGCCCAGCGTACCGAACTCGGGCAAAAAGTACAATGTCCTCAAACTCGATCACTTCCACATTTCTGCGGGAATTCGGCACTGAAAGCCGAGGAAGCCGGCACCCTCAACGAGATCGTACGGGCCCGCCGGCCTGAGCACCTGGCACAGCTACGCGAGCTGGCAGCCGACGACACGGCCCCTCCGCTCTATCGCTCGAGGGCGATCTACGCCCTGGGCCGCTGGGGCGATCCGGCGGCAGTCGCCGACATCGTCCGCGGCCTGCCGACACTCGCGGAGCAGGGGCGGCTGTCGGCTCTGGACGCCCTGGGCCGCCTGGCCACACCAGAAGCAGAAAGGGTGCTCGCGGACTACGCCGCTGATGCGTCACCGCAGGTCCGCAAGCTCGTCGTCGAGGGCCTGGTTCGCGCAAAGGGGGCCGCGGCCCAATCGACGCTGCGCGCGATCGCCGAGCGCGATCCCGAGGGCTGGCTTCGAGAGCTCGCCTCGCGTCACGTCCGTTAGCAGTCCGTGGTGGAAAACGCCGAGCGCCGGGATGCATCGCCCGTCGAATGCCGCGGCACTTCCACCACGGGCTGCTAGGCGGTCCCCTGCGACGCAGGGTGGCGCCGCGGAGAGTAGACTGATTCGCCGCGAGCCGGCGAGTGCGGCGCAAGCGGAAGGATTCTATGGGCGAACGGCATCGCGTTCACGATCGCGAGCAGGAGCTGTTCCATGCGTGCCTCGACCTGCCGCCGGCACAGCGGGATGCGTATCTGGAACACGCGTGTGGCACTGATACCCATCTCCTGGCGCGGGCCTCGCGACTCCTTGTGGCGCATGCCCGCGCCGAGCAGGGAACCCTCAGCCAGCCCCTTCATGCGCTGATTCCTGAGGACCTCCAGGACCGAATCGGCCCGTACCGACTCCTTCGCGTGCTGGGCGAAGGGGGCATGGGTACGGTCTACGAGGCTGAGCAACTGGAGCCCGTGCGCCGACGCGTGGCGCTGAAGCTCGTGAAGCTCGGGATGGACACCCAGGAGGTCGTCGCGCGGTTCACGACCGAGCGGCAGGCGCTCGCGGCCATGGATCATCCGTTCGTCGCGAAGGTCTTCGACGCAGGACAAACAGCTGCCGGCCGGCCCTACTTCGTCATGGAGTTGGTCGAGGGCGTACCGCTGCTCGACTACGCGGATGCGCATCGGCTCTCGCTTGGCGAGCGGGTGGAACTATTCATCCTGATCTGCCATGCCGTCCAGCACGCACATCTGAAAGGTGTCGTGCATCGCGATCTGAAGCCGTCCAACGTCCTGGTGACGGCGATCGCGCAGACGCCAACGCCGAAGATCATCGATTTCGGCATTGCCAAGGCGGTGGGGCGTGACTGGCCCGGGAGCGTTGCGGGACTCACCCGCACCGATCAGCCGTTGGGAACACCTGCCTACATGAGCCCGGAACAGGCCGGATTTGGTCGGCTGGACGTCGACACCCGAACCGACGTGTATTCACTTGGCGTCATCTTGTACGAGTTGCTGGCCGGGTGCCTGCCCGCCGATCCAGCGGCGACCGGCTACCCCGAATTTCTCTCGACCCTCGCGAAGGGCGAGCTGTCGACGTCGCGACCCAGCGTCCGGGTGTGCCTCCCCTCTACCGGACCGGAAATCGCCGCCGCACGATCGACGACACCCGCCGGGCTCAAGCGCCAGCTGGGAGGCGACCTCGACTGGATCGTCATGAAGGCGTTGGAAGTCGACCGCGGCCGGCGTTTCGAGACCGCCCTGGCGCTGGCCGACGACCTCCAGCGCTACATCGGCGAAAAGCCCGTGACAGCGCGCCCACCCACGTTTTCGTATCAGTTCTCGAAGTTCGTTCGACGGCACCGGGTGCAGGTCGCCGCAGCGTCTGTCGCCGTCGTGGCGCTGCTGGTGGGGACACTCGCGGCGGCCGTCGGCATGGTCCGTGCGACTCGCGCCGAAGCGACGGCACGAGAGGAGGCCGCGACGTCGCGACAGGTCTCCGACTTTCTGGTGCGGCTGCTGACGCTGTCGAGCCCGGATCGGGCGCCCGGTAGCCCGACGACCGTGCGGGAGTTGCTCGAGCGCGGCGCCAGCACGATTGATACGGACCTGAAGGAGCAGCCCGCTGTGCAGGCCCGTCTCTTCGGAACGCTCAGCACGGTCTACGAAGCACTCGGGCAGTATCCAGAATCCAAGCGCTTTGCCGAGAAGTCTCTCGCGCTGCCACGAACCACTGGCCGGGATGCCGACCTTCAGACCGCCGCTCTCCTGCTTCAACTGGGCCGCATTCATCAGCGCCTCGGCAACATGGAACAGACGCGGACGTCATTCGAGCAGGCGCTGGCCATACGCATCCGAGTGCTCGGTGAGAACCACCTGGATGTGGCCAAAGTCCTGAACAACCTGGGCGCGATCCACGGGCAGATGGAACGCTATGGCGAAGCGACGTCGGCTCACGAGCGGGCGTTGGCGATTCAGCGACGCCTCGGGGGGCCCCGTCACACGGACGTCGCTCACAGCCTGCGCGGGCTGGCCATCGTGCAAGATCGCCAAGGCCGCATCGAGGCCGGGCTGGGCCTGTTCCGGCAGGCGCAAGCGATCTTCGAAGCCAGCTACGGACCCGACCATACGGTGACAGCGACTGTTCTGCAGGACATCGCAGTGTCGCTGCGGACGCTGAACAGGCACGGCGAAGCGCGTCCGCTGCTCGAGCGGTCGCTGGCCATCCTGAAGCGCATCCACGGCCCCGACCACCCCACTGTCTCGTTCACGGATCAGACCCTGGGCCGGGTCCTGATGGCCCAAGGCGAGCTGAAGGCGGCGTTGCCATTCCTGGAAGACGGCTTTCGTATCCGCATGGCGACCATGGGGCCCCACAACCCGCGCACGGCGGACAGTGCTGAAGTCCTTGGGCTGCTGTGGGTGAGCCTCGGCGACCTCGAGAAGGCCCTGCAGCTGTTGGAGCAGGCTTTGCGCGGCCATGAGCAGGCCTATGGACCGGATCACACGTCCACATTGGAAACGCATGGCCACCTGGCTCGTACGCTGGTGAAGGCGAAGCGTTACGACGAGGCCATGCCGCATCTCGAGAAGGTGGTGCGGCGAGACCTTCCACCCGACCTCCGTATCGACCTGGGGGATCCGTTGTTCGATCGGATGAGAACGATGCCCGCCTTCCGGGAGCTGGCAAGCGAGGTCAGCCGCCGGCAGCAGGAGCGGAACAAGACAGGACTGGGCCCAGACAGTGCGTCGCGCTGAGCGGACCTCGCGAGCACGTCACGCGCTCATGTAGTCGTACAGCCACGCGCGTGCATACGCCCAATCGCGCTTGACGGTCGCCAGCGACCGTCCGGTCAATTGCGCAATTTCGGCCAGTGTGGAGCCGCCGAAATAGCGCAGCTCCATGATGCGGCTGAAGCGCTCATCGACTCGCGCCAGCGCCGTCAGCGCGTCGTCGAGTGCGAGGACATCCAGGTGCGGGTCCGGCGCTTGTACGTCCAGGTCGCTGAAGGTCACCCGGATCGCGTCGCCGGCCCGCTTCTGAGCGGAATTGCGCCTGGCGTGCGCGATCAGCACTTGTCGCATGGCTCGCGCCGCTGCGCCGAAAAAGTGCGCCTTGCCATCCCACCTGGACTCTCCCTGAGCGAGGCGCATATACGCTTCGTTGACGAGCGCCGTTGGCTGAAGCGTGTGGCCGTTCGGCTGCCCGCGCATCAGGGATCCGGCCATCCTGCGCAGCTCGCCGTAGACGAGCGAGACGAGTGACTCGAACGCACTCGCGTCGCCGCCGTTGATCTCCTGCAGCAACCTCGCAACCGGGTCCGGTTCCATCTCCAACCTCTTCCGTTGGTCAGCAGGCGCGGGGTTCGGACGATCCCATCAGCAAAAGAGTACAGGGTGAGCCGTTTCGACTGCCGTCGGCCTATGTAGGAGTAGATGCCTGTCGTCAAGACACATTGCGCTCGTCGCCGGCCGGTGCGAGCTCAGTCTGTAACACTGCCGGCCGCAAGACGAGAACAAAGGAACACCACCATGGCCCAGCCCGGTGCACGAACCGTCGAATCGATCCGCGCTATCTCATCCCCTGTCGTTGCGGAGCCTCCTCCGGTGCCGCAGGTCCCGGGAGCGGCGGAGGCGTTCTTCAACGACTTCCGCGCCGCGATGCACGACTATCCCGAGCAGTTCGTCACGCTCACGATCGTCGACATCGAGATTCCTGGCAACGTGCTCAACACGAGAGAGGAGGGAAAGTTCATGGTCCGGCTCACGAACAACGGGTTGCTCGACATGACCGACGTCACTCTCAAGGTCCGCGGGCTGGCCGGCACGCTGGTGAAGACCGGCGGCGCCGCCGACATCGAATTCCGGCCTGACCTGACGATCGACATGGCCAGCGACACGATCCTGGGTCAGGGCGGCGTCAGCTTGACGAAAGGCTCGAAGCTGCAGTTCAAGGCCCCCGCGGGCACGAAGCCCGAGGGGACGGCGCTGTTCGAGGCGACGCTCGAGGCCTGGAACGGCAGTCTGGTCCGCATCCTCAACAACCACAGTCATCCCGAACCTGTTGCGCCCGTCGGGATCTACGAGAACGAGGTCGTTGGCCAATAGGCTGCCGCATCGCAAAGGGGCCGCCTGAAGGCGGCCCCCGCCAATGGTGACCGGTACGAGGAAACAGACCGGTCACCTCACGTGAGTCAACCGCATCGCTGCAGGAGAGTGTTGTGGAAACGCCGTCACCCGTTCGGAGCAGTCTTGTCAGGTATCTCGCGATCCTCGTGCTGTCAGCGGCGGTGTTCGGGCAAGTGTCGCCCGCTCGCGCACAAGTTGGGGGGCCCTTCGGCGTTCACTGCGATGGCTCGGGAGTGAACGGCACCCCGTACGTGCCAGGCGTCAATTGCCGCCTGATGGCCGTTGACGGCTATACCCGGAAGTACATCGTGTGGGTACCGCCCCGAGTGGCTCCTGGTGCGCCAGCCGTCTTCATGCTCCATGGGGCGAGTGGCGACGGCGGACTGTTCCTGCGCATCTCGGGTTGGCGGGAAAAGGCCTCGCAGGAAGGCTTCGTCGCCGTCTTCCCGACGGCGGTCGAACACTTCGTGCTCGAGACCCAGCGTTTCTCGACGCGCTGGAACAACTACGAACTTCCAATAGAGATTGACCCGAACCGGCGGCCGGCGGGCTATCCAGCGACGTCCCCCTGGCCCGCCGATGACGTGAAGTTCATCCGTCACATCGGTGGCGATGTCATTCAACAGCTCTCGATTGACCCGCACCAGGTGTTCGTGGCTGGATTCTCGAGCGGCGGGGGCATGTGCGCGCGGATCGGACTCGAAGCCTCGGATCTGATCGCGGCCGTAGCGTGTCACAGTTCAGGATTGCACCAGGTGCACGAGACGCTCGTCGGCTCCCGCAACCTGTCGGCATTCTTTACGCTCGGCACCAAGGACGGCAACGCGCTCGGCGTCGTCAACGAGTACCTGATCGCATTGGGACAACCGCCGATCACGGAGCTGCCGCTCACGGCGTCCGCTCTCGAGCAGATCCCGCAGATCAAGAGCATGATCTCGGTCCACCTCGATTCTTTCAACCTCAAGATGGCTCCGCTCACCACGACCACCGGCCCGGCCTTTACGCAATTTCACGCCCAGGGCGCGCAGCCTGGCAACAACGACGGCAACGAGTTGTTCTTCACCTTTCTCGATGATGTGAGGCATCAGTATCCCGACACCATG
>JANOIR010000404.1:0-3395 GCA_031407765.1 Vicinamibacteraceae bacterium
GCCGCGGGCCGCCCTCATGGCGCGCGTCCTGCTATTCGCGACGCTGGGCGCGTCGCGGCGGCCGCGCGCGGGCGGCACTAGCCGCGCGCCTGCGCGCCGTGGCGCGGCGCTGCACGATGCCTGCGCCGGGGCCCGGCTGAGCCCTAATCCGGCCTCGAGACCGGCCGATACGCAGAGAAATGGTGAAGCTGGTCATCAAGCTCGCGATTGTCGCGCTGCTCGCCAACGCGGCGTTCCGGGTCGTGCCGTTGTTCTACCAGAACTGGAAGTTCAAGGACGCGTTGAAGGAGCTGGCGACGTATCCCAGCCAGCCCGGAATGCGGCCGACGGTGCCGCAGCTGCTGGACAAGTGCGAGAAAGTCGCCAAGGAGCACGACCTGGACCTGACCCGTGAGGACTTCGAGGTCAAGCTCCCCGGGGTCGGCGGCGCCAAGACCGTCACCATCGACGTGAGCTACGACGTCGAGCTGAAGCACATCCCCGGGCGCCCGCAGACGCACAGGTTCACCATCCACGCGGAAGGCGAGCCGGGCCGCTTCGGATCGCTCACGCCGTAGCCTTAGCAGCCCGTGGTGGAAGTCCCGCTGCATTCGACGGGCGATGCATCCCGGCGCTCGGCGTTGCTCGTCGGGCGAATATTCCCGATATTCGCGCTCCTCACGCCTGGATCGCCGGGCGCCTCGCCCGTCTCGGTGCCACGCGGCCCTTCCACCACGGGCTGCTAGTCCTGCCCGGACCCGGTTCCTCAGCCCACGGGCTCCTAGACGCCCAGCCGGCGCGCGATCTCGGCGGGCATCAACCCCTCGATCGCGACGGTCTTGTCGCGCGCGGCCGCACCGCGCACGATGGCGATCTGTCGCTGCGGAATGTCGAGACGTTCGGCGAGGTAGGCGATCAGGGCCGCGTTGGCGGCGCCGTCGACCGGCGGAGCGGCCAGCCGTACGAGGATCGCGTCCCCGCGCCGCCCGGCGATCTCGGACCGGCGCGCGCGCGGGATGACGCGAATGGCGATCCGGGCCGCCGGAGGCATGCCCCCAGCGTACCCGGCTAGGCTGGCCGGGCGACGGGAACCTGCGCCGTCGTCGCGTCCATCTTCGGCCGGTGGAGCAGGAGCTTCTCGTCGCGTTCGGCCTGGTGATCCTGGGTCCGCATGAAGTCGAGGGCGTAGGAGAGCGACGCAATCGAGGATTCGAGCGAGCCCTCGACGTCGCGGCGGCGCAGCCGCATCTCGTTGATGTCGCGATCGAGCTCGGTGAGGCGGTTCTGCGCCTTCTGCAGGATCATGTCGGCGCGGCTCTCGGCCTCGCGGAGGAGGGTCTTGGCCTCCGTCTCGGCGTTCTCCTTGATCTGGTCGGCGAGTCGCTGCGCGGTGAGGAGCGTATTGCGCAGCGCGTTCTCGCGCTCGCGGAACTCGTCGAGGATGCCGTCGTTGCGGATGGCCTCCTGGCGCAGGCGATCGATTTCCTTGAGCGCCTGCTCCAGCTCGTAGGCCGCGTCGGCGAGGAACGCCGTGACTTCGTCGGGGTCGAAGCCCCGCATCCTGGTCCGGAACTGAGCCTGGCGCAGATCGAGCGGCGTCACCTTCATCGAGGTCTCCTTAGGGGGCGCGGTGGTGCGTCCCCGCGCAGAAGCGTAAAAGCAATCGCCGTTCCGGCCGCGGCGTGGCCGGCGGCTGCCTGAGATTGCACGGAAATGCCGGCAAACGCGCGGGAATGCCGCCGAGCCGTCATTCTGGCGCCGACGGTTTTCTGGCGCTCCCTCGTCAGGGGTGTCGGTGGATCGACGCCCACGCGGCCCGCGGCGGATGCCACCCCGGCCGCCAGCGCCTGTAAGATGAGCGCCGTGGAGCGGGCGCTCTCGCTCGGGGCACTCATCGCGGTCGCAGGGTGGGTCGCCTTCGCCGGCGGGATCTACAGCTACGACGACGCGTTCATCACGTTCCGGATGGCGGCGAACCTGTCCACGGGGCACGGCTTCGTCTACAACCCGGGCGAATGGCACCTGGGCAGCACGGCGGCGCTCTACGGCCTGATCCTCGCCGCTCTCGGGTGGCTGTTCGGGCCGGATCGCATCCCCCTCGCCTCGGGCGTGCTGTCTTGCGCCTCAATGCTCGCGATGGGGCTGATCCTGCCGGCCCTCGGCGGCACGGAGGACGACCCGGCGGGGCGGCGCGCCGGCGTTGCCGCCGGCCTGCTCTACGTCGCCAGCCCGCTGATGTTCGTGACCTTCGGCGGCGAGATGCCGTTCCTGCTGGCGCTGGTTGCCGGGGCCTACCTGGCCGAGCGGCGCGGACACGGCATCGCCGCCGCGGTGCTCGCCGCGCTGGCCGCCGTGACCAGGCCCGACGGCGTCCTCGCCATCGTCATGGTCCTCGGCACGATGGCCATCCGCGGCCGCCGTCTGCCGTGGCGTGAAGCCGCGATCGCCGCGCTGGTGCTGCTCCCGTTCGTCGGGCTGGCGTGGCACGCCTACGGGACGCCGCTGCCGTCGACGCTGCCGGCCAAGCTGGCGCAGCGGGACAGCGGCCTCTGGGGCTCGTTCGGCCGCGGCCTCGTCGACTGGCTGCGGCTGTTCCTGTGGGACAGCACCCGGCCGAACCTCGGTTTCGCGCCGGTGACGCCGCCGACGCTCTGGATCTGGGTCGCCGGTGGCGTGCTGGCGATCTGGCGGGTGCGATCGTTCCTGCCGCTGCTGGCGTGGTCGCTGGCCTTCACCGCCGCCTACGTCTGGATACGCGTGCCGTTCTATCACTGGTATGCGGCGCCGGCGGTCCTCGGCCTGAGTCTCCTCGCGGGTTCCGGGCTCGGCCAGGCCACGTCGCTCGTGGCGGCCGTCATCCGCCGCGACGCCGGCTCGCAGCGGACGTTGGCGCTCGCGGCTGCCGTCGTGGCCGCGCTTGCGATCTCGCTGCCGCCGCTGGCGGCGCTGCCGCGGACGTCGCGGCTCAACGACAACGTCCGGCTCTACATCGACACCGGCCGGTGGCTGGCGGCGCAGACGCGTCCGGAGAGCCGCGTCGGCTACTACGAGATCGGCTACATCGGGTTCTACGGCGGCCGGCCGATGGTCGACGCGCTCGGCCTCATCGATCCGTCGATCGCGCCGGCGGTGAAGGCGCACGACTTCGCGCGGGCGTTCCGCAACGCGCGGCCCGACTACATCCTCGAGAAGCCGGGCGCCGGGCTCAATACCTTCCTCGCCGAGCCGTGGTTCGCCGAGGAATATCGCCTCGAGACCGAGCTGACCTCCGGGCGCGAGGCGCTGCGGATCCACCGCCGCCTGCGCCCCTGAAGTGGCAGTTTCTCCAATGTAGCTCGGAGCGTGCGCGGGGCCAGGTCCGAGCACCCGCCCAGCACCCGGGCGCACCGGGGGGCGGACGCGGGGGGGCGGCGGCC
>JANOIR010000418.1:0-24125 GCA_031407765.1 Vicinamibacteraceae bacterium
GTCTGGTTGATGACGATGTAGCCGCCCGACTTCAGCCAGACCTTGCTGCGCAGGGCCTTGTCGATCTCGTTGCGGACGCCGTACTCCTCGAAGATCGGGTAGTCCTTCGTGTACAGCTTCACCCGCGGCAGCAGCGTCGGCATCATCCGCTCGACCAGCTGCTGCACCTTGCGGTACTCGGCCAGGCTGTCGATGCGGATGGTCTGGTACTCGTCGGTCAGCAGGTCGCGCAGCAGCTTGGCGACCAGGCTCTGCTCGCGATAGACGGCCGACGGCGCCCTGGTCGCCTCCAGCTTGTGGCGGATCTCCTGCCAGATCTGGTGGAAGTCGTTGAGGTCGCCGAGGATGTCGGCTTCGGGGCGGCCCGACGCGGCCGTCCGGATGATGACGCCGCCGGTGAAGTTGTGCTGCTCGCGGAACGTCCGGACGATGCCGCGCAGGCGGGCCCGCTCGTCGCGCGACTCGATCTTGCGCGACACGCCGACGTGGTCCACCGTCGGCATGAAGACCAGGAAGCGGCCCGGGATCGAGGCGTGGCAGGTGATCCGGGCGCCCTTGGTGCCGAGCGGCTCCTTCACGACCTGGACGACGACCTCCTGCCCTTCCTTGAGCAGCTGGTCGATGGTCAGCTCGCCGGTCGGACGATCGCCCGGCTTCTCGGACCTGGTCTTGACCGGGGTCACCGGCACCGCAGCGGCCACCGGCACGGCGGCGCGTACCGCCTCCGGGACGGGCGCCGGCTCGCCAGCGCTGCTGTCGTCGTCGGCGGCGTCATCGTCGTCGTCCTCGACGACACCGGCGGCGTCCAGCGTGCCGTCGATCAGCTCGTCGTGCGCCAGCTCCCCCGCCGCCCCGTCCACCGACGGCCCGACCGAGGGCTGCACGACGTCGGCGACGACGGGCGCCTCGGCGTCGGACGCTTCGAGCTGGTCGAACTGGTCGGTCGTGCTGACGACGTCGGTGACGTAGAGGAACCCGTCACGCTCGAGGCCGAGATCGACGAAGGCCGACTGCATCCCGGGCAGCACCTTCGACACACGGCCCTTGTAGATGTTCCCCACCACCCCGCGATTCCGCTCGCGCTCGATGAAGAGTTCGACCACCTGGTCGTCCTCGAGTATCGCGACCATCGTTTCGTGGTCGTTCGAGGAGACGATCATCTCCTTGTTCATCAACCCTGCTCCCGGCCGCGAACGCCCCCGGCTGCCAGGCAGACTCCGCCGGAGCCCAGGCGGCCGCCGCGCGCAGGGACGTCATGTCCCCCAGCACGGCCGCCAGGAGGGCCACCACCAGAATCAGCGTTGCGCCGACGTCGGTTCGCACCTGAAACCACCTCGAGCCGGGCGACAGTGCGCCGCCGCGGCTCATGGCCCTGGTCGGAATAGAGCCGCTCTACTCCGACCAGGACCCCTAATTCGTGAAGCGTCGCATCCTCACGTTGAGGATGAGTCCGAAAGCGGCGAGCGTCGCGATGATCGACGACCCGCCATAACTCATGAGCGGCAGGGTGAGGCCCTTGACGGGCGCCAACCCTGCCGACATGGTGATGTTGTACAGCACTTGGAACGAAAAACACGAGATCAGGCCGACGACCAGGTAGGTCCCGTGCCGATCCTTGGCCAACCGCGCCACCTCCAGGGTGCGCAGGACCACGAACAAATACAGGCCGAGCGTGGCCAGCACGCCGAGGAACCCCTGTTCCTCTCCGAGCACCGAATAGATGAAATCGCTGTGCGGCTCGGGCAGGAAGCGGAACTGCCCCTGCGTGCCGTGCCGGAAGCCCTTGCCGGACAGGCCACCCGAGCCGACCGAGATCCGCGCCTGCAGCTGCTGGTAGCCGGCGCCGCGCGAATCCTTCTCGGGGTTGAGGAACGTCTCGATGCGCTCTTTCTGGTACGGCTTGAGCGCGAACGTCCAGGCGACAGGGGCGCTGACGACAGCGACGAGCGCGATGATCACGAGGAGCTTCAGCCGCAGCCCGGCGACGAACGCAATGCCGAGCAGGATCGGCAGCAGCGTCACCGCGGTGCCCAGGTCCGGCTGCTGGTAAATCAGGAAGAACGCGACGGCGGCGATGCCCCCGGCGATTGCGAGGTCGCGATAGTTCTGGGCGCCGCGATTGTTCTCGGCGAAGTAGGTGGCCAGCGCCAGCGCCAGCGCGATCTTCATGAACTCGGACGGCTGCAGGTTGAACGAGCCCAGCTGGATCCAGCGCTGCGCGCCGCCTTGCGTCGACCCGGCGACGAGCACGTAGATCAGCGCCGCCGCCACCCCGAGATAGATGAACAGCGAGTTCTCGCAGAGCCGCCGGTAGTCGAGGAACAGGCAGGTGAACAGCGCGCCGACGCCGATGCCGAACGCGTAGACGTGGGTCCAGAAGCGCGGGCCGACCTGCCCGGCCGGCCCCATGAGCGGGTTCCAGGTGGCGCTGTAGATCATCACCAGCCCGATGCCGGCGAGGGCCAGGACGGCCGTCAGGAGCGGCCAGTCGATGTGGTGCTGGAGTCGGCGCTCGTCGAACATGCCGGGCCCTAGTTGCCGCCGCGGTGTCCGACCGGCCGGATCGGCGGCGTCACCGCGATCAGGGCCGGCCCGGACCCGGGCATCTCGGCGATGATCACGTCCTCGTCGGTCGGCACCGGCAGCGGGTTCTTGCCCGCCTCAGGATAGACCGGCATCGGCTTGCCTTCCTTCTTCGCGAAGTAGGTCTCGATCATGTACTTCGCGATCGGCGCCGCGCTCGACCCGTGCTCGGAGTGTTCGGCGAACACGACGCCGGCGATCTCGGGGTTCCTGGCCGGGGCGAAGAACACGAAGAAGCCGTGGTCGCGCAGGTCGCGCGTGGTCTTGCCGGCGCGGGCCTTGCCCTGGTTCGAGATGACCTGCGCCGTGCCGGTCTTGCCGGCGACGTCGCGGCCGACGACGCGGGCGCGCCCGGCCGTGCCGCGCTCGTTGACGACCATGTAGAGCCCGTCGTGCACGGCGTCGATGGTCGACTGTTTCATGTGCGCGACCGAGCGCGGCTTCGGCGCGGGGAACGGCTGCCAGCCCTTGCCGTCGCCGGAGTCGATGGCGCGCACCAGATGCGGCTGGTGGCGGGTGCCGCCGTTGGCCACGGTCATCGCCATCACCGCCAGCGAGATCGGCGTCACCGAGACCTGACCCTGACCGATCGAGACCGAGATGGTCTCGCCGGCGTACCACTTCTCGTTGTATTTCTGCCGCTTCCACTCGGTCGACGGCATGATGCCCTGGATTTCGCTGGGCAGATCGATGCCGGAGAGCTCGCCGAGGCCGAGCGCCGACGCCCACTTGTGCATGCGGTCGACGCCGAGCAGGTTGCCGACCGAGTAGAAGTAGACGTTGCACGACTTCTCGATGGCGTTGCGCAGCGAGATGCTGTGGTGCGGGCCGCCGGTGTGGCACTTGAAGAAGCGGCCGTAGAAGGTCGCGCCACCGCCGCAGAAGAAGGCGGTGTCGGGCGTGATCAGCCCTTCTTCGAGACCGGCGACCGCGACCGCAATCTTGAACACGGATCCCGGCGAGTAGCGGCCCTGGATGGCGCGGTTGGACAGCGGCCGCAGAGGGTCGGTCATCAGCTGCCCCCAGGTCTTGGCGGCGATGCCGCTGGCGAAGTCGTTCGGGTCGAACGCCGGGACGCTGGCGAGGGCCAGGATCTCGCCGTTGCGCGGATCGAGCATCACCGCCGATCCGTTGTACCCGGCGATGCGGAGGCCCTCCTCCGCCGCGCGCTGGACCTCGGCGTCGATGGTCAGCTGGACGCGACGGCCTTCGCCCGGCTCGTCGGTGCGGATCTCCCGGATCTCGCGGCCCACGCTGTTGACGGTGACGATGCGGGCACCGTCCTGCCCCATGAGCATTTCGTTGTAGGTGGCCTCGATGCCGGCCTGCCCGATCAGCGAGCCCGGTCTGACCCGCTCGAAGGCGGGGTTCTCGAGCTGCTTCGAGGTGATCTCGCCGACGTAGCCGAAGAGGTGCGCGGCGAAGTTGCGCGGATAGGCGCGGGTCGGGACCGGCTCGAGCAGCACGTCGCCGAGCTCGTGCTTGCGCGCCGCCACCGAGGCGATCTGCGGCATCGTGGCGTCCGCGATGATGCGGATAGGCTGGTAGCGCGGCAGCAGCTTGCCGCGTTCGACGGTATCGCGGACGAACTTCTCCTCGATCCCCGTGACCGCCGCGAGCAGCCGCATCGAGCGATCGAGGTTGGAGGCCTGCTCGCGCACGAGCGAGATGTTCTGCGCCTCGCGGTTCTCGACCAGCACCTGGCCGTGGCGATCGAACATCGCGCCGCGCGGCGCGCGCAGCGGAATCTCGCGGGTGTGATTGTTCTCGGCTTCCTCGAGGAACTTGTCGTGCTGCAGGACCTGGATGACCCAGAAAGACACGACCAGCAGAAAGAACATGACGCCGAGACCCACCTGCATGGCGGTCAAGCGCGAGTTCAGATTGGTGCGATCGTCCGGGACAATCATCGCCGTACTCCCGATCGGGGCATCCACGACATATCAGGACGGCCCACTAGTACCCCCGTCGCAGCCGGCGGCGCATCAGGAACGCGGGAATCGCGTTCGAGGCGATCATCAGCGCGATGCCGACGACCGCAGTGGCCAGCGCGCGTGCCCCGGCCTGCCGCCACGGCATGTCGAAGCCGCGGCGATGGATCGCCGCGTTCAGTCCGAGGAAGATCACCTCGTTCACCGCCGCGCCGACCAGCAGCACCACGAACCGCGGCAGGGCGTTGGCGACGATGAACTGCGAGCCGAGGACGCCGGCAGCAAAACCGACCAGCGTCTTCGAGAATCCGCTCACTCCGATGATACCGGCCGAGAGCACGTCTTGCGCGAGCCCGGCGGCGGCGCCGGTCAGAAGCCCGGGAGCGGGCCCGAACTGCAGCGCCGACCACACCACCACCACCAGGACGAGGTCGATGCCGGCGCCGTTCCGGCCGAAGAATGGCGAGGTCTGCAGCGCGAGGGCGGCGATGATCGCCAGCCCGACGATGGCGCCCTTCATCGCGGTCCCCCGGCGGGCGGCGTCGGCGGCGCCGCCGGCTCGGCTGCCGGAGGGGTCGGCGTGGGGGTCGGAGGCTTCTGGGCCGGCCGCGGCTGCGGCGGGGTTGAGTCGGATGGTGCGGGGCGCGGCGCCGACGGCCGGCCGCCGGCGGTAGGGGCAGGCCCGACCGGGGCGGCAGCTGCGGGCGTCGCCGGCGCAGGCGTCGTGGCTGAACGGGGCGCCCCGGTCCGCACAAATGGGGCGCCGCCGGCGACTGGCGCGCTCACGGGCGAGGGGCCGATGGTCTGCGGCGGGTCGAGGACGACTAGGACCGCGCCGACTTCGCCGAAGTCGACCGCCGGCGCCACCCACACGTCCTTGTAGAGGCCGCGGCCCTTCTCGACCTTGGTGAGCTGGCCGATCGTGATGCCGCGCGGGAAGATGCTGTCGAGACCGGACGTCACCAGGCGGTCGCCGGCCTTGGCGTCCGAGAGATTCGAGACGTAGTCGAGCCGCAGCAGGGCGTCCCCTGGCTCGCCGACACCCACGACCACCCCGCCGACTCCGGACCGCTCGACGATGGCGCCGGCGGCCGCTTCCCGGTCGATGAGCAGCTGGACCTTGGCCGCGTAGAGCGGCGGCGGCTCGACGATCCGACCGACCACGCCGGAGGGCGCAATGACCGCCATGTCCTTGCGCAGGCCGCTCGACGATCCTTTGTCGATGGTCAGGGTTCGGAAGATGCCGGTGGCGTCGCCGGCGATCACGGTCGCGGCAACGGTCCGCAGCGGCGTGCGCTCGCGCAGGCCGAGCACGCGCTCGAGCTGGGCCGCACGCATCGCCTGCGCCTGCTGCTCCAGGAGCTTGACCCGCGCCAGGTCCAGCGCCTGCCGCAGCTGCTGGTTCTCCTCGTGCGCCCCGCGCAGGGCGAAATAGCCGTTCCAGATGGAGCCGACGCCGCCGAAGACCCAGGCGGTGCCGAGCTGGACCTGCGAAAACACGCCGAACGTGACCGCCTGCAGGACGCGCGAGCCCGACGTCGTCCGCACCTGGGCCGAAATGAGGATCACCTGTGCCACGAGCGTGGCCAGGAGCAGATATCCGGTGCGGCGATGGATCTCGAGCACGGTTGAGCCGGAATGCGCGGCGGCGCGAAACGGCGCGATCAGTCGATCGACACTTTTCGCAGGAGGTTGAAGTCCGACAGCATTTTTCCGGCTCCGAGCACGACCGAGGACAGCGGATCCTCGGCCATGGCCAGGGGCAGGCCGGTCTCCTCCCGGAGCCGCTTGTCGAGGTTCTTGAGCAGCGAGCCGCCGCCGGTGAGCACGATGCCGCGGTCGACGATGTCGGCGGAGAGCTCGGGCGGCGTCCGTTCGAGGGCGACGCGGACGGCGTCGACGATGACGTTGACCGTCTCGGCCAGCGCCTCGCGGATCTCCTCGTCGCTGATGGTGATCGTCTTGGGCACGCCTTCAATCAGGTGGCGGCCCTTGATCTCCATCGTGATCGGCTCGTCGAGTGGATAGGCCGACCCGACCTCCATCTTGATCGCCTCCGCCGTGCGTTCGCCGATCAGGAGGTTGTAGGTCTTCTTGACGTACTGGATGATCGCCTCGTCCATCTCGTTGCCGGCAACGCGGACGGCCTTCGAGTAGACGATGCCGGCGAGCGAGATGACCGCGATGTCGGTGGTGCCGCCGCCGATGTCCACGATCATGTTGCCCGACGGCTCGGTGATCGGCATGCCGGCGCCGATCGCCGCCGCCATCGCTTCCTCCACCAGGTAGACCTCGCTGGCCTTGGCCCGGTAGGCGCTGTCCTTCACCGCGCGCTTCTCGACCTGGGTGATCTCCGACGGCACGCCGATGACGATGCGCGGCCGCACCCAGACGTTGCGGTTGTGGGCCTTCTTGATGAAGTAGGCCAGCATCTTCTCCGTGACGTCGAAGTCGGCGATGACGCCGTCCTTCATCGGCTTGATGGCGACGATGTTGCCCGGGGTGCGGCCGAGCATGTCCTTGGCGTCGCGGCCGACCGCTTCGACCCGGCCGTTCACCTTGTTGATCGCGACGATCGACGGCTCGTTGACGACGATGCCCTTGCCGCGCGCGTAGACGCAGGTATTGGCCGTGCCGAGGTCGATCGCGAGATCGCTCGAGAACAACGAAAACAACGAACGAAGGCTCACCTTGTGCTCCTCACCGCGCCGGCCGCGGAACCGCCGCGGTTACGACCCATGTATCCCATTCTTGCCGTGCGCCTTCACCCAGTACATGGCCTCGTCGGCGGCGTGCAGCAGGTCGGTGACCGACTGCCGCCCGCTGTCGCGCGAGGCGAAGCCGATCGACGTCGTCAGGCGGACGTCGAGGCCTTCACTGGCGAGAAAGCCGAACTCTGCCACGCGCGCGCGAATGCGCTCCGACACGCTCTGCGCGCCCGACTGGTCGGTTTCCGGCAGGACCAGCGCGAACTCGTCACCGCCGTAGCGGGCCAGGATGTCGGTCTCGCGCGCACACGCGCGCAGAATACCCGCAAACTCCACCAGCGTGCGGCTGCCGCGCAGATGGCCGTAGCGATCGTTGACGCCCTTGAAACCGTCGAGGTCCAGAAAGATCACCGAGAGCGGCCGACCGGATCGCACGGATCGCTTCAGCTCACGCGTCAGTGCCTGCTTGAGGAACCGGGCATTGAAGAGTCGGGTGAGGTCGTCGGTGACCGAAAGCGCCTCGGCCTGCGCCATGCGGCGGGCGTTGTCGAGCGCGACGGCGGCGGGGTCGAGCAACAGGGCCAGGGTCCGCCGGGTGGCCGCGTCATAGCTCGGTGGCGTCGCGGCGCGCTCGGCGGCGAGGCCGACGACCGCACCGATCACCGCCCCGCGGGCCACCAGCGGCAGCCCGAGAGCCGCGACCGGCGGCGCCGAGACGAGATGATCCTGCAAGTTCGCGGTAACCAGTTCCTCGCCGAGTCGAATGACGCGACTGGCCACGGACGCGACCATCGCCAGCGCGTCGCCGTCCAAAGGTCCGGTGGCCAGCGCGCGCGGCGGGCCCATCAGATCGTCCTCAAGCACCGTCCACGACGCCAGGGGCACCCACGCCTGCAGGCGGCCGACCAGCCATTCCGCCACTTTCCGCGGTTCGAGCGTTTCGTGTGCCTGGCGGACGATCTCGGCGAACACCTCCGCTCGCCGGACATCGGCGTCGAGGGTGTGGGGAAGATGCGCGAGACGCGCCGACAGGTCCACGCGGGGGCTCAGCGGGGGTATTGATGCTATCACATTGGATACGTGGGAGTTGACCCGCCTCCGCCCGTCGAGCCAGCGCCGCGTCGGCGGCCTGTCGGGCGAGGGGCTTCGGGGCGGCGGCAACCGGGTGGCATTTGCAAGCGAGTTGCCGCGGGTTGCCGTCATCCCGTAAGATCACCCGTTCTTTTCGGGCGTTCGGCCGGCCGACTGTAGTCCGCGCGCGTCGCCCAGGATGTCTTCACGATGACGATGCTCGATCGGATGCGCCGCCACCGCGGCTGGCTGAAATGGATCATGGGAATCGTGGCCGTTGCGATGGCCGCATTCTTCGTGCCGTGGGAGAGCCGGACGGTTCAGCTCAATGAGACTGTGGCCGAGGTCAACGGCCAGGCGATCACCGCCGGCGAGTTCCGGCGCGAGCTGAGTCAGCGGCTCCAGATGTTCCAGGCCCAGGGCGGCGGCAGCCTGCCGCCGGAAACCCTCAAACAGCTTGGCTTCGATCGCCAGGTGCTGACGCAGCTGGTCGACAAGAAGGCGATCGAGGCCGAGGCGGTGCGCCGCGGCCTGCGGGTCACCGACACCGAGGTCGTCCACGCGATCCAGCACTTCCCGGTCTTCCGCGAGAACGGCCACTTCGTCGGCTCGACGAAATACCGGCAGGTGCTGCGCGCGCAGCGCCCGCCGCTGCGCGAAGACGACTTCGAGGAGGACGTGCGCGCCGACCTGCTCGCGCAGAAACTCCAGGACGCCGTCACGAGCTGGGTCACCGTCTCCGAGCAGGAGACCGACGCCGAGTATCGCCGTCGCAACGAAAAAGTGAAGCTCGAGGTGGTCGGCTTCACCGCCGACCAGTTCCGCACCGGGCTGACCGCGACCGATGCCGAGGCGCAGGCGCTCTTCACGAAGGATCCGTCACGCTATCGCTTCGGCGAGCGGCGCAAGATCCGCTATCTGCTCGTCGATACGCAGGCGCTCCGCGCCTCGATCACGCCCACGGCGCAACAGGTCGAGGCCCACTACCAGGCCAACCTGCAGCAGTTCGCCAATCCGGAACAGGTGCACGCGCAGCACATCCTGCTGAAGACGGCCGGCAAGGAGGCCGCGGCGGTGCGCACGCAGGCGGACGCGGTGCTCAAAGAGGCCAAGGCCCCGGGCGCCGACTTCGCCGCGCTGGCCCGCAAGTACTCCGATGACGACGCCAGCAAGGCGAGCGGCGGCGACCTCGGGTTCTTCGGCCGCGGCGCGATGGTCAAGGGGTTCGAGGACGCCGCGTTCGGGATGGCACCGGGCGAGACGTCGAACCTGGTCGAGACCGATTTCGGTTTCCACGTCATCAAGGTGCTCGAGAAGCGCGCCGCCGGCCAGCGCGCGCTCGCCGAGGTGAAGGACCAGATCACCGAGCAGCTCAAATGGCAGCAGGCGCAGGAGCGCGCGACCACCCTCTCGACCGCCCTCGACACGCGCATCGCCTCGCCCGCCGATCTCGACGCCGCGGCCCGCGAGAACGGCCTGACCGTGAAGGAATCGGCCTTCTTCCAGCGCGGCGATCCGCTGCCGGAGTTCGGCCCGACGTCGCAGGTCGGAACCGAGGCCTTCAATCTGAAGGACGGCGCCGTGAGCGACGCCATCCGCACCGGCAACGCCTTCGCCTTCATCGCCGTGTCGGGCAAGGAAGCGGCGCGCGGACCGAAGTTCGAGGAAGTGAAGGAGAAGGTGCGCGCCGACGCGGTCACCGAGAAGGCCGCCGCGGCCGCTCGCGCCAAAGCCGGCGAAGTGGCGGCCGCGGTCAAGGCCGGGACGCCACTGGCCGCCGCGGCCACGTCCGCCGGCAAGGAGGTGCGGACCACGGAGCTCCTCGCGCGCAATAGCGTGATCGCCGACATCGGCGTCAGCCAGGCCGTCGACGCCGAGGCGTTTGCGATGCCGGTGGGCGCGACGAGCGGCGCGATCCCGACCGAGAACGGGGCCGCGGTGGTGAAGGTCGTCGAGAAGACGGCGGTCAACGACACCGAGCTCGCCGCCGCCCGCGACTCGCTGCGCCGCGAGCTGCTGCAGTCGCGACGCAGCCGCTTCTTCACGGCCTACATGAACAAGGCCAAGACCTCGCTCACGATCAACGAGTATCCCGACGTGATCGCCCGCGCCAGCGGGTTGTAGGGCTGGCGGCGCCTCACGCGGGGCGGCAGCGTGCTTAGCGCGTGAACACGAACGGCATGAGGGCGAGGGGTTCCCTGCGCCCGAACAGCCGCATCGGCGCCAGGATTTGGCGCAGCACGCGGCGATCCGCCGGCTGCAGGAGCGCGAGGGCGCTGCGGGCGCCCGACTCCTCGGTCTGGCCGAGCGGGTGGCTCAGCGCGTCGAAGAAAGACGGACGCGGCGGAAACACGACCAGCTCCACATCCGCCGACGGCGCGATCTTGGCGCGCTGCTTGGCGATCACGATGGCGCGGTCGAGGCCGCCGAGCTCGTCGACCAGGCCGATCCCCTTGGCCTGCCGTCCGGTCCACACCCGACCTCGCGCGACGGCGTCGATCTTCGCTGGCGTCGTCTTGCGCGCCTCGGCGACCTTGGCCACGAACTGATCGTAGAACGCCTGGACTTGCTCCTCGACCTTGGCGCGCTCGGCGGCCGAGAAGGGCCGGGACGGCGAGTCCATCTCCGCCATCTTCCCTTCCGACACGACTTCGATGGAGGCGCCGAGCTTCTCGAGCGTGCCGCCGATGGCAAATTTGCCGGTGTAGATGCCGATCGAGCCGGTCAGGGTGCCGGGCTGCGCCACGATGACGTGCCCGGGCATGGCGATGTAGTAGCCGCCGGACGCGGCGAGGTCGCCCATCGAGACGATGAGGGGCTTCTCTTCGCGGGCCAGCATCAGGGCCCGCCAGATCACGTCCGATGCGATCGACGACCCGCCCGGACTGTCGACGCGCAGGACGATGGCTTTGACCGAATGATCGTCCGCCGCCTGGTCGATGTGCTCGACCAGCGTGTCCGAGCCGGCCACGTCTCCGATCTGGCCCTGGCCAGACGCGATGGTCCCTACCGCGTAGATCACTGCGATCTTCGGCCGCGCGCTGAGGCTGAAGGTCTGCGGCAGGGCGCGGACATAGTCAGCGAAGTCGGTGGTGTTCTCGTCGCCGAGCCCGACCTGCTCCTCCACCTCGTCGCGATAGAGCAGCGCGTCGACCAGGCCCGTGGCCAGCGCGTCTTCGGCGAGGAACGGCCCCTGGTCGAACAGCGCGCGAACCGTCTCCGGCGACTTCTTGCGGGCCACCGCGATCGCCTGGACCAGCTGATCGAAGGCGTCGTGGTTCAGCGATGCCGCCATCTCGCGGTGCGCGGGCGTGAAGGTCTTCTGGGTGAAGGTGTTGATCGCCGTTTTGTAGTCGCCGATGTGGATGAAGTCCGGCTGGACGCCGACCTTGTCGAAGGCGCCGCGCAGGAACACCTCGTACGTCGCCAGGCCCTTGAGGTCGAGCACGCTCGACGGCAGCAGCACGATCTTCTCGCACGCCGTGGCGAGAAAGTACTCCTGCTCGCCGCCGTACTCGAGGAAGGCGATCGTCTTCTTGCCGGACTTGCGGAAGTCCAGGATCGCGTCGCGGATCTCCTGGCTGCGGGCCCAGAACGGCGCCCCGCCGACCGGCTCGATCACGAGCCCCTTCACGCGCCGATCCGTCTTGGCGCGGCCGAGGGCGTCGACCAGGGCCCGCACCGTCGGCGGCCCGATGACGAACCGATCGAACAGCCCGGCCCCCTCGACTTCGCCCAGGTCGCCGTCCAGCCGGAGGACCAGCGCCGTGCTCGACGGCACGCTCGCGCGGCCGCCGCCCAACGACGCCGTGAACCACACGGCCGCCACCGACAGCGTCGCGGCGACGACGATCAATCCGAGCACGAGCCAAACGCCTCGACGGGCGGCCACAGTTCGACCCTTTCGCAAGAGCGGCGCCAATCGCGGCGACGCCATCGATCGAGTATAGCGCCCGGGTCCAGGTGACCCAGGTCCAGGTGGCCCAGGCAGGCCGCCCGGAGGTTGGCCCGCTGACCTGCCTTCTGCTACAATCCGAGATTCCCGCTGTCGAGCGGGCCCCTCCCTTCTGTGCGGAAGTGGCGGAATGGCAGACGCGCTAGCCTCAGGAGCTAGTCCGGGCAACCGGGTGGAGGTTCAAGTCCTCTCTTCCGCACCACTCTGTGGCGCGCGTCGCCCTCAGCGACGAGCGCGGCAGCCCTCCTAGCACGAACGCGAATCGCCGACCTTCGCCGGTCGGCGGCGCATTCGTGCGGGGCTGCTCGTCACCTTCATCCTCACTATGTGGCGCTCGTCGCCCTCACCGACGAGCGCGGCAGCCCTTCTAGCACGAATGCGAATCACCGACCTCCGCCGGTCGGCGGCGCATTCGTGCGGGGCTGCTCCTTACCTTCATCCACCCACCGGTTGTCCGGACTCGCTCCCAACGCAAGCTGGTCAGCCTCACACCACTTCCGCATGGGGTGGAAGTGTCAGATCCCCTCTTCAACAGGCCGACGCGCGGAGAAGCTGACCGCCCTGCTTCACGGGTAGACTGGCTCTATGAGCGGCACCGACCCCGACGTAGTTCGAGAGCATGACGTGGACGAGCTGTTTAGGACGTTTGCAGACGGAGGACGAGACACCGATGAGGGCGGCGCGGTCATGATGGTGCCGGCTCCGCACAAGCCCAGCCCACACGATTCGGCCATCGCCCTTCCGTTGCCCGTCGAGGACGAGCTCGAATAGCTCCTGTCTCCCACCCGTCAAACGGGCGGCGGGTTGCGCTCCGTGAAGCCGCGCTGGTGCCAGTAGGGATAGGCCAGCGGCGTCGTGCTGGCCGCATCCAATCGGGCGATCTGGTCCCGTGTCAGGCTCCAGCCGGTCGCGCCGAGGTTCTGCGTCAACTGCGCCTCGTTGCGCGCGCCGATGATGAGCGTCGCCACGGTCGGCCGCTGCAGCAGCCAGTTCAGCGCGATCTGAGGCACCGTCTTGCCGGTCTCTTTCGCGACCTCATCGATCGCGTCGACCACCGTGAACAGATAGTCCTCCGACAGGGGCGGCGCCGCGTCGGCGTTGGTCTTGTCGCGCAGGCGCGAGACCTCAGGGGCGGGCTGCCCGCGACGGATCTTGCCAGTGAGCCGGGCCCAGCCCAGCGGACTCCACACGACCGCGCCGACGCCCTGGTCGATACCGAGCGGCATCAGCTCCCACTCGTAATCGCGGCCGGCGAGCGAGTAGTAGGCCTGGTGCGCGACGTAGCGGGTCAAGCCGTAATGGTCGGCGTAGGCCAGCGACTTCATCAGGTGCCAGCCCGAGAAGTTGGAGGCGCCGATGTAGCGGATCTTGCCGGCGCGGACGAGATCGTCGAGCGCCCGCAGCACCTCTCCGACCGGCGTCTGCGCGTCGAAGCCGTGCAACTGGTAGAGATCGATGTAGTCGGTACCGAGCCGCTTCAAACTGGCGTCGACCGCCTGCATGATGTGGAAGCGCGACGAGCCGACGTCGTTCGGGCCGTCGCCGCTGCGAAAGGTCCCCTTGGTCGAGATCAGCACTTTGTCGCGGCGCCCGGCGATCGCCCGCCCGAGGATCTCTTCCGACTGCCCCTGCGAGTAGATGTCGGCGCTGTCGAACATCGTCAGGCCCGCATCGAGACAGACGTCGACGAGGCGCGTGGCCTCCTTGACGTCGCTCGCGCCCCACGGTTTGAAGAAGTCGGTCTGGCCGCCGAACGTTCCGGTGCCGAGGGTCAGGACGGGGACCTTCAGTCCCGAGGTGCCGAGCTGTCGATGTTCCATTCGCCATTATCCCTCCCGGCCCGGCGGGGCGGCGCGTGGAGGCCCGATCATCGATCGCTTGACGTGGTTCAGGCTGACGCCGCGAGCACCCCGTATAGTCCGCACATGGCTAAAACCGCGTCAGCACGAGCCTCAGGACTTGCATCCAACTGATCAGGAGTCCGGCCCACAGCCACGCTGGCCATTGCGTAGCCACGTTCTTCTGCCAGGCTCGCACCCAGCCCACGCCTGTCACCTCCGTCAGACCAAGAGCCGTGAGGATCAAGTACAGCGGAGCGAGGGCCATGGTCGCTAGGAGCAGCCAGATGAGTGGCGTCCCGTAGCCAGCGGCCGCTACCCACGCGCTCCTGCGGCGAGCCCGTGGACGTGGCGGGACTCCATCGATGACGTAGCCAGCGATGTCCTGCCAATGCTGCTCGTCCAGGGCTGCGCTGTGGCGGCCTGACACGTACGTCACGTTGACGACGTTGCCGGTCGGCGACGTCCGGAATCCGTCATGGCCCGCACTGCCCAAATCCTGGAGCCGCAACATCTGGAAGAATTTGGGAAAGATTGCCACGACCCAGTCCGCGGTGGCGACGTAGTTGACGACGCCGCGCACCTGCCCCGCGTCCACGTGGTGCTTCCAGTCGAAGCCCGACGGCACGACGCTTCCGGCGAACAGCAACTTGTCGAAATGAACCGCCGGACACGATTTGACCGCGCCCGCCACGATGTACGTCCCGTTGCTGTGGCCGATGAATGAAACGGCGGCCTGCGGGTGCCAGCAACGCACAGCGACGTACATGTCGAGCAACCATTCGATCTTCGCGCGCCGTGTCCAGGGCAGCAGGAACGGAAGCATCGCGAAATAGCCGTAGGTCGGCGCCACGGCCACGACGGTGTGACCCCGCTGCCGTCCGTGAGAGACGACCACTCGCGCGATCTTGTGCGTCCAGTAGCCTTTGTCCCGGATTCCATGGACGACGAACACCACGTGGGTGGCGGGTTGCCCGCCCATCACCCGAAGCGCGAGCTCGCCGGACGGATCTCCGGCGACGGGCAGAAGCTGCAGGAGCTCCTGCTCGGTCGTGCCGACCGCTCGCAGGTCGTCCGGGTCACCGATCAGCGCGCGTTGAAACGTCTCGCGACGCTTGGCCCCGGCTCGTGTATCGGCAGCCACATCAACGACGTCGAAGTGGCCCGACTCCGGCACTTCGAGATAGACGAACCGGCTGCCAGTAGCCAGGTCGATGCTGTCGACGGGACTCACGATGTCGTCACGCGTGCCGAGGAGCTGCACCGTGAGCGGAGGTGTCGATGCGACGGCCTCGAGCGCGAGCCATTGCAGCCGCGTCCGAGTGAGAAAGGCGGCTCCTCGCCTGATCGCAAACAGCGTTGGCTTGCGCGGTATCAGGTGCCCGATGGCCGTTCCGATGTTGTTGAAGAAGGACTCGATCCGCGTGACCGGCGAATCCACCGTCCATCCACGATTGAGGCCGGCGAGCAGGATCATCCGCTCGACGCTGCGCGCCCACGGACGCACAGCATCGGGATCGATTGTCCCGTCCTCCCGAGCTCCAGCTCCGCGGCAAAAGAGTTGGCGGAGGAGCACAGAGCCGAAGCTGAAGCCGACCATCACCGTCCGGCCGTATGGACGACCTTCGTCTGCGCGCTGCCGCCAGAGCCCATCCACGGCTGCGATGATGTCGCTCACGATGCTGTCGGGGTTCTGAAGCGACCAGAACTCGATCGGCATGACCGGCATGAGTACGTCTGCGCCGGGTAGCGAGTCCTGCACGGCCGCCAGGACCTTCTCCAGCTGCGTCTTTCGCCGTCGGGGCGTCCACGTGCACCCGTGAAGGAGGATGACCAGGCAATCGCCGGGCGTCGTCGCCGCAACGAACACAGGAGGTGGGTGTCGATCGAACATGCGCAAGGCCTCACTGACGTCCAAACGCCAAAGCTGAGCCGATCGTACCGTCGCCCGACGGCCCGACTCGTCTGCACTCCCATGACACTTCATCACCGATCGTCGGTAAGCCGACGCAGCACCGGGCTATACTGCGCGCACCCCCCTTGACGTGCGCCTGACCACGCGCGGCGCCTGAAGATCTGCGCGCGGCCATCATCTGCGTTAGCGTCGCGAGGCCGACACCGGCCCCCCGGCGGCCGGTGCCTATGGCAACGAGCGCTGTCGTCGACGGTCCGTCTGGCTGGCTCGACCCCGTCCTCCTGTCAACCAGGCTGGCGCGGTGGTTCGGGCTGGCCGTCGCGGCGATCGGCGTCATCGTGCTGCTCGGGTGGCTGCTGCAGCTGCCGGCGCTCACCAGCATCGCCCCCGGCTGGATCGCCATGAAGGCGAACGCGGCGCTCGGCTTCGTGCTGAGCGGCGCCGCCCTGTTCATCGCGGCGGAGGGGATGCCCCGGGCCCGGCCCATCCTCCTCGCGCTCGGGGCGGTGATCCTGGCGTTGGGCGCCGCCACCCTCGCCGAGCATGCCTTCGGCTGGCAGCTGGGTATCGACGAGCTGCTGGTGCGGGACTCGACGTCGGGCTCGGCGGCCTGGCCTGGGCGGCCGCCGCTGATCGCCGCCATCAACTTCGTCCTGGTGGGCGCCGCGCTCCTCGTCCTCGACGTCGGCAACAGCTCGCGGATCCGCCCGACCGAGGCGCTGGCCCTGGCGATGGGCCTGCTGGCCTTCATCGCGATCGAAGGCTACGCGTTCGGTCGCGATTCGTTCTATGCCGTGCCGGCGTTCTCGACGATCGCGCTGCACTCCGCGCTGTCGTTCGTGGCGCTGTCGACCGGCCTGTTCGTGGTCCGCCCGACGGTGGGCCTGATGCGCGGCATCACCGCGGACGGTGTCGGGGGCGCCACGCTGCGCCGGATCCTGCCTGTCGCCCTCGTCGTGCCGCTGGCGCTCGGCTGGGTCAGGCTTCAGGGCGAGCGCGCCGGTTACTACGACTCGGTCACTGGCCTGGCCCTGATGGTGACGGCCATGGCCGTCTGTCTGATGGCTGTGGCCTTCGTCACAATCGCGCCGCTCGCCGCCGAAGAGGTCCGCAGCCGCGCCGCCGAAGCGGTGGCCACGGACCGGGTCCGTCGGCTCAACCGCGTCTACGCCGTCCTCAGCCTGATCAACCAGGCCATCGTTCGCGAGCGGA
This sequence comes from Vicinamibacteraceae bacterium, assembly GCA_031407765.1. Lineage (GTDB taxonomy): Bacteria > Acidobacteriota > Vicinamibacteria > Vicinamibacterales > Vicinamibacteraceae > JBDSLU01. The sequence goes on from JANOIR010000418.1 coordinate 17,214, forward strand.
ACCTGTCGGCGCTCTTCGCGACCACGTGCCGCATCGCGGTCGAGCACGGCGGCTTCTCGGCGGCGTGGATCGCCGTGCCGGCGGACGCCGGGGGCGGTCCCCTGACCATCGCCGCGGACTCCGGCAACCCCGGCCACGCCGCCGCCCTGCGCCGGGTCGTCGCCGATCCCGCCTTCGCGACCAGCGCGCCGGTCCGGGCGCTCGCCGAAGGCCGGCCGATCATCGCCGCCGGCGGTGACGCCAGCGACGACCGCGAGCTGGCCGGGTGTCCACCGTTCGCCGCGCTCGCGGCCGAGCAGGGCCATCGCGCCATCGCCTGCTTCCCGTTGCGATCGGCGGACACCGTGCGCGGCGTGCTGGTGCTCAGCTCCGCCGACCCGGACTTGTTCGACGCCGACGAGATCCGTCTCCTCACCGAGCTCGCGATGGACGTCGGCTTCGCCATCGACGTCAGCCGCAGCGAAGCCGAGCGCGACCAGGCCGCCGTGGCGCTGCGCGACTCACAGGCGCGCCTCGAGCGCGCGGTGCGCGCCGGCAACGTCGGGCTGTGGGAGTGGAGCCTGGTGTCGAGCGCGGTCTACTACTCGTCGCAGTGGAAACGCCAGCTCGGCTACGAGAACGACGAGCTCCCGGGCGACTTCGAGGTGTGGCGCAGCCGGGTGCATCCCGACGACGTCGAACGCACCATCCTCGCGATCGGCGAGTACCTGCGCGGACGGGCACCGCACCTCGAGATCGAATACCGCTGCCGGCACAAGGACGGCAGCTATCGCTACATGCTGGCTCATGCGACCGTGCTGCTCAACGACGGTGGCACCCAGCTCGCCCTGCTCGGGGCCCACGTCGACGTGACCCGCCACACCGAGCTCCAGGCGCAGTTCCTCCAGGCCCAGAAAATGGAAAGCGTGGGCCGCCTCGCCGGTGGCATCGCGCACGACTTCAACAACCTGGTGTCGATCATCAATGGGACCGCCGATCTCGCGCTGCTGCGCAGCGCCGCCGCCGGTGAGCGCGACGACGACTGGCGCAGCGTGCGCGACGCCGGCGAGCGCGCGGCCACGCTCACCCGCCAGCTCCTCGCCATCAGCCGCAAGCAGGTACTGCAGGTCGAGGTGCTCGATCCCAACCAGGTGCTCGGCGGCATCGAGGGCCTGCTGCGCCGCCTGATCGGCGAAGACATCGTGCTGCGGGTCACGCTGGCGGCCGACGCCGGCCGCATCCGGGCCGACGCCGGCCAGCTCGAACAGGTCGTCGTCAACCTGGCCGTCAACGCCCGCGACGCCATGCCGCGCGGCGGCACGCTGACGATCGAGTCGCGGGCGGCGGAAGTGGTCGGCACCATGATGGCGGCGGAACGCTCGCCGATCGGTCCCGGCCGCTATGTCGTCGTGTCGGTGACCGATACGGGCGAAGGCATGGACGAAGCGACGACGGCGCGCGCCTTCGAGCCGTTCTTCACGACCAAGGATCCGAGCAAGGGGACCGGCCTCGGGCTCTCGACCGTCTTCGGCATCGTCCGCCAGTGCGGCGGCGCGATCCGGTTGCGCTCGGAGAAGGGCGCCGGCACGACATTCGAGGTTTACCTCCCGAGCGTCGGCGATCCGGCGCGGCGCGTCCGCAGCGGCCCGCACCAGACAGTCGTCCGCGGCACCGAGACGATCCTGGTGGTCGAAGACGAAGCGGCGCTGCGGACGGTCGCGCGCAAGATCCTCGAGAACGCCGGCTATACCGTGCTGCTCGCCTCGAACGGCGAGGACGCGCTCACCTACTTCCGCCGCGCCGTCACTCCGGTGCACCTGCTGCTGACCGACGTCGTGATGCCGGGGATGGGCGGGCCGGCGCTGGTCGCCCGCATCCGCGAGGAAGGCGCGCGCACCAGCATCTTGTTCACGTCTGGCTACGCCGATGACGCGCTGACCGGCGACGGCGTGCGCGACGAACGCATCCACTTCCTCCCCAAGCCGTACACCGGCACCACGCTGCTGCGCAAAGTTCGCGACGTGCTGGACGCCAAACCGGGCAACACGACGGCGACCGTGAGCCCGCTGGTCTGATCGGCGGCCGTGCGCGAGCGCCGTGCGCCGAGGCCGGACGTCAGCCCCGAGCCGTGCTCCGCTTGCGGGCGGCCGTCCGGGTGGGCCGCTTCCCGGCCGCCCGTTCTGCCACGCCGACGGCCTCGCGGGCCCACACCACCAGCGCGTCGGCATCTTCGAGCACCGATGCCGGCACCGGGTAGTACGACATCGACGGCATGCCGCCCGGGGCGAACGGCTTCAGCCGCCGCCGGGTGTAGCGGGGGCGCGTCGTGTCGTCGACCTTGAGGTAGAGCACCCCGTCGTCCATGAGGGCGAAGAACGCGTCGCTGCCGCCGGCGGCGCCGCAGGCGTAGAGACCGACGCCGCCGAACATCCGACGCGAGCGGAGGGCACCGAGGCCAGCGAGCTGGTCCAGGGCGAACGCGAGATCGCCGTCGCTCACCGCCATCAGTCGCTGTTGCTGCCCTTGAAGTGATCGGCCTCGTCGGCGAACAGCACGTTGAAGCTGGTGAGCGAGCCGTAGCAGCCGGTGATGTAGCCCTGCAGCTTGACCTTCTGGTCCTCGTCGATCGGCATCGCGTTGACCTGCTGCTCGAGCGTGCGCAGCCGGTTGCGGATCATCACGACCTTGTGGAAGAAGGTCTCGATCGGCCAGGTCTTCTCCTGCAGGGTGGCGTTGGCCGGCCGCAGCGCGAACGTCCCACCGCGCCAGCGATCGGCGGGCGGGACGGGCGACAGCCCGGTCTCTTCACGGATGATGCGGCGCAGCAGCGATTCGAGCTCGACGGGACCATGCATGGGCACCTCGACGATCAGGGCGGGATCGACGCATTCGCGGTCGGCGACCATTGGGAACGGGTCGCGCGCTCGCGGCGGGGTCGGCTCGCCGCGTGGCATCGCCGCCGGACGGGTCAGACCGCGCGCGCTCGCCACCTCGCGCGATGCGGCGTAGGCCTCACGCGGCGTGTCGGAGCCGCCGCCCCGATAGGCGTGCTGGCTCCCGCAGTAGTCGCATTGCACGCGCAGCGGCCGTACGCCGTCGGTCGCGGCGACGATGATCGTGTGCTGCCGATCGACCTTGCAGGCGCGGCAGAGATCCTCGACGGTCTGGCCGGCGCGGTAGGTGGGGGGCGTCACGCCGGTGATTCTAGCAACCCTGGGCGACGTTAGGCGACGCGGCTCAGGACGAAGATCCAGAACGGCAGCGTGAAGGCATAGCAGAAGGTCGAGATGACGATCGCCGTGGCCGACTCGGCTTCGTGCGTCTCGTAACGCTGGGCGAAGATCAAGGCGTTGGCCCCGACCGGCAGCGCGCCCATCAGGACGACGATCGACAGCGGCAGGCCGCTCTGGCCGAAGCCCCAATGCGCAACCAGCAGCACGAACGCCGGCTGCAGCAGCAGCTTGATGACGACGAACACGAGCGACGGCGCCAGGCGCGGGGCCAGCCCGTAGTAGGCCAGTGAGAGACCGATCACGACCAGGCTCACCGGCACGACGCCCAGGCTGAGCAGCTCGAGCACGTCGGCGAGGACCTTCGGGATCGGCAAGCCGCTCAGGTTCCAGATCCAGCCCACGAGCAGCGGCAGCACCACCGGATGGATGATCGTGTTGCGCAAGGTCGTGAAGGCCATCGACGCGATCGACGGCGCGGTGGCGTCACGGGCGCGCGCCCGCGCCAGATCGAGCTCGACCAGCACGGTCAGCGTCGAGAGCAGGGTCAGGCCGTGCAGGCCCATCACCGTGACGTGGACGTCGAGGCCCGTCTGGCCGTAGAGGGCGGTGACGATCGGGATGCCGACCTGCGCCGTGTTGCCGAAGATCGAGGTGATGGTGCGTACCGTCGGCAGCGCCGGCGCCGCCAGGCGATGCCGCTGCCGGTAGCGGAGGATGCCGTAGAGCGTGAACAGCAGCACCTGCACGGGCGCGAAGTAGGCCAGCAGGGTGTGCCACGGCAGCGTCGCCAAGTCGAGGCGCGCGGTCGTCAGGAAGAGCAGCGCCGGGATGAAGATGTAGAACGCCGAGTTGGCGAGGACGCGGGCCGGATCGTGGACGCCGTCGCCCCCGCCAAGGCCAGCGATGCGATCGGGCGCCGGGGCGGCGCCCAGCCAGCGCAGGCGCCCCACGATCCAGGCGCCGGCGACGACGATGAAGATCGCGAGGAGCTTGGTGGCGGCGTCTTCGTTCATGCCGGCGACGGGTTGCCGCGCGCCAGCGCCTGCAACTCGTCACGACGCGCGATCGTGAACTCGACGAAGCAGCGCGCCGCCGCCGAGAGCGGCCGGCCGCTGGTGACGAGCTGGACGACGCGGGACAGCGGCTCGCCCTCCACCTGCACGCGCGCCAGCGTGCCCGATTCGACTTCCTCGCGCACCGCCCACGCCGGCAGCAGCGAGACGCCGACGCCCTGGCGCACCATCAGCTTGATGAAGAAGGTGTCGTTCGACTCGAGGACGGTCGCCGGCACGACCTTCGCCTTGTCGAAGAAGGCGTCGGTGGCGGCACGGATCGACGCACCGCGCTCGAACAGGATGAAGCGCTCTCGCGCGATCTCCGCGGCGCTCGCCTGCGGCGCCGTGGCGAGGGGGTGCTCGATGCTCGTCACGAGCCACAGCCGATCCTCGAACAGCGGCGTGACCTGCAGCGACGGCGCCACCACCGGCCGCGACGCGAAGCCGACGTCGACGGCGCCGTCGAGGATGTCGACCAGCGTCTGATCGGTGCTCGGCGTGGTCCGGAACGACAGCAGGATGCCCGGATGCTCACGCATGAACGCCTGGAACAACGGCGCGAACAAATAGACGAAGGCCTGCGTCGCAGCGGCGGCGTGGACCTGGCCGGTCGGCTGGTTCGACGCCGCGCTCCCCTGCCCGGCGAGGCCGTCGAGATCGTCGAGGATTTTCGAGACCTGCGACAGCGTCCGCTCGCCGAAGCCGGTCAGGCGGACGACGCGGCGGCCGCGCACGAAGAGCGGCTCACCCAGCTCATGCTCGAGCGCGCCGATCTGCCGGCTGACCGCCGACTGCGTCAGGTTGAGTCGCTCGGCCGCGCGCGTGAAGCTCTGCGTCTCGGCGACGGTGCGAAACGCGCGCAGCTGCGTGAGCTCCATGGAATGGCCCCTATTCCTCTCGTATGCGGCCGTAAGTGGGGATGCCGCCTCGACATGCCGCCCATGCGGACGCACCATTGGACTCCGCCGCTGGCGAGGCCTATTGTAGTCGCAGGGCCGCTGTTTCCTGCGGCTCCCCACATATGTCAATCCGAGCCCGTTCCGTACCCTCCCGCCGCTATCTCGTCGCCAGCGACTTTGATCAGACCCTCAGCTTCAACGACTCGGGCGTCGTGCTGAGCGATCTGATCGGAGCCGACCGCTTCGAAAGCAAGGTCGCCGGCCTGTCGCGGGCGAGCTTCGTGCAGCAGGGCGCCGAGCTGGCCTACCTGCTGCTCCACGACCCCGAGTTCCGCAAGGTGCGCAAGGAGCACCTGGTCGAGGTCGGCCGCCGCATCCGCCTCAAGCACCACATCGACGTCCTCACCCGGATCCTCGCGAACGGCATCGAGGGCGTCGAATGCGTCTTCAACGTCATCTCGGCCGCGCCCGAGGAAGTGATCCAGTCGGCTCTCGAGGGCATCGTGCCGCCGGACCGCATCCACGGCACCCGGTTCCACTACGACCCCGACACCGGCGAGATCCGGGGGATCGCCCGCGTCCCCGCCGGCTACGGCAAGGTCGCCGTGCTGGGCGAGCTGCAGCGCACCCTGGGGATCCCGCGCGACCGCGTGATCTACATCGGCGACGGCAGCTCCGACGTCCACGTCATGCTGCACGTCAACCGCCGCGACGGCCTGACCATCGCGGTCTCGGAAACCAAGGACATCGCCCAGATCGCCCGCCGGCAGGTGCTCTCCGAGGACGCCGCCAGCGTACTGGTGCCCATCCTCGAGGACATCGCCGGGTGGGAGCCCGATCGGATCCGGGCCTGCTTCGAGGACGCCGGGCTGGTGCTCCAGGAGTGGGATCGGGTGCGCACGGACGTCGTGTCGATCCGCGCCGCCGATCCCGACGTCCGCGACCAGCCGACCGCCCTCGCCAACCCCGCCTGAGTCGGTGGGGCGGCCGCCCACGGACAACGCTATACTCGCGCCGTGCCTCTCAGTCCCGGTGCCGCGCTGGGCCCCTACGAACTGCGGGGCCTGGTCGGCGCCGGCGGCATGGGCGAGGTCTACCGCGCCTACGACCCCCGCCTCGACCGCGACGTCGCGCTGAAGGTCGTCCTCGACGAGTTCGCCGCCGATCCGCGCCGCCGCGAACGCTTCCGCCGGGAGGCGCACGCGATCGCGGCCCTGACCCACCCGCACATCGTCACGGTCCATAGCGCCGAGGACATCGACGGGCACCTGGTGCTCGTCATGGAGCTGGTCGACGGCAAGACACTCGCGGAGCTGGTGCCGGCCGGCGGCATGCCGCTCTCGCGTCTGGTGAAGATCGCGGTCCAGATCGCCGACGCGCTCGGGGCCGCCCACGACCGCGGGATCGTCCACCGCGACCTCAAGCCGCGCAACGTCATGGTCACGGCCGACGGCCGGGTCAAGGTCCTCGACTTCGGGCTGGCCAAGCTGCGCGACCCCCAGGACGGCACCGGCGAGCATCACGAGACCGCCTCGCTGTGGGAGCTGACCGGTGAAGGCCGCATCGTCGGCACCGCCGCCTACATGTCGCCCGAGCAGGCGGAAGGACGCCCGTTCGACCACCGCACCGACCTCTTTTCGCTGGGCATCATGCTCTACGAGCTGGCCAGCGGTGAGCGGCCGTTCCGCGGCGAGCGGGCGCGGCGCGTCGCGCAGGATCGCCGACAGCACCGACACCACCGACTCG
>JANOIR010000429.1:0-1668 GCA_031407765.1 Vicinamibacteraceae bacterium
CCTGAGCAACGGGCTGGTGGCGGTCCTGCCCGACAGTCACTCGTTCCGCAGCGGTCAAACGACCCTGGTCGACGTCGGGGGCGCCGGCTGGCGCAACTTCCAGCAGTTCAAGACCAACATCATCGACACGTCGAAGACGCGTGTCCTCTCGTTCCTCAACATCGTCGGGTCGGGGATGAAAGGCGGGCCGGCCGAGCAGGACCTGAACGACATGGACGCCCGGCTGACGGCGATGCGCATCCTCCAGCACAAGGGAGTGATCGTCGGGATCAAGGTGGCCCACTACAACGCCGGCGACTGGAACCCGGTCGATCGCGCCGTCGAAGCCGGCACGGTCGCTGAGGTGCCGGTGATGATCGACTTCGGCGGCCACTTCCCGCCGCTGTCGCTCGACGACCTCCTCAACAAGCACCTGCGCCCGGGCGACATCCTCACGCACATGTACGGCCATGTGCGCGGGCGGTTTCCGATCGTCAACGAGCAGGGACAGGTCGAGCCGTACGTCGTCGCCGCCCGCAAGCGCGGCGTGATCTTCGACGTCGGCCATGGCGGCGGCAGCTTCCTGTGGCGGCAGGCGGTGCCGGCCACCAAGCAGGGCTTCTTCCCCGACGTCATCAGCACCGACCTGCACACCGGCAGCGAGAACGCCGGGATGAAGGACATCCTCAACGTAATGTCCAAGATCATGAACCTGGGCATGCCGCTGAAGGCCGCCATCGCCGCCAACACCGCCAAGCCGGCGGCGATCATCAAGCGCGACGACCTCGGCCACCTCGGCGTCGGCACCGAGGCCGACGTCGCCGTGCTGGCAGTGCGCAAGGGCGACTTCGGGTTCCTCGACTCGTCCGGCGGACGCATGAAGGGCACGCAGAAGCTCGAATGCGAGGTCACCATCCGCGCCGGCCAGGTGGTGTGGGATCTGAACGGCCGGGCCGCGCCGGACTGGTCGACGATGCCGGTGGTGCCGCAGGGCAGCAGTGCGCTGCCGCCGCGCCGGTCATCGCCGCAGAAGTGATGCGCCGCGTGCTGAACGTCTGGACGGCGGTATCTCTGGCGGCGGGGCTCGCCGCCATGCAGGCGAACGCCACGCCGGCGTCCGCGCAGCGCCGCGTGATACGTCCCGAGGGCGCCCCCACCGATCGCCCCTACTCGCCCGGGGTCCTCGTGGGCCAGACGCTCTACATCTCCGGGCAGCTCGGTCTGCCCGGGACCGGCGCCGCGCCAGCCGCGATGGACGCGCAGGCGCGCCAGGCGATGGACGGCGTCGGCGCCGTCCTGAAGGCCGCCGGCCTCGGCTACCAGCACCTGGTGAAGTGCCACGTCTACCTCGCGAACATGGACGACTACGCGGCCATGAACGCGGCCTACGGGTCCTATTTCACCGACCGCGTCCCGGCGCGGACGACGGTGCAGGCCGCGGCCTTGCCGGCCGGCGCGGGTGTCCAGATCGCGTGCATCGCGTTCGCGGATCTCGCCCGCATCTCGGTGGTGCGGCCGCCGCCCGGATCGCTGCCGGCGCCGCTCGGGCCGTATTCACCCGCGGTGTGGGCCGGCGACACGCTCTACGTGTCCGGCATGGGCGGGCAGGATCCGTAGACCAAGACGGTGGGCGAGTCGGTCGAAGCGCAGACCACGCAAACGATCGCCAACATCACGACGACGCTGAAG
>JANOIR010000465.1:0-2280 GCA_031407765.1 Vicinamibacteraceae bacterium
GGCCGCCGCAAGGCAACGGGGGACTCTACTCGACAGCGCCTGATTACGCACGCTTCTGCCAGATGCTGCTCAACGGCGGCACGCTGGACGGCCGTCGCTATCTCGGCGCCGAGGCGATGGCGGCGCTGACCACCCCACTCACTGGCGACCTGCCGACCGGCTTCTTCCAGACCGACGCCTGGGGCAAGCGTGGCGCCAACTACGGCTGGGGCATCGCTACCAGTATCCTGCGTACGCCACACGACGGCGTGACGTCGATGCTCTCGCCCGGCACCTACGGCCACGGCGGCGCCTGGGGCACCCAGGCGTGGATTGATCCCGTGAAAGGCGTCGCGTACATCCTGATGATTCAACGAACGGACCTGCCCAACAGCGACGGGAGCGAAGTCCGCCAGGCGTTCCAGCAAGCCGCAGCGGCGGCACTCGCGAAGTAGCCCGACGAGCCTAGCCTGCTTTATTCGTGAGTACGTGTAATTGAGTGGTAACAGAAACGCCCCGACGTGATAGAAAGGCCTTGCTAAAGGGTACCTGTCACCACACCGAGGCGTTGCTGTTGACCACCGATACCGTAGCACAGACTGTCCTGTTTCCTGACCTCTGCGATCGGCCCGTCGTGGCGGCCTTCGATCAGGCCCACAGCAGCTCGGATGGCGGGGCCGTGTTGCTCAAAGCGGCGGACCGCCGCCTGGGGCTGATGGACCGTCTGGCGGCGACCCTCATCGACCGGCGTGCCGCGCCTCAGGTGCAGCATTCGGTGCGCGACCTCCTGGCCCAGCGCGTCTTCGGCATCGCCTGCGGGCATGCCGATGCCAACGATGCGGACGCGTTGGCCGACGACCCGATCCACAAGCTGCTGCTCGACCGCGATCCGATCACCGGGCGCCGGCTGGCCTCGCAGCCGACGCTCTCGCGCTTCGAGAACAGCGTGTCGGCGCGCACCCTGTATCGACTCGGCGAGACGCTGGCCGACACGGTGATCACGCAGCACCGGCAGCGGCGCCACCGCGTCCGGCGCGTCACCGTCGATCTCGATCTCACGGAAGACCCCACCCATGGCGCGCAGCAACTGGCACTCTTCAACGGCTTCTACGACGGCTGGTGCTACCTGCCGCTCCTGGCGTTTCTGACCTTCGATCGCGAGCCGCGGCAGTACCTGGTCGCGGCGCTCCTGCGCCCCGGGACCGCGCCCGCCGCGGTCGGCGTGCGCGGCGTGCTGCTGCGCCTGGTGCCGAAACTGCGGCGCGCGTTTCCCGACGCCACGATTCGCGTGCGGCTCGACGGCGGCTTCGCCTGCCCGGAGATCTTCACGCTGCTCGAGGACGCCGGCGTCGAGTATGTCGTGGCGATGGCCAAGAATCGCGTGCTGGACGCCGCGGCCGCGCCCAGCCTGGCCCAGGCCCGCGTGATGGCCGCCGTGCGCGACGCGTCCGCACGCGTCTTTGCCGAGACCGACTATCAGGCCAAGACGTGGCTGCACGCGCGGCGCGTCGTGATCAAAGCCGAGGTCGTCGTCCATCCCGGGCGTGAGCTCCGAGACAACCCGCGCTTTGTGGTCACCAATCTGCGCCACGCGCCCGAGACCGTGTACACGCAGATCTATGCCGCGCGCGGCGACAGCGAGAATCGGATCAAGGAGCTGCACCACGCGCTCGCGCTCGGGCGGACCAGTTGCACGCGCTTCTGGGCCAACCAACTGCGCGTGCTGCTCAGTGCCGCCGCCTACGTGCTCACGCAGACGCTGCAACAGGCCGCCGACCACACCGCGCTGGCGCGCGCCCAAGCACCGCGCCTGCGGCAGGCCTTGCTCACGATCGGCGTCCGGGTCGTCCGCTCGGTGCGCCGGATCGTCCTGCACCTGCCGCGCAGCCATCCCGAGCAGGAGGCGTGGCAGCAGGTCGCCCAGCGCCTCGGCGCCACGTAACCCCTCTCGCACGCGTTCTCTCCCCCATCACGCCCGTCACGACTGGAGCGGTGTCGCTAGGACGCCACGCCGACCCGTCACCGTGACGCGATCAACCGCCCGATCAGTGCCCCGCGCTCCCCGCCGCACATCGCCGCGTCAGGCATGCGTCCTCACGAGGCCGCGCCGGCGCCCGAGGGGCGTCCGCGACGCGACATCGCGCCGCCTGGTGAATAGAGCAGGCTAGAGCCTGGCGACTCGGCATCCGATATCGACGGAAGGGTAACGTCCGCTGCAGCATCCGGGAGACGTCGTCGCGGCCTAGCGATCGTCGTCGGGCGGGCGATGTACTCGAACGCTGGCGGGGTCAACGGGGCGGC
>JANOIR010000582.1:0-4329 GCA_031407765.1 Vicinamibacteraceae bacterium
CCGTGGTTCTCGAAGTACGACACGGCGCACGCCGCCGACTACGTCGCGCTGGACCTCGACCCGATGCCCGGCGTGCCGTTCTCGCAGGTGCTGGACGTCGCCCGCTGGGTGCGCGACGAACTGGAGCGGCTCGGGATCCCCGGCGTGCCGAAGACGTCGGGCTCCTCGGGCCTGCATGTCTACATCCCGCTGCCGCCCGGGACGCCGTACGAGGCGGGCCGCCTGCTCTGCGAGATCCTGGCGACCATCGTCGCCCACAAGCACCGCAAAGAGGCGACCGTCGAGCGCACGGTCGGCAAGCGCGGGCGCACTGTCTACGTCGACTACCTGCAGAACATCCTGGGCAAGACGCTGGCGACGGCCTACTCGCCCCGCGCCAGCGAGTTCGCCGGCGTGTCGACGCCGCTGACGTGGGACGAGATCGACGACGGCGTGAGCCCGGGCGACTTCACGATCAAGACGGTGCCGGCGCGCTTCGCGGCGATGCCGGATCTCTGGCGTCCGGTGATCGCCGGGCCGCCGGTCGATCTGCATGGCGTCCTCGAGCGCCTCGCGCGCGACCCGAACCGATGATCAGCGGCACTTCACGCGCGGGTTCCAGTCGGCGAAGAGGCCCGAGGGGTTCGGCTCCCAGATCCACGCGTGCAGGTACCAGACGCCGAGCTGGTCGGCCCGCTTCAGCGGCTGTCCCATGAGCGTTGGCGCCTCGTCGCGCTTCCAGGCCGCGATCGGCACGAGATACTCGACACCGTTGAGCTTGATGCGGCCGTCGGACTGCTTCTCGTAGACCAGTATCTCGGGCCGCTCGACGTCGAGCGTCGTGTCGAGCAGCGCCCCGTTCTGATAGTGGAGGCCCATGCCCCCGGCCGGCTGGTTCTCCACGCAATGCGTCGCGGCCGGGTAGCCGGCGGCGACGGCAGCGTCCTCCATGCGGAACCGCGCCGTCGCGGCGCGCGCACGGGCCACGTCGCGGTCGATGGCCTCACCGAACGTGCTGGGGATGATCCCCTTCACGGCCTTGACGCTGGTCTCCGCCGGCGCGTCTTGCGCCGAGGTCGGGCCGCCGACACCGACGGCGAGCACCAGGACGAGCCCACCGAGTCCACGAACATGCTGACGCATCGCGATGCCTCCCGAGGCTGACGAGAGAGGCCACCGCGGAATCGGCGAGCCTCGACGGCGCAGGCTATCGCTGACGCCAGCCTCGACCAGAGCGATTTGACCAACGGTCCGCCAGGGATGACGAAGCGGTTTCGGCAACGGCGCAGAGGCGGGGCTGTTGCCGGTGTCGCGATGTGCCGATTTGGGAACGCGCCGTTCCACGTCCACTCGCATTGGCGCGGATTTCCCCATGATTACCGAGCAATTCCGCTTTCTTCTGGCTCGGCTCGCGGCGGTAACGCTGCTAGTCGCCGCGTTCGCCACCCCCGCGGCCGCCCAGGCGACCGACACCGACACCGACGGGATGCCAGACGCGTGGGAGACGTTCTTCGGGCTGGACCCGAACAACGCCGCCGACGCCACCGCGGACCCGGACGGGGACGGCCTGACGAACCTGCAGGAATTCACGGCGGGCCGGCATCCGGTCGGGCGCTTCGCCCGCTACTTCGCGGAAGGGTCGACCGGCTACTTCGATACGTCGCTCGCGGTGCTGAACCTGAGCACGACCGCGACCGCGCATGTGTCGGTCGCCCTGCTGAACGAGTCAGGCGTCGTCACGCCGTTCCAGGTCACGCTCGCGCCGCGGGCACGCCAGTCGCTCTCGCTGAACACGCTCCTCGGAACGTCGGCCGCGGTGTCGATCATCGTGGAGTCGGATGTCGCCATCGCCGCGGATCGGGCGATGACGTGGGGCACGAGCGGCGTCGGCCTGTCGCTCGACAGCGGCGCGCCGGCCCCGGCGACCACCTGGTACTTCGCGGAAGGCGCCACCGGGCCGTTCCTCCTCTACTACCTGTTCGAGAACCCGGGCGCCACGCCGGCCAACGTGTCCGTCCGCTACCTGCGCGAAGGCGCCACTCCGATCACGCGCACGCGGATCCTGCCGCCGCACAGCCGCACAACGGTCTTCGTCAACGGCGACGATCCCGGCGTGGCCAATGCCTCGCTCGGAGCGGTCGTCACCGCCGACGTGCCGATCCTGGCCGAGCGGGCCATGTATCTGCAGGCCAACGGCACGTTCGCCGGCGGATCGGCGTCGTCCGGTTCGCCCGCCCTGTCGACCCAGTGGTACTTCGGCGAAGGCGCCACTGGGCCCTTCTTTCACGCCTTCCTGTCGCTCATGAACCCGGGCGTGACGCCGGCGACGGCGACCGTGACGTACCACATGAGCGACGGCTCGACGGCGTCCAAGGCGTATGTCGTGCCCGCGGCAGGCCGTCGAACGGTCTACTTCAACGGAGAAGCCGCGTCCGACACGACGCTGGCGGCGCTGGCCAACGGGCCCGTCTGGTTCACCGTCAGTTCGACGCAGCCGATCGTCGGCGAACGGGCGATGTGGTGGTCGCAGTGGCCCTGGTACGAAGGCCACGCCGCCGCGGGCAGCACCGCCAGCGACGTGAGCTGGGGCGTCGCCGAGGGCCGCCACGGCGGCAGCCAGTACGACGAGACCTACGTCCTCATCGGCAACACCACGGCGACGGCCGGCCAGGTGCGGCTGACGCTGATCCCCGACACCGGCGCGCCGTCCACGCGCGACCTGCCGATCGCGGCGGCCGCGCGCCTGACGGTGAACGTCGGCAGCCTGTTTGGCCTGACCGGAGCCTCCCGCTTCAGCGTGACGGTCGAGAGCCTCGGCGCCTCGCCGGTGCCGCTCGCCGTCGACTACGCCCGCTATCGCTCGGTGAACGGCGTGCCGTTCTCGGGCGGCGGCGCCGCGCCCGCCGTGCCGCTGCTCCCGGCCGACGCCGCCCCGTCGCTCACCGGCTCGACGCCCGCCGATGGCGCCACCGGTGTCAGTTCGACGGCCAATCTCGTCGTGACCTTCAACGAGCCGGTCCAGGCGGCCGCGGGCGCCTTCTCCCTGGCCTGCCCCACCGGCACGCCCATCGCGCTCACGGTCGTCACCGCCTCGCCCGCGTCCCAGTTCACGCTGGATCCGGCGGTGCCGCTGCCGGCGTCGACGCCGTGCACGCTGACGGTACTGGCCAGCGCCATCACCGACGTGGACGCGACCGACCCGCCCGACGTGATGACGGCCAACGCCGTGATCGACTTCACCACGGCGGCCGAGAGCGCCCCGGCCGTCTCGAGCACGACGCCCGCCAGCGGCGCGACCCAGGTCGGGCCCGCCGCCAACCTCACCATCACCTTCAGCGAGCCGGTCGACGTCGCCGGCAACTGGTTCCAGATCGTCTGCGCCACCAGCGGCACCCGCACCGTCGCGGACACTGCCGTCAGCGGGGGCCCGACGACGTTCACCATCGACCCCACCGCCGACTTCGTCGTCGGCGAGCTGTGCACGGCCACGGTCGTCGCCGCCCAGGTCACCGACCAGGATCCCGTCGATCCGCCGGACGCCATGACCGCGGACCACGTCTTCGCCTTCACCGCGGACGTCGCGCCCACCGTCACGGCGACGACGCCGACGAACGGCGCCGTCACGGTCGGCACGGCGACACCGCTCACCGTGACCTTCAGCGAGCCGGTGACGCTCGGCGCCACCTGGTTCCAGATCGTCTGCGCCACCAGCGGCACCCGCAACGTCACCGATACGATCGTGACCGGCGGACCGACGGCGTTCACCATCGACCCGAACACCGACTTCGCCGCCGGCGAGCTGTGCACGGTCACCATCGCGGCGGCACAGGTCAGCGACCAGGACGCCGGCGATCCGCCCGACACCCTCGCGGCCAACTACGTCTTCGCCTTCACCACCGACGTCGCCCCCACCGTCACCGCGACGACGCCGACCAACGGCGCGACCGACGCGACGACGACCGGCAACTTCACGATCACCTTCAGCGAGCCGGTGACGGTCGCCGGCAGCTGGTTCCAGATCGTCTGCGCCACCAGCGGCACGCGCAACGTCGCTGACACGGTCGTGACGGGCGGGCCGACGGTCTATACCATCGATCCGAACCTCGACTTCGGGGCTGGCGAAGCCTGCACAGTCACGCTCACCGCCGCCGCCATCGCCGACCAGGACGCCGGGGATCCGCCCGACGCGCTCGCCGCCAACTACGTCTTCGGCTTCACCATCGACGCGGCGCCCACCGTCACGGCGACGACGCCGACCAGCGGCGCCACGACGACCACGACGGCCAACCTCACGGTGACCTTCTCGGAACCGGTGAACGTCACCGGTAACTGGTTCCAGATCGTCTGTGC
>JANOIR010000638.1:0-8378 GCA_031407765.1 Vicinamibacteraceae bacterium
CATGATCGACGGCGTCAGCGTCGAGATGCAGATGCGATCGAGATAGGTGACGCCGGCGAGACCGACGGCGAAGGCGACGACGCGATAGCGGACGCGTCCGCCGGAATCCATCGGCATGGAGGGCCTGGTTGGTTGGCGCGATTGTCTGGAGGCTGTCGCCTACTTCTTGAAGCGCTGCAGCGTGGGCCGGCCGTCGAGGGTGGTCGTCCCCAGGAAGTCGCTGTCGCACAACCGCCAGCGGTTGTCGACGTAGACCGCGTTCACCTGATCGGTGCCCATGGACACGACCCGGCGCCCGTCCGACTTCCGCGTCGACTCCCACCGCACCGGCACGTAGACGCAGGCATCGCCGAAGCGATCGCGATCGCGGCAAAAGGCGCCGAACGCGACCTCGACCGGCGGATTGGGCTCGACGCTGAAGCTCGTGATCGTGAACTCCTGCTGGTTGCGGCGTACGTCCGCGAGCTCCGCCGGCTTGCCGCTGCAGCTGTCGGTGAAGCCGCGGACGATCTGCTCGGGCGACAGCCGCTGCTGCGAGAAGTCGACCAGGAACTCGACGGCGAGGTCGCGCACCTCCTTCGCGGACGCATGCAACCGGACGGTGAACGACCCGGGGACGCGATGTTCCGCGGTGACCGGCAGGCCCTGCGCATTCACCGTCTGGTAGGTCTCGATCACCGTGAGAGTGAGCTGCACCTCGGCCGGAGTGGTGGCTTGCGCCGGCGCCCGCCACGTGACCTCACGACCCGTGCCGGCGAACGCGCCGACGTCGGCGCTCCAGTCGTAGCGCAGCTGATCGGCCGGCGTCTCCGCATCGGTGACCGTGGCGGTCAGCGTGATGGTCTCGTCGAGATCGGCGAAGCGGTTCGGCACGCCGGGACGGCTGCTGCGCGACGAGATGCCGCTGACGGTGGGCGGCTGGTTGGTCGACGCCGCCGGCGCCTCGAAGCGGAAACCGCCGGGCAGCATGCCGCTGCGGCTCCCCACGGTGACGACGACGTCGCCGGGCCCGCTGGCGTGCTGCGACGTTCGGGCCGTGAGACTGGTCGGGCCCTGAACGGCCACGTCCGACGCCGGCGTGCCGCCGATCGTGACGGTCGCCCCGGCGGCGAAGTTGGTGCCGGTGATCGTGACGGTGGTGCCGCCGAGCGTCGTGCCGCTGGCTGGGGCGACGGCGCTCACGGTCGGCGTCTGGTTGCCCGGGTTGGGTGTCGGGTTGTTCGGGCCCTCATCACCGCCGCAACTGGCGAGGGCGACGACAGCCCAGGCGGCGACCAGGAGATGCGGGGCGCTCGGGAAGGAAAGACGGCGAACGGTCTGGAGCATGCGATGCATCGATTCTAGCGGGGCGTCAGCCGCGGCGGAAGCGCCAGAACGTGCGCAGCGCCCGCCACCAGTCGCGGTAGCCGATCTTCTTGCCTTCGGCTTTGGACCGAGGGGCATAACCGATCGGCACCTCGACGATGCGGTAGCCCTTGGCGATGACTTTGGCGGAGATCTCATGATCCAGCTCGAAGCCGGTCGTCTGCAGGTCGAGTTCAGCCAGGAGCGCCCGCGGGAACAGCTTGTAGGCCGTGACCGTGTCGGTCAGGTAGCGGCCGGTGGTCACCCAGGCGGTCACGCTCAAGCTCCGGCCGCCCAGGTACGCCGGCCAGGACTGGCCCGGCCACGGTCCGGCGAAGATGTTGCGCAGCGCCGAGGCGTCGGGATACGGCAGGTAGCGGCTGCCGTAGACGACCGTGCGCTCGCTGCCGGCGCGCAGCGCCCGCAGCATCGGCAGGTAATCCTGGGGATCGTACTCGAGGTCGGCGTCCTGGATGAGGACGTGGGTCCCCGTCGCGGCGGCGATGCCGGCCCGCACCGCAGCGCCCTTGCCGGCGTTCGGCCGCTGCCTGATGACCCGGACGCCGGCGTGCCGTTCGGCGATGGCGGCGGTGTCGTCGGCCGAGCCGTCGTCCACCACGATCAACTCTGGCGTGACGCCCAGCGGCGCGAGATCGACGGCCTGGATACGCTCGAGGAGCGTGCCGATGAAGGCGGCCTCGTTGTAGGCGGGGATGACGACGGACAGGGTGATCGGGCTCATCGGCGGGCGAGGTACGGTTCGATGGCCGCGAGGTCGGCTGGTGTGTTGACGCCGATCGTCTCCTCGTCGTCCAGGCATGGGAACGTCTCGACCCGGCCCACCCGCTCGATCCACGGCAGGAACGGCAGGAAGTTGCGTTCGCCGGTGACCGTACCGCTGGCATCGGGCACGGCGGCGTAGCGGGGCAGCTCGGTGAGATAGGCCGCGGCGCTGAGCGCGAAGAGACCGGCGTCGGTCTCGCCCTCGAGCGGCATCGGGTCCCCTTCGCGGCGGTGCAGGACCCGCGCGATGCGGCCGCTCGTGTCGCGCTCGAGGTGGATGTAGGGATCCCGCCGCCGGCAGGTCGGCAGCGTGACGGCGGCGCCCGTGTGAGTCGCATCGAGGCTCGCCAGACGCGCCAGCGTCTCGGGCCTGATGCCGACCTGATCGCACCAGGTGATCCAGACGGCGTTCGGGCCATCGGCCCGCACCGCGTCGAGGGGTCGCAGGACCGCGTCGAGCATGCCGATCGGGGCCGGCTGGAGGTGCAGGGTGACTGCCAGGCCGAGCCCGGCGCAGGCGGCGCCGACCGCGTCGCGGTCGGCCGGTCGCACCACGACGTGCCAGCGATCGACCCATGGACCGTGGAGCGCGGCCAGGTGCGCGATCATCGGACGTCCGGCAACCGGGTGCAGCACCTTCGGGAGTGACGAGCCCAGGCGGGAGCCGGTGCCGGCGGCGGGTACAACGAGCGCGCGCGCAGGACGGCGGGTCATGTCGTCGGAGCCGCCGGATCGGCTGCGGCGCGGGACGCCGGGGTCAGGCCGCTGCGGGCCCACAACACGCCGCCGGGCAGGTTGCCGACCACGCCGAGAGCGACGAACAACACCGACAGCGCGAACGCCTGCGACGACGAGACGCCGGCGGCAGCGAAGAACAGCACGAACGCCGCCTGGCTGGTGCCGAGGCCGTTGACGGTGATCGGCTGCAGCATCACCAGCAGGATGATCGGGACGAAGGCGAAGTAGGTGGCGAGCGGGGCGTCGATGCCGAGCGCAAGCCCAAGGCACCACGCTTGGAGCACGCGCAGCACCTGGACGCCGATCGAGGCCAGCGTGACCGCGCCGAGGAGGCGGTGATGCGTGGCGTAGCGTTGGACGGCGCCGACGACGGCGGACCCGGCGGCGTGCGCACGCGCCCACGGCAGGCGTTGCACGAGGGCGATCAGGAAGGCTGCGACCCGCGCGCTGAACACCGCTGCGGCCACAGCGGCGCAGCCAGCCGCCGTGACCGCGAGTCCGGCGAGGACCGCCGGCCGCGCCGGCAGATCGCGCGCCATCCAGAGCCCGACCACGGCCAGCACGAGGATCCCCAGCACGCCCAGCACGCGATCCACGAAGACCGCGGCCACGGCATCCGACATGCGGACCCCCAGCCGGGAGAACGCGGTCGCACGCACGGCGTCACCACCGACGCTGCCGGGCAGGAACGTGCCGACGAAGCTGCTGACGAAGAAGACGTGCAGGATGGCGCCGAGCCGGAGGCGCGGCGGGAACGGGATCAGCAGCCAGAGCAACCGCCACGCCATCAGCGTGCGATCGACGACGACGAGGAGGATGGCGGCGACGAGCGGCCCCGGCCGCGCCCCCGTGGCGTGCTGCCAGACGAGTGCCGGCTGGCTTTTCCAGAGGATGAAGGCGGTCAGGCCCAGCGCGACGACCAGCCGCAGCAGGCTGCCAGCGGATGGGAGGCGGGCCGGACGCGCGCTCACTTGGCGGCAGGCATCGCCGGCAGCGTCTCGAGGTGTCGCGACGGGTCGCGCTTCACCTTCACCGCGCGGCGAAGGAACTTGGCGTAGGGCACGACCTGCTTCATGGCGCCGACGTTGACCTGGCACGGGCTCAGGCACGTCTTGCAGATCGTGGCGTCGAAGGTGGCGCGGTGGGCGATGTTGTCGGCCTGGTAATAGAGGTCGCCGGCCGGAACCTCGCGGACGTTGCCGATTTCCTTCGAGTTCTCGCAGTAGAACAGCGCGCCGTTCGAGTTGAGCAGCAGGCCTTGCGACTTGAACGGGCACGGCATCGTACGCTGATAGCCGTTGGCGATCATGTCGGCGTAGTGCAGGTACATGAACGCCTGGCCGGAGAGCACGCTCTCTTCCTTGACGCGATCGAGGAAGAAGCTGCGCATGTACTCTTCCTCGCGCGGACGGAACCCGATCGACTCCTCGAGGCTGCGGTTGCCGAGCATGTTGTCGGTGAAGCGCAGCATGTTGAAGACGACGTCGAGCTTGCGCTCACGCGCCCAGGCCAGGATGTTGGTCGCGTCGGTGAGGTTGGTCGCGAAGATCGTCGAGGCGATGCCGAACTGGAAGCCGGGGGTGTCGGCGGCAAGGGCCTGCATCGCCTCGATGGTCTGACAGGCCTTCTCGAAGCCGCGCTTCACGTCGCGCACTTCGTTGTGCACCTCGCCGATGCCGTCGAGCGAGACGCGGATGCTGATGAGGACGTCGTGCTCGGCGCAGAACTTCACGACCCGCGTCAGCATCGGAATGGCGCGATGAGGAGTCAGGCCGGTCGTGTTGATGCCCAGCTTGCGCAGGCGGGGGAGCCGCTTGACGAACAGCTCGACCAGCTCCGGCAGGTCGTTGCGGGTCGTGGGCTCGCCGCCCGAGATGTTGAGGTTCTCGACCGCGTGCCAGAACGGGTTGTCCATGACGCGGTCGATCTCGGCCAGCGTCATGTCCTCCTTGCGGTTGCCGCGCTTCCAGTTGCTGCACATGGTGCAGCGGGCGTCGCACACGAAGGTGCAGTTGAAGATGAGGACGGTGGGCCGGATCGGCCGGAATTGTGCGATCGCCGACTTCGCCAGGTCGCGGGGAACGCCGACCGCGGTCTTTGACAGGTAGCGAAGCGTGAAGGTCTGCTTGGACAATGGTTTATGGTATCGCAGCCGGGGGCTGGTGCCAAACGCGACAACGGCCGCCCCGATGGGACGGCCGTGACTTGACTAGCGCAGCCCGGCGTGCGGCGCCGCGGCGCGCCCAGCGCCGCGAATAGCAGACGCACGCCTCGAAGGCTGCCTGCGGGCGTTCCTGAGGGGAACGCCCGCCAACCACGTTAACGGCAGGGCAGCCCGCCGGGATACTGGCGGTAAAAGATGAAGTTGTCCGGGCCGGTGTCCTGCCACTTCAGACGCAGCCGCGCCCCAGCGTTGTCGTAGTCGGTCGCGATGTCGATGCCGCTCCAGCGGCCGTTGACCAGCTCAGTCAGGAAGTCGACGCTGACCTCCGGCCCGCCGCGCTTCATGTTCCAGCCCAGCTGCATCCCCCCGCAGAGACCCGCCTCGATCATGCGATCGCGGAGGAACTCCATGTTGGAGCGGCGCTGCTCGCCGGAGACGCCGGCGGCGAGGCGATCGGGATAGTTGGCGTTGGCCCAGGCCACGACCTCGGCGCCGTTGCGCGGCCACGGACCACCACCGCCGCCGGACGGCGGCTCGGGCTGGGGCCCGGGCTCGGGCGTGGGCGTCGGCGCCACCGGCGCCTCGGTACGGAACGCCTGGACGATGGAGTAGGGCGCGTAGTAGCCGCCGTCGTTGGCGCTGACGCGCCAGTAGTACTCCGTGCCCGGCGCCAGGTCGGAGCCGGTGACCTCGGTCCGTTCTCCGCCGCTGCGCGGCACGCTCCAGACGGCGATCAGCTGCGCGAAGCCGTGATCCGCGGCGACCTCGAAGCGATACGTCACGTTGGTCGTGCCGGTGACCGCGGTGTTCTGCGCGACGAGCGTCGGCCGCACGCCGTGTATGGTGTCGCGACGGACCGGAGACAGCGGGACGGGCGTCTCGATCCGGACCGAGAGCGCGATCTGGAACAGCGACGCGGGCGAGTAAGGCCCGGTGTTGGCGCCGTCGAGGGCGCGCACGCGCCAGAAGTAGGCGCGACCTTCCGCCAAGAGGGGCAGCGTATAGGCTGTGCGGCCGTTCTGCCCCGGGGGCAGGTTGTCGGCGCTGTGCACGCGCTGCGTGAACTCGGGGTCGAGGGCGACCTCGATCTGCTGCCTGATCGGCCGCTCACCTGTGGTCGTCGCGCTCTCGAAGAGCAGGGTGACGGGCGTGCCAGGCGTCACCGTCTGCTGATGCTGGGGCTCGAGCAGCTTGGGGGCGCTGATCGAGACGCCGCCGATCGGGCCGGCAACAGAGGGGCTGAGCGGGTTCTCGCTCTTCTTCGTACACGCGCCGGCGGTCCACGAGACCACGAGCGCGGCGGCGAGCACGTATCCGGTCTTGCGCATGAAAAGATCCTCAGGCTTCGGCGTCGGAGGGCAGGCAGTCCTCGGTCCGCCTCTCACCAGGGATATCGGCCCGACGCAGCAGGGCAGTAGGGGGCCTGCGCAGCTTTTCCATCCTAGAGTTACGGCTGAGTCAGTTGAGTGAGAGCCGTCAGCCGTCGACGCGTCTCAGGCGTCCCCAACCGCGGTGGGTCACGATGACGAGCACCGCCCGGATGCCGTCGAGGATCGTCGTGCGCCGGGTCTGGTGCGGACCGATCGGGAAGAACCGGACCGGCATCTCGAGGATCTCGGCCCGGTGGCGCAGAAGCGCCGTGAGGAGCTGGTGGTTGGCGAGCTTGTGTCCGGGCTCGACGTGCAGGTCGGACAAGAAGCGCGATCGGACGGCGCGCACACCCGACAGCGAGTCGTAGATGTAGCGGCCATACAACACCAGGTAGAGCAGGCTCAGAAGGTGGCTCCCGAAGTAGCTGACGGTGCCCAGCATCCACTTGCGGCGATACAGGAGTCGCATCGCTTCCTTGACGTCGTTGACCGACAGACGCCGGCTGCCCCAGACCGCGTCGAGCGGGACGAACAGCAGCTGCGAGATCAGCCCGACGACATCTTCACCTCGATACATCCCCGACGATTCGAACAGCACGACATAGTCGAACGTCTCGCCCTCCAAGGCCGGTGCGACGTCGGCGGACGACAGCTGCCTTACCGGGAAGGGCAGCGACGCCACGAAGGTCGCGTCGAGAGGCGGGCCACCGTGGAACAGCGCGATCTCGGCATCGAGCGCGGCCAGGCCGCCCCGCATCATTTCCAGCACCGTCTGGGCCAGCTTGTCGGCGGACGTGGCGTCGTGCAGGTAGACGCCGATGCGGAGCCGGCGCTCGGGACCGAGCAGCGAGGCGATGAACGGCGCCAGCACCTTGGAGGCGTCGTGGCGGCCGGTCACGCCGTCCTCGTAGTTGCCGATGCGGACCAGCCGCGGATCCTCGAGGGACTCGACCGCGCCGAGGGGCACGTAGGCGGAGGACGACGCGCTGGCCGGATCGTTGATCAGGTAGTGCGTGATGAGGCACGGCGCCGGCGTCGTCCGGCGCCCCTTGTCGCGGAGGTAGAAGAGCGCGCGGTCGATGAGATCGACGGCGCTGACGTCGACGATCTCGGCGTCGGGCTGGATGTTGGTGACGAGCAGCTTGATCGCGTGCAGGTTGGCCGCGATGATCTCGCTCAGGCCTGGCGTGAGGTAGGACGGGAACAGGCTCGAGTGTTGGGTGCCGGGCGCGTAGATGATCAGGTCGGCGGCGCGGACGCGATCGACCACGCGCGGATTGAGGTCGACCCGCGCCGCGAGCCGCGCCAGCAGCGGCCGCAGCGCGTCGGAGTCGAGCCCGGCGATGGCCGGATCGTACGCGTCCAGCGGGCGATCGATCAGGTAGATCTCGCGGATGCGGTCGCCCTGGCGCGTACTGACGATGTCCGCTTCGCTCGCCACCAGCGCGCCGTTGGCGTCGATGGCCACCAGGTAGGCGTTGGTCCCGTCGGTGACGTTCTCCAGGTGCCCGGATGGCACGCCGAGCAGCGCGCAATAGTCGTCGACGGCGTCGTTGAAGCGGCGGCCGGTGTGCAGGAAGCAGCCGGCGAAGACCAGGTTGCCGACGGCGCAATCCGAAAAATCGAAGGGCCGGCCGGTGCGATCCATCTCGGCCAGGAAGGCGTCGAGCCTCGCGGCGATCGTGGCGATGGTGTCTGGCGGGCTGGCCCCGGCGAGCCTCGACAGATCGGCGGCGGCGCCGGAGGCGTCATCTGGTTGCCGCGTGAGCGCGGCCAACGCCTGCCGGGCCATCGGCGTATCGCAGCCGACCGGCAGCCGATAGTCGACGAGCGCGATGAGGGCGGGCGCCGACCCGAGCTCCGCCGCCACGCGCGAGGCGTTCTTGCGGAAGTCAGACGGGCCGAGGCAGTCGCCGAGGAACCGGCGGACTTCGCCAGTCGACGCGCCATCGTCGTAGCCGTTGATCACGAGAGTGACG
>JANOIR010000661.1:0-3186 GCA_031407765.1 Vicinamibacteraceae bacterium
CCGCACCATCCACGGGCCCCTCCGCCTCGGGATCGTCGTCGCCCTGGCGACCGCCGAGCGGCGCACCTTCACGGAGCTGCGCGACGCCCTGGGCGCGACCGACGGAAATCTCAACGCCGGCCTGCAGAAGCTCGAACAGGCCGGCTACGTGGCGGCGGCGAAGAAGACGGAGGGCCGGGTGGCCGTGACGGAGTACCAACTCACCCGCGCCGGCCAGAAGGCCCTGGCCAGCTATCTCGAACAGCTGGAACGGATTGTCGGGCCTTTGCGCAGCCGGATGGCACTCTGACGGGAGATTGGCGGCCGGGCCTGCCCGGACCGATTCCTAGACGATGGCCCACGCCTGGCACCACGCCCTGAGCTCGTCGAAGCGGTTCGGCGGCACCCCAGAGGACTATCTCGACATCCACCGCTGGTTCGACCAGACCAAGGCGCACGTGCCGGATGTCAGGCACCGCGCCATCCTCCACAGCAGCTTCGGGATCTTCCTCTGCGAGCAGTTCTTTGGGGTGACGCTGACTAACAGCACCGGCCGCGTCGTCCCCGTGCGTCTCGTGGCCGAGCAGCACGTCCTCGAAGACATGGGCGGTCACATCCCCACGATGGGCGACTGGCTGGCCGAGATGCCCGTGCGGCCGTGGATGGCAATCGGCGCCGCGCCTCTCAGCCGCGAGCTGGAGGCGCAGCCCGCAACGGCCCGCGCCGAGGCTCCCGCGGAACCCGCATGAAGGAGCCGTTCGAAGACCCGGCAGCGCGGCGACGGGCGCTCGAACGAGCGCAGGCGCTCAGCGACCGCGGCGTCGCGCGGGTCGACTTCCTTTACTCGCACTACCACGACGAGTGCCAGCTGCTCGGGTCGAAGGCGTTCGACGCCGACGGCCGGATGCTGCCCTCCGAAGAGGCGCTCACAGGTTGGTCGGAGGCCGTCCCGCTGACGGTTCCCGGTTGGGAGCCCGGCGACTTCTGCAGCTACAGCCCGAGACACCACCAAGTGACGTCGGTTGGCGACGTCGATTGGAGGGCCGACGCGGACGATCCGGACGATCAGATGCACGTCCTCGTTCTGGACACCGCTTACGAGGAGGTGACGGCCGCGCTCACATGGCATCCCGATCTGCCGCACGAGGTCATGGAGCAGAGCGTCCGCGCAGCTCGCACCTCGGTGCGCGCCGCGATCGCGGCCAACCCGACCCTTCCGGAGGCCCTGCAGGCGGTGCTCGCCAACGACGCTGCGCGCGAGGTCCGGGTGGCGCTCGCGGGCAATCCCGGGCTCGCATCGGCGGTCGCGAGGGGCCTTTCCGCCGACGTCGACGTGCACTACGCGTTGGCGACCAACCCCAACGCACCAGGGGACGTCCTGTCTTCCTTGGTTCCCGACGACGCGGCAGTGATCGAGCGGGCCTTCGGGCGGTCGTTCTCCTACGACTCAAAGAGTCGCGCCATCAACAACCCGCGGTTTCCCCGCGAACGTCTCGAAGGTCTCTGGCGACCCAGGCCGGACAACGCCGTCATCGCGGCAGCTCTTGCCGGCCATCCGCAGGTCACGGAGGACCTCGTCGAGACGCTCAGCCGGCATCCCGACGCGAGGGTGCGCAGCGCGCTGTGCGCCAACGCCCCGCCCGCATTGACGCTGCCGATGATCCGCGATCTGATCGCGCGCAGCGATCCCCACGACCGCTACGCGCACTGGGCACTGGCGCAGTACGACTTCTCGACCGCATCGGGGCGACGCGAGATCGCGGGGCTCCTCGCCGATCCGGACGACTTGATCGCGCGTCGGATCCACGGCTTCCTGGCGCAGAACACGACGATCCCCCCGGAGCTGTTCGAAAAGCTGCCTCAGGACTCCTGGGTGCGTGGCTGCCTGACGAGCAATCCCAGCACCCCCGGCTGGCTGCTGCAGGACATTGCCAACGCCCCGGACGGGCCCGAAGCGATCGGACGCTACTACGTGGATCAGGCGCGAGCCCGGGTCCTTCCATGGCTGCCGCCGGCGGCCCTCGCCGCGGAGATCGCGTCCTTCGCCGAGAGTGCCGACTGGGCGGACCGTGTGTTCGCGGCACAACAGACCGCCGCGACGGCCGACGCCCTCGTCAGCTTGCTGCGACACGAGGGACTACACGGACACGAACCGGGTGCCACGCTTTACGACCGTGAGCGCGTCTGGCAAGCGCTCAGCGAGAACCCACGCTTGCCTGTCGCCGCGCTCGCCGAGCACGGCACCATTCAGATGCGCTGTTGGGCCGCGTGGAAGCGTTCGACGCCCGAAGATCTCGCGGCGCTCGCCTCCGATTCCGACCGCGCCGTGCGGAAGCTGGTCGCCCGGAACCCTCATACTCCACCTGACGTGCTGGCGCGGCTGGCCGAGGATGCGGAGGCGTCCGTCCGCGACGCCGTCCTCGAGAACGTGGCGACACCGCGCGATCGCATGCTGCGCTCGCCCCTGACGGCGGCGGAGCAGGCGAAACACGGCACGCCGGCGACCGAGACCGCCCCGGAGGGTGCCTCCGCGCCGCCACGCCGGATGAGCCATGGCCGAATCGCCTTGTTCGTCGTGTCCGTGCTTCTCCTGCTCAAGGCCTCGTGCGGCCTCTTGAGCTCGTTCACATCGCGTTAGGCCTGCGGTGGCGTCACCACGCGAGCGCGCCACGTATCTCCCATCTGTTCGGCACGCGCCTCCGCCTGCAGCTTCAGCAGGTGCGCGCGGAGGTTCTCCCGCGCGGCCTCGCGCAGCTCGGGGCCGACCTCCGGGTAGACGCGTGTGGTCAGCTCGTCCTCAGTGCCGCCGGCCTTGGTCAGCTCGTCGAGGATCTGCGTCTCGCGGCCGAGTCGATGCGTGATGTAGGCGCGGATCAAGGCGCCGGGGTTGTCGACCGGCGGACCATGCCCTGGATAGATCCGCCGCGGCTGATCCTCGAGCAGACGCCGCAGCGACTTCAGGTACAGCGCCATGTCGCCACCGGCCGACGGCGCGATCGCGACCGTCCCGCCGTTCACGAGCAGGTCGCCGCAGAACAGGATGCTCGAGCGCATCTCCAGGAACGCCAGGTGGTCTGGGGCGTGTCCCGGGGTGTGCAGCGTCCACAGCGTGCCATCGCCGGCCGCCACGAGCTGACCATCCTTCAACGGCGTCCACGTGACGTTGTGCTTCGCGTCCTGCTCCGGGAACGGAAACTTCGCGACGGT
>JANOIR010000681.1:0-10509 GCA_031407765.1 Vicinamibacteraceae bacterium
GCCGCGGCGGCGGGGCTTGGCGCCGACGAGGTCATGGTCGCCGTGGAATCGGAGGTCAGCCGTTTCCGGGCGGGCGTCGAGCTGCAGGACGACGCCACGATGATGGTCGTCAAGGTCGGCTAGGTCGGGGCGGCCGCGCGCTCAGGCGCGCCCTGTGCTACTCGACGCGCAGCGCCGCCAGCGGATCCGTGCGCGCCGCTTGGCGGGCCGGCAGCCACGCCGACGCCAGGCCGGCGAGCGCGGCGAGTGCGGCGACGGCACCAAGGGCCAGCGGATCGTCAGGACGCACGCCGATCAGGACCGGCGCCACGCTGCGTCCGAGCGCGATCGCCGCGATCAGGCCGATCCCCACGCCGACGCCGGTCAGGGCCAGCGCCTCGCGCAGCACCAGCCACCGCAGCCGACCGGCGTCGGCGCCCAGCGCGGCTCGGATCGCCAGCTCACGGCCGCGCGCGGCAACGGCCAGCGTGATCACCGCGGCGAGGCCGACGCCGGCCAGCGTCGCGGCCAGGATCGCGAACGCCACGAACACGCGCATCAGGAAACGCCAGGGCGCGCTCTCTGCGTCGACGACAGTGCGCATGGTGACCGCTTCCCCCACGGTGGCCTTGGGATCGATCGCCCGCGCCGCCGCGCGCACCGAAGCGACGAGACCGCCAGGCTCGCCTCGGGTCCGCACCATCAGATGCCCCGGCCGATTCTGGCTCTGGACGGCAGGCACGTAGAGGTCGAGACGGAGGTCGTTGAGGCCGCGATGGCGCACGTCTTCGACTACGCCAACGACGGTCTGCCAGCCGGTCGGCGGACCCTTTTCGGTCGTGCGGTAGGTCACCTCGCGGAGTCGCTGGCCGAGGGCCTCCTGACCGGGCCAGAGCCGGCGCGCCGCGGATTCGCTGACGACTGCTACCCCTGGACTGGTGAACGCGTCCGCCGCGGCGAACGCGCGGCCGCGGACCACCCGAGTGCCCATGGTCTCGAAGTAGCCGGGAGACACGGTCACGAAGTTGAGGGTTGGATTCAGTCCCCACGCTCTCGGGCCGTCGGCCGCCTGCCCCGGAAAGACCGGCGGGTTGTCCCACCCGATCGGGCCGCTCAAGGGCCGTGCCGATGCGGCGGCTGCCGCGGCGACCCCGGGCAACGCGCGCGCTCGAGTCACCAGCGCCTCGTAGAACGCGTTGGCGCGATCGATGTCGTCGGTCGCCGGTGCCACGACGATCGCGGTGAGGCCGTCGGGCTCGAAGCCGAGGACGGTTCGATCGAGGCCGCGCACGGTACGCAGGAACAGCGTGGTGCCGAAGAGCAGCGCCAGGGCTACTGCGATCTGCCCGACCACGACGGCACGCTGCACGCGGCGTCCGCGCGGATCGGACGCGACGCTGCCGCCGTGGGCCAGGACGCTCAGCGCGTCGACGCGCCGCGCCACCAGGACCGGCCAGAGCCCGCTCAGGCCGGCGGTGAGGAGCGCCGCGACGGCTCCGAACAGGAGCACCCGGCCGTCGAGCAGGGCAACGTCTTCAACGCGCGGCACCGTACCGGGGGCGAGCCAGAGCAGCACCGCCAGTGTCGCCCCCGCGACGGCAACCGCGCCCGTCAGCGCCAGCACCGTGAGGAGCAGCGTCTCGGCGAGGACCTGGCCGGCGAGCCGGCGCTGCGACGCACCCAGCGCCGCACGGATCGCCAGGCCGCGTTCGTGCCGCGACGCGCGGGAGACCTGCAGGCCAGCGACGTTGGCGCAGGCGATGAGGAGCATCAGGACCGCGCCGGCGAGCAGCGTGCGAAGGACCGGGGCGGCAGGACCCAGCAAGTAGTCGGCGATCGGCCGCAGGACGACGTGCTGCGCAGGCTCGGGCCCACCCTTGCGATCTCGCGTGCGGGAGACCTGGGTCAGCTCGCGCGTCGCGCTGTCCACGTCGAGGCCGGGATGGAGCCGGCCGACGGCGTAGAACACGCCGAGCCAGGTCAGCGTCGCCTCCGGCTCGCCCGGACCGGTGCCGGCGAAGGTCCGCAGCAACGGTGCCGCCGGCACCCAGATGTCGGCGCCGCGCGGGAAATCGAACGCGGGAGGCATGATGCCGACGATCTCGACAGGGACAGGCGGGCGGTCGGCGCTCAGCTTCATCGGCACGGCGCGGCCGACGACGGCCGGATCGCTGCCGAAGTGGCGCTGCCACAAACCGTGGCTGATCACCGCGGCGCCCGGTCGTGTGCCCGTGTCGTCGGCGGGCGACAGCCAGCGGCCCGCCTGCGGCCGGGTGCCGACGACCGGAAAGAACGACGCCGACACGGCCGCGAGGTCCGCCTGCGCTGGCTCGGCGCGATCGACCAGGTCGAGGCTCCAGGTGACCGAGCCGACCACCGCGAGGTGCGCGAAGGAGCGCGAGCGCGTCCGCCAGTCCTCCATGTCGCGATAGGTGACCTCGATGATCGGCAGCGCCCGCCGATCGTCGCGCTGCCAGATCACGGCGACGCGATCCTGATCGACGAACGGCAGCGGCCGCAGCAGCACGGCGTCGACGATCGCGAAGATCGCCATCACCGCGCCGATGGTGACGGCGAGCAGGCCGGCGGAGACGATCGTCGTCCGCCAATCGTGGCGTAGCGCACGCAGGGCGTGGTGGAGCGGCTCGAGCAGCATGGCGTGGGACCACCATGCCCTCGCCGCCGTCCTCCGTCAAGGCGGTCGTTGCGGCGGCCGGGCCACGGTCTCGGCGCCGCTGGCGTTCATCCTGAATCGCTGATTCGGAGGCGCACGATCCGGTAGGCGCCGCGAGTCGTGACCCACTCGGTGCGTCCGGCGTCGGCGGGCAGCGTCGCGCCGGCGACCGGCATCAGGTAGAAGGTGGCGTCCTCGCGGCCGGTGCGCGCGAAGGGACGGCCGACCCGGTAAAGCGCCGTATCCTCTAAGGCGATCGGCTGGTCGGCCTTGTCGAACTGCAGCACGATGCCGGACGCCTCCTGCCACGCGGTCTCGCCGCCGAAGGCGAGCAGCGGCCGGGCAATCGCGCGGGCGTGACAGTAGGCCTGGAGATCCGCCGACAACGCGCGCACCGTCGTGTCGCGCGCCTGCTCGGCGTGTTTGCCCGCGAGTCGCACACCGCCGATGACGGCCCACACGAGCACGCAGGCGCCGGCCAGCCCGCCCGCACGGACGAACGCCGCCGCGCGTGGAGCCGACATGTGGGGAACCAGGGCCCCGATCGCCGCCCCAAGCGCCGCCCCAATCACCGCCAGATCGAGCGCGCCGACGGCCGTCGCCCACAGCAGCAGGTAATCGCTGAGCGGGCCGACGACACCACGCGCGGCGACGACCACGGCGACCGACGTCAGCGCGCAGATGCCGGCGAACGCCGCCTCGAAGGGGCGCCGGCTGCGATGCGCCCGCACCGCGGCGACCATGACGGCCGCCACGAGCAGCGCGAACGTCCAAGGCAGCCACGCCGGCGTGGTGTGCGGCACCTCGTCGTAGAGCACGACCCAGGACGGCAGGATCGGGCCGAGCGTCATGTAGGCCGCGCCCGCCGCCGCGCGCGACCACCCGCCGCGCGGATGCGCGCCGTCGGCGAGGAAGGCGGCCATTGCGGCCAGGTTGCCCGGCCAATGCCGCACCTCGGCGACGAGTGGCGTCGCCCAGAGCACGGCAGCGATGACGGCGGCCGGCCACAGCCCGCGGCGAACTGCCTGCCAGGTTGCCGGGCCGCTCGCGGCGCCGGCGTGGTCCGCTGCCCGGCGCAGTCCGACGGCGGCGGCGACCATCGAGACGATGGCGGGCACGATCAGTCCGGCGTGCGCCTGGACGCAGAACGAGAGCGTCGCGACGAGCCAGGTCAGCCCCAGCCGCGACCGCCAGCCAGAGCCGCTGGCGAGGTCGGCGGCGGCGGCGATCCCGCAGGCCAGGGCCAGCACCGGGACGAACGGGTTCCACGCGGAGAACAGCAGCCGCTGCTCGCGCCACAGCAGCGGGATGAGCGCCACCGCGATGGCCGCCGCCAGCGCCGGGGCGCGGCGGCCGACGATCAGGAACACGCCGGCCAGCGACGCCAGGTTGATCGCCAGCGCCGTCCACTTCAACGCGATCTCGCGTCGGCCCGACAGCTCGTAGGGACCAGCCAGCAGCTGGTACAGGAGCGGTCCCGGATGGTTCCAGCCGAAGCGGGAGTAGCTCCCGACCGCGAGCGTGCCGCGGGCCGCCTGGAGCGTCGAGATCGACGTCGTCGCGGTGTCCGCGACGGGGTAGGTCTCGGGCGCGTTGCGCGTGCTGGCGGCCGCCACGACCAGAAAGGTCGCGAGGGCGACGGCGACGACGACGGGGCCCAGGGGCCGGAGCTGGAGGGACGCAGGCACGAGCTGGTCGAGTCTATCCAATGCGCGCCGACGAACAACGGCGTTCGAAAGCGGACACCGGCCGAGGCGGCTCCGGAGAGGCGTCGACGCGTCGAGGCGGCCTCCTGGGCTTGCGGCCCCGTTCGGGCCCTGGTGGCACGTCGCTTGATACAGTGCCCGTCATGTCGGACCATGCGCCCCGGGGAACCGCTGCCGCGAGTGTCGCTCGCGTCCTCGTCGCCGACGACCAGCCCGACATCATCTCGGCGCTGCGGCTGGTGCTGAAGGGCGCCGGGTTCGAAGCCGCCAGCGCGGCATCGATCGACGAGATCACACGGCAGGTCGCCGCCAGCCAGTTCGACCTGCTGCTCATGGACCTGAACTACGCACGTGACACGACGTCGGGCGCCGAGGGCCTGGCCCTCATTGGCGAGATGCACGAGCGGCACCCGCACCTGCCGATCGTCGCGATGACCGGCTGGGCCAACGTCGACACCGCCGTGGAGGCGATGCGCCGCGGCGCCCGCGGCTACGTGCCGAAGCCGTGGGATAACGATGCCCTCGTCGAGATCGTGCGACGCGAGGTGGAGGAGGGGCGGGCCGCCCGCCGCGCCGAGGCGCACGCCACCCGTGAGTGGACCGAGGCGCGCGCCATCCAGGCGGCGCTGCTGCCGAGCGCGCTGCCGGCATTCGCCGGCGTCGATCTCGCCGCGCGCTGGGAGCCGGCGTCGGTGTTCGGTGGCGACTACTACGACGTGATGCCGGTCGGCGACGACGCCGTCGCCATCTGCATCGCCGACGTCTGCGGCAAGGGCCTGCCGGCGGCGCTGCTGATGTCGAACGTCCAGGCGACCACGCGCGCCTTCATGACGCCCGGCGTCCGCCCCGAGGAGGCGGCGGCGGCGATCAACCGGGCCTTGTGCCATCACGCCGCCCTCGGCCGCTTCGTCACGCTGTTCGTGTCGATCTACGACCTGCGCACGCGGATGCTGCGCTTCTGCAACGCCGGCCACAATCCGCCGATCGTGGCGCACAGCGACGGACGGGTGACGCGGCTGAGCGCCGGCGGCCTGGTCGCCGGGGCGTTCGACAACGCGCGCTACGAAGGCGGCGCGATCACGCTGGCGCCGGGCGACCGTGTCTGCCTGTTCACCGACGGGCTGTCCGAGGCGACTTCGCCTGCGGGCATCGAGTTCGGCGATGCCCGGCTCGTCGACGTGGTGGCGGCGGCGCGCCGCCTCGACGCCGCGGCAATCGTCGACGCGCTGTTCCGCGAGGTTCAGTCCACCGTCGCCGGCCCCTGCCAGGACGACGCGACCGCTCTCGTTCTCGGCGTCGCGTAGAGATTCAAGGAGGGCGTCGACGAAACGCCCGCGCGAGGCCGTACCGTATACCCCGCGCATGTCACGCAGGTCATCGGTGTCGCACACGGCGGGGTGGAGTGTGCTGGTCGCGATCGTCTCGAGCGCCGTCGTGGCCGCTGCAGCCCAGGACTGGCCGCAATGGCGAGGGCCCGGCAGCACCGCCATCTCGGCCGGGTCGCCGCTGCCGACCACCTGGAGCGCGACCGAGCACCTCGCATGGCGCGCGCCCCTCGCCGGCCTGGGGACGTCGTCGCCGATTGTCGTCGGCGATCACGTGATCGTGACGTCGCAGCTCGGCCGCGCCCCTCGCGCCGGCGGCGGCCAGCCGCAGCTCGCGCGCGACGATCGGTCGCTCGCCAGCCGTGAGCGCGCCATCGGCGGCGCGGCGGCGGCCGCGGCGGAACCCGACGCACTGACCTTCGTCGTCGAGGCGTTCAGCCGCGTCGACGGCCGGCGGCTGTGGGCCCATCGCACACCCGCCGCCGGACCATTCCCCGAGCTGCACGAGAAGCACAACCTCGCCACGCCGACGCCGGCGAGCGACGGCGAGCGGATCTACGCCTGGTTCGGCAACGGGCAGCTCGTTGCGCTCGACCTGAACGGCCGGCCGGTGTGGACGCGACATCTCGGCACCGAGTACGCACCATTCGACGCGCAGTGGGGCCACGGCAGCTCGCCGGCGGTCCATCGCGGGCTGGTGATCCTGCTCTGCGATCACCGCACCCAGTCGTATCTGCTGGCGCTCGACGCGAAGACCGGCCGTGAGCGCTGGAAGGTGGCGCGCGGCAGCGGGCGGGTGTCGCACAGCACGCCGGTCGTGATCCCAGGCCCGCGCGGCGACGAACTGCTGGTCAACTCGTCGGCCCGGATCGACGCCTACGATCCGGTGACCGGGGCTCCGCTCTGGCACACCGGCACGGAGCGCCAGACCCCGATCCCGTCCGCCGTCTACCACGATGGCCGCATCTTCCTCAGCCGCGGTTACCGCAACAGCGACGTGCTCGCGATCCGTCCAGGCGGGCGCGGCGACGTCACCGCGACCCACGTCGACTGGACCGCACCGAACGGCGCCTCCTACGTGCCGTCGATCGTGCACTACGACGGCCTGCTCTACATGACCAACGAGGTCGGCATCGTGACCTGCGTCGACGCCGCGACCGGATCCCGGGTGTGGCAGCATCGTCTCGGCGGCATCTTCTTCGCCTCGCCCGTCGCCGGCGACGGCAAGGTCTATTTCGTCAGCGAGACCGGCGAGACCTTCGTGCTGCGCGCCGGCCGGACGCCGGACGTCCTTGCCAGGAACGATCTCGGCGAGCGCTTTCTCGCCTCGCCGGCGATCGCGCGCGGCCGGATCTTCCTGCGCTCGGACCTCACCCTGTTCGCCGTTGGACCCTGATGCTGCTCAAACCTTTCGCTCGATCCGTGGCTGCGGCGCTGATCCTCGGCGCCGTCGTCGCCGCTCCGACGCACGGCCAAGGCCGGACGCCGCTGCCGCCGCTGCCCGCCCCGTTGGGGCTGCCTGCGCCAGGCCAGGCCACCGCGGCGCCGTATGCCCCGCAGCCGATCGTGCCGGGTGGCATCGTGGTGCCGCTCTATCCGCCGGGCTCGCCGATGCTCAAGGCGGACCGCGTGCGCGAAGCCGAGACCTACAACATGAGCCAGTCGGTGCCGGGCCGCATCGGCAGCATCGTCAACATCCACAACCCGAGCGTCGAGCTCCATACCGTGGATCGCGGCATCAACACCGGCGCGGTCGTGATCCTCGTCGCCGGCGGCGGCCACAACACGCTGAACGTCGGCACCGAGAGCGCCGACTTCGTGCCGTTCTTCTACAACTACGGCGTCAACACCGTGATCCTGCGCAACCGCTTGCGCAAGGACGGCTACGACGTCGGCGTCGACGCGGTCGCCGACGCCCAGCAGGCGATCCGGCTGGTGCGGGCCTACGCGCCCGGGCTCGGCCTCGACCCGCACAAGATCGGCATCATGGGCTTTTCGGCGGGGGCCGAGCTGTCGTCGGCGACGGCGGTGCTCTATGGCGACTTCGACGCGAAGCACGCCGACGCGTCCGATCCGCTGGCCGGCGTCTCGTCGCGCCCGGACTTCGTCGGCATCATCTACCCCGGGCCGACGCCGTTCGCGCGCAATCGCGTCGCGCCGGCGATCCCGAAGGACGTGCCGCCGGCCTTCATCGCCAGCGGTGCCTCTGGTGACCGCGGCCACGCGGTGTGGGCGATGGACTACTTCGGCGCCATGCTCGCGCTCGGCGTGCCCAACATCGAGATGCACCTGTACGGCAATGGACGGCATCCGGGCGATACGCTTGCCGATGGCGGCCGCCAGAGCGGCGGCCTCACCGATCGCAATGACATCCCACTCGGAACCTGGCAGGCGCGCTTCATCGACTGGTTCCGCGATCTCGGCTTCCTGCAGAAGCCGGGGGTGGAGACCAAGGCCGCCAAAGACGTCGCCGCCTTCGTCGCGAGCCCCCCACGGCCGGCGGGGCAGGGCGGCGCGGCGCCGCCTGCCGGGCCGCCCCGCTAGCGGATCGCCGCCGCGGTCGGCGTCGTCGCGGGCTGGCTTGGCGGGATCCGCCGTTCGTACTTCGGCCGCGCCGGCGCCGGCGGCGCGGTCTTCAGCTGCGTCATCGCCTCAGCGATGGCGCGCTCCAGCTGCGGATCGATCCCCTTGGCCAGTTCGGTCGGGTTCTCGTCGACGCGGATGTCTGGCTCGACGCCGACGCCTTCGGCGAACCACTGGCCGCGCACGTCGTACATCCGGAAGGTCGGGACCGTGAAGTTGCCGCCGTCGACCAACTCGGGTGAGCCGGAGAGCCCGATGAGGCCGCCCCACGTGCGCGTGCCGACGAGGGGGCCGAGCTTGGCCTCGCGGAAGTAGAACGGGAAGGCGTCGCCGCCCGATCCGCTCCAGCCGTTGATCAGCATCACCTTCGGTCCGCGATGGGCGACCGGCGGCCACTGCCAGTCCTCGCCCTGGCGCACCGCCCAGTAGGCGAGCATCGGCCGGTTGAGCAGCTCGATGAAGCGATCCGGGATCTGGCCGCCGCTGTTGAAGCGCTCGTCGATGATCAGCGCGTCCTTGCGCCACTGCGCCATGAACTGCCGCATCAGCTCGTTCTGGGCGTCGACGCCGGTGCTCTGGACGTAGATGTAGCCGACGCGGCCGTTGGTGGCCTGCTCGACGCGGGCGCGACGCGCCTCGATCCACTCGCGGTAGCGCATCTGCGTGTCGTCGCCGAGGCAGCGCACCGTCACCTGGCGCGCGCCGGTCGGCGACGGCGTGGCGTTGACGGTGAGGACGACCGTCCTGTCGGCGAGGCCCTGGAAGGCAGCGAGCGGATCCTGATCGGTCCGCAGCGGCACGCCGTTGACGGCGAGCACGTAGTCGCCTTCCTTCACGTTCACGCCCGGGTCGCGCAACGGCGACCGGGCGTCGGCGTCCCACGTCGCGCCGCCGGCGATGTGCTTGACGCGGTAGGCGCCGTTCTCGAGCGCCCAGTCGACGCCGAGCACGCCGACGCCGCGCTCAGCGGCCTTCTCGACGTCGCCGCCACCGCGATAGGTGTGCGACGCGTTGAGCTCGCCCATGAAGTCGCCGAGCACGAAGTTGACGTCCCAGCGCGTCACCGCGGCGTCGATCAGCGCCTGATAGCGGGTCCGCAGCGCCGGCCAGTCGACGCCGTGCAGACCAGGGTCGTAGAAGAAGTCGCGCTGGAAGCGGAACGCGTCGGCGAACATCTGGCGCCACTCGGCCTTCGGATCGACGGTCGTTTCGAGCTCACTCGTCCGCAGCGTCTTCTCGAGCTTCTGCTTCTCTTTCACCTCGACGAACCCGTACTTCTTGTCGGCCAGCACGAACAGCTTCTTGCCATCGGCCGTGGGGATGAAGGCGCTGGCGCCCTCGAGCACCGTCTTCTCCTCGCGCTCCTCGAGGTCGTAATAGACGATCGACGACTTCTCCTCGCCCGCGCCCGTGCGGGGGCTTCGCCGGTAGAGCACCTTGCCCGGGACGGCCGCCAGGCCGTTGTAGTTGCCCGCCTTGGGCGGCAGCGGCACGACGCGCGCGTCGAGTCCGTCGAGATCGATCGCCACCGGCTTAACCTTGGCCTTCTTGGCGTCGGCGTCGTCCTTCTTGTCGGTGTCCTTCTTGTCTTCGTCTTTCTCCGGATCCTTGTCCTTCTCCTTGTCCTTCTCTTTGTCCTTGTCCTTGTCGGCGCTGTGGTCGCCCTCGATGTCGTTGCGGGCGGCGAGCGGCGAGGCGACGTCCTTGCGCAGCGCCATGGCCACGATGCGCGTCGAGTTGGGGTAGGTCCAGCTGTTGTCGAAATCACCGTAGACCGGGTCGAAGCTGCGGTTGGAGAGAAAGAAGAGGTACTTGCCGTCGGGATCGAAGACCGGCGTGAGGTCGGCGAAGTAGCCGGGCGTGACCTGGTGCCGCTTCGCCGCCGTCGTGTCGTAGAGGAAGATCGCCGGGTTGGCGGTGTCCTTCACGCCGCGCGACCAGGTCAGCCAGCGCGAGTCCCCTGACCAGCGCAGCGAGAAGTCCTCGAGGCCTCCGTGGCCGATCCACACCGGCACCTGATCGATCTCGGTGAGCTTGCCGCTGGCGACGTCGAGGAGCCGCACCGTCTCGGTCTGATCGATGAAGGCGGTCACGACGCTGGGCGCCGGCTTTCGCTACCCGGTGCAGTGGTCGCCGGACAGCGCGCGGCTGGCCTTCATCGATCAGACCGAGACGGTGCGGCTGCTTGACGCCGCCAGCGGCAAGCTCACCGAGATCGATCAGGTGCCCGTGTGGATCGGGC
>JANOIR010000007.1:0-2549 GCA_031407765.1 Vicinamibacteraceae bacterium
AAAGCACGCGCCGACTCGGGGCCGACCTGGGCTCGCGCTCGTGTGAGAATGCGAAAATGCGTGCCGCGGCTCGACGATACGGCCTTGCCCCTACCCATCGCTGCAACGCGAGGCGGAAGAGCATTGACGCGAGGACGAGAAGGGCGGCAAGGCCGTATCGTCGAGCCGCGGCACGCATTTTCGCATTCTCACACGAGCGCGAGCCCAGGTCGGCCCCGAGTCGGCGCGTGCTTTTCACCACTGGCCACGGAAATTTCCCCTCCCGGGCGGTCCTGTCCATCGCGATCCGAGCCAGGGCCCTTGCCTAGCCTAGGCACGGCGTTTGCTCTCCGCGACACGTGAGGTATCGATGGGAGCATATGCACAGGCGCGAAAAGTGACGGGGCTGGACACGGTCATCCGAGGCGAGTTCAACGAGATGCCCGGGATGCGATTGACGATGGTTCAGGCGTGCCGGCTGTGGGGGCTCACGCCGGACGTCGCACAAGCCGCCATTCGATCCCTCGTGTTCCGGGGCGTGCTCAGCTTGGACGAGCACGGCCGGGTGTGCCGCCCCCAGGATCTGATGCGCTGACAGGAGGTCGCAAATGCACACCTTCCACACCATCCTCGTCGCAGTGGACTTCAGCGAAACGTCTGGCGACACGCTCGACGCAGCCCTGGCGATCGCCAGCGATCAGAATCGGCGGGTGCACCTTCTGCACGTCGTCCCCGATCTCTTCAACTCCATGCAGTTCGCGGAGGCGCCAGACCTCGACTGGCACGGGATGCAGCGCGATTCCATGGAGGCGGCGCGTACGCAGCTCGTCACGCTGGCCATGGAACGGAAGCTCGATCCGCTCGGGATCACCGTCGCCGTCGAAATGGGTCCTCCCGACTCTGAGATCGTGCGCTATGCGAACGAGCACGGCGTCGAGCTCATCGTGCTGGGCTCCCACGGCCACGGAGTCGTGAGGCGGTTCATCCTCGGCAGCGTCGCTGACCGCGTGCTGCGTCAGGCCAGCTGCCCCGTGACGCTCGTGCCCCACCACACGTTCCGTACGAAGTCGTTCGAGGTCTCGGCGGCGAGCGGCGCCGCGTGCTGAGCGCGGCAGGCGCCGCGCCACACCCTTCGGCAGCGAGAGCAGACAGTGATGGCCGTTCTGGGCGCTGGCCCGATTCTTGGGAAGGAGGGCACCATGTCGGTTCCCGAAGGCCTCGAGAGCGGACCGTCGGCAGACGCGGTCGCTGAAGCCGAGGACGCCGAGGCGCGGCTCCTGCTGGATCAGCTCAAGTACGCCCTCGACCAGGCGGCTATCGTCGCGATGACGGACCGCCAGGGCCTGATCACCTACGTGAACGACAAGTTCTGCGCGATCTCGCAGTACTCGCGCGACGAGCTGATCGGGCGTGATCATCGGATCCTGAACTCCGGCCATCACGGCCACGAGTTCATGGCCGCGCTGTGGCGCACCATCGGCCAGGGCGAGGTCTGGCGCGGCGAGATTCGCAACCGCGCCAAGGACGGCTCGTACTACTGGGTCGACACCACGATCGTCCCGCTGCTCCCCGTTGGCGACCGCCCGCGGCAGTACCTGGCCATCCGCTACGACATCACGCAGCGAAAGGCGGCCGAAGGCAAGCTCCGCGAGCAGGCGACGCTCGCCCAGCTCGGCGAGCTCGCGGCGATCGTCGCCCACGAGGTGCGGAACCCACTGGCCGGGCTGCGCGGCTCCCTGCAAGTGCTCGCGACGCGGATTCCCCCGGACATGCGCGGCCGCGAGATCCTGTCGGCGATGGTCGAGCGCATCGACGTGCTCGCTGACCGCGTCGGCGACATCCTGCTGTTCGCCGGCTCACGGGAAGCGCGGCTCCAGCCGGTCACCGTCCGATCGGTCGTCAGCGAGGCCGTGGCCAGCGCCGTCGCCGCCGTCCCCGACGTTCCTGCGCCGATCGTGGCCGGCGACGATCCGGTCGCGGTCGCCGATCCCGAGATGCTCCGTGAGCTGCTCCTGAACCTGATCATGAATGCGTGCCAGGCGGCTCGGGCGAATGCGGGGGAGCCTGTCGAGGTGCGGATCACCGCCATCGCCGGCACGTGCCGCATCGAGGTGCTCGATCGCGGCCCGGGCATCGACCCGGCCATCCGCGAGCGGATCTTCGAGCCGTTCTTCACGACCAAGAATGGCGGCACCGGCCTGGGGCTCGCCATCGTCAAGCGGCTCGCCGACCTCCAGGGTGGCACCGTGACGCTCGAGGATCGCGGCGCCGGCGGCGCGCGCGCCTGCGTCAGCCTGCCAATGCACCAGCAGTAGTGGCAGCCCGAGACAGGGCGCCTGGCCAGTCAGCCGCGTGCGGCCGCGTGGCGCAGCTCGGCTCGGAAGTCCGGGTGGGCGATCGAGGTCAGCGCCTCGGCGCGCTCCCGGAGGGTCAAGCCGTGCACGTTGACGGCACCGTACTCGGTCACCACCCAGTGGGCGTGGCCACGGGTCGTCACGACGCCGGCACCTGGCTTCAACGCCCAGACGATGCGGGAGACCGTGCCGCCGCACGCCGTCGACGGCAGCGCG
>JANOIR010000036.1:0-1810 GCA_031407765.1 Vicinamibacteraceae bacterium
CTGGCGTTACCATACGTCGGTTCCCGACAACGAGAGCGAGCGATGTCTGCCATCACCCGACGTGACTTTCTCGGCCGCATCGAGTCTGCAGCGGCCGCCGGTGTCCTCGGGCTGACGGGCAGTGCGTCGCCGCAGACCGCAGGCGAGCGCCCGACGCAGGCAGCTGGCGTCGTGGTGCTCAACCCCGCGACGAGGGTCCCGGTCAGCTTCATCATCGACGACTCGACCTGCCTCGTGAACCTGAACCGGTTCGCGATGCCGCAGTTCGACGAAGCGTACGGCGGGAAGAACAAGACCTACGCGCGGGACTGGCGATCGTGGCCGGTCGAGATTCCCGACAGCTTCGTGCGCACGTTCGGGACCTGGTGCGCCGAACACGGGGTCAAGGGCAAGTACTCGATCGTGCCCTACCCAGCCTGCGTCGGGCGACTCGATCGCGGTCTGCCAGGCTGGACCCAGCGCGAGCTCGCCGACAGCATCGACCTAGTGCGCACGCTGATGGTCCCCAACTGGGACATTCATCCGGAAATGGTCACGCATACGCGCGTGATCGATCTGTCTACCGGCCATCCGTATACCGATCGATCGACCAGGTTCATGGAGAACTGGGAGTGGACGACGGGACGGTCCGTCGACGAACTTGCAGCCTATCTCGCCTACGCGCTGCGCATCTTGCACAACATCGGGCTGCCCTCGGAGGGCGTGACGACGCCGGGAGGTTTCGGCGCCAAGGCGCGCCCCGAGTTGTCCATCGCCACGCTGCAGGCGGTGCGGGACGTCTACAAAGCGGAGATCCCTCACTACTTCAGAGATGCCGTCGCGGAAGGCCCCGGGAGCGTTGCGCCGCGCGTCGAGAACGCGAGCGATCTCGAGGGCTCCGATCCGCGTTGCGTCGTCAGCGTGGTCGCGTGCACCGGTGACTGGACCGGCGGCTGGGACAACACGCCGCCAGGGGGCGCCGACCTGTTCATCACCGCCGATCTCAAGTCGGGCCGCATGGTCGACGTGATCGAGCGGGGCGACGTTGCGGTGATGATGTCGCACTGGACCGGCATCTACTGGGACGGCCAGGAGCTCGGATTCAAGGTGTTCCAGGACGTCGTCCGGCGGCTGCACGCGCGGTTCGACAATCTGGTCTGGATGAAACTCAGCGAGATCGCGCGCTATTCGGCGGCGAGAGCGTTGACCCGGATCGATTCCCCAGGCGGACGCGTAGAGTTCCGCGCGCCGTTTGCCTGCCCTGCCTTCACCTTTAGAGTGCCGCCCGAAAGCGGGGCCGCCGCGCCCCGATTCCACGCCGCCGGCGTCGACCGGCCGCCGTTCACGCGGGTTCAGCGGCCGCTCGATCTGTCAGCCGGCACCTGGTGCGACACCAGAGACGGACGTGTGATCTGTCTCGACCTGCCGCGCGGTCGCTCGGACGTAGTGCTCTGAGTTACGCTCCCCAACGGGTGGCCCTGAGGAAGGCGAGCAGGTCGGCGAGCTCCTGGCGAGAGAGCTGCTCGGCGAAGCCGGCCGGCATTAGGGAGATCGTGCCTGGCTGCATGTCCGCGACGTCGGCGCGCGGGATGCTGCGCTCCTGGCCATCCACCAGCACGAGCACGATCGCATCGCCTTCGTTCTTGAGGACGCCGGTCACGGCCTCCCCCGTCGTGGTCGTCACGACGACTGACTCGAAGCCGCGCGCAAAGCTCGCGTTCGGAAAGACGATGGCTTCGAGCAGGTC
Organism: Vicinamibacteraceae bacterium; assembly: GCA_031407765.1. GTDB lineage: Bacteria > Acidobacteriota > Vicinamibacteria > Vicinamibacterales > Vicinamibacteraceae > JBDSLU01. The sequence goes on from JANOIR010000036.1 coordinate 1,727, forward strand.
GCGCTCGCTGCGGATCTGCCCGATCGACGTCAGGTCGGGGCCGATCCTGCCACCCTTGTAGCCGATGGCGTGGCAGGCGTTGCA
>JANOIR010000108.1:0-4822 GCA_031407765.1 Vicinamibacteraceae bacterium
GAGACGGAAATGCTCATGGCGAGCGTCGACGCCGCGGTCCCAGGCGACCTCTGGGCGGTGTCGGATGGCCGGCTCAAGCAGTTCCGCGGCAAGGACTGGATCGTCCGCGCCACGGCCAAGCCCGGCGAAGAGATGCGCAGCGCGATTCCGGTCAGCGCCGGCCGCGTGGTCGTACTGTTCGCCTCCCACGTCGCCGCCTTCGACCCGGCCCGCGCGACGTGGACCCGGCTGATCGACGCGGACGCCGGCGGCCTCGGCCGCTTCGGCACGATGACCCGCGGTTTCTCGGGCGAGCTCTGGATCGCCGCGGCAGGCGGCATCGGCCGCCTGAACGGCGCCGGACACGAGCGCTGGACGCCCTACCCCGCCGCGACGCTGCTGACCGACTTCACGGTCCCCCTGGCCGGTGACGGCGGCGCGCTGTTCGCCGCGGCGATCGACGCGCGAACGCGCCGCAAGGTCGCGCTGCGGCTGCTCGACGGCCATTACGAGCGCATCTTCGAGTCGACCAAGGTGTTGCGTGTCTGGCCGGGACCGCACCGATCGGTCTGGGTACTCGAAGGGACGCGGACCTGGCGCCTCAGCGGCGGGCAACAGGAAGCCGTGGCCCGGCATGGCCCGCTCTCCGGCCTCGTCTACGACGTCGTCACCGAGCCCGGCGGCGTCTTCTGGATCGCGTCGACCACCGGCGTCGGCCGCTACGCCCCGCCGCTGTGGCGGACGCCGGATGCGATCAAGGGTCTCGATCAGCCCGTCCACGCCGCGGTCGAGAGCGCGGACGGCCGGCTCTGGTTCGCGGCGACGGAATCGCTGCACGAGCTCGACGGCGCCACATGGCGCGTGCACCCGCTCCCGCCGGACACCCAGACCGTACCCAACCAATCGTTGTCCCTGGCAACTCTGCCCGACGGGCGGCTGGTGATGACGGCCGCGGTGCCGGGCACGCACGTCCTCGTCACCTTCGATCCCCGCACCGGCGTCTTCTCCCGGCTCACGCACCCCAAGGGCGACCACCTGCTTCGGCTGTGGCGCGGCCGCGACGACCGCGTGCTCGTGAAGACCGACGGCCCGTGCGTGATCGAGGTGTGGGACCGCACCGGCACCCACGTCGTACCGCCGCTCAGCACGCCTGGCGTGTGCGAGGCGCTGCGTGAGCTGCACGATGCCGCGGACGGCAGCATCTGGTTCGGCACGACCGCACGCGGCGGCGGCGTGCTGCGGCCGGGCGCGTCGGCGCTTGAATGGTTCGGTCCCGACGCCGGCTACCCGGAGCTGGCGGTCTACAGCGTGTACGCGCCGACGGCGGACCGTGTCCTCGCCGGCGGCCGCGACGTCCTGGCCGAGCGCGAGCACGGCCGCTGGACGATCCGGCAGCGGGCCCTCGACGCCGTCCGCAGCGTGATGCAGGCGCGCGACGGCACCATCTGGGTGGCGTCCGGCTCCGGCGTCCATCGCCTCGATCGCGGGCTGTGGCTGACCAACGGCGAAGCCGACGGCCTGCCCGCCGACGCCGCCGTCAAGGTCTTCGAGGACAGCAAGGGCCGCATCTGGGCCGGCACCAGCCGGGGCCTCAGCCTCTACGATCCGGCCGCCGACCGCGACGCTCCGCGCACCATCCTCGCCAAATCGAACGCCGCCGAAGCGCCGCCCGACGGCGACGTCAACATCGCCTTCACCGGCGTCGACCGCTGGAAGTACACGCTGCCGGATCGGCTGCTCTTCTCGTACCGTCTGGACGGCGGCCCGTGGTCGGAGTTCCGCACCGGGACCAGCGCGCCGCTCCGTCGGCTTGCCCGCGGCCGCCACCGTTTCGAGGTCCGGGCGATGGATCGCAACGGCAACCTCGGCCCCGTCGAGGCGTTCGCCTTCGGTGTCCCGTTCCCGTGGTACCAGCATCCAGGCTTCCTCGCCATCGCGGCGACGAGCCTGATCGTCATCGGCGTCCTGCTCGTCTTCGCCCGCCTCCAGTACCGGCAGCTGGCCCGCGCCAAGCTCGCGGCGGAGACAGCCAACCGCTGCAAGAGCGAGTTTCTCGCCCACATGAGCCACGAGATCCGCACGCCGATGAACGCGATCATGGGCATGACGCACCTGGCCCAGGAGTCGACCGACCCCGGCGAGCGGCACGGCTATCTCGAGACGGTGCAGACCGCGTCGGTCTCGCTGCTGGCGCTGCTCAACGACATCCTCGATCTGTCGAAGGTCGAGGCCGGCAAGCTGGAGCTCGCCGATGACAGCTTCGACGTGCGGCAGTGCGTCCGCGACGCGCTGGCCACGCTGCAGCTGCGGGCGAGCGAAAAGGATCTCGGCCTGCGCACCGCCATCGCCCCCGACGTGCCCCGCTTCGTGGTCGGTGACGAGCTGCGGGTCCGCCAGATCGTCATGAACCTGCTCGGCAACGCCATCAAGTTCACCGACGCCGGTGAAGTGACGGTGCGCGTGCGCGTGGTGCCGTCGGCGGCGGACGGCGTCGAGCTGCGGGTGACCGTCACCGACACCGGGATCGGCGTCGCCGCCGACAAGCAGAAGCTGATCTTCGCGCCGTTCGAGCAGGCCGATCGTTCGACGACGCGCAAGTACGGCGGCACCGGCCTCGGCTTGGCGATCTCCAGCCAGCTGGTCGCGCTGATGCACGGCGCCATCACGATCGAGAGCCCGTGGGTCGACGACGAGACCGGCGCGCGCGTGCAGGGCACGGCGTTCCACTTCACGGCACGGGTCCGCATCGGCAGCGAGCCGGTGCGGCCGGCCGGCGAGCGCCTGTCGAGCCAGACGCGACCGCTGCAGGTGCTGGTGGCCGAGGACAATCCGGTCAACCAGCTGCTGGCGACCCGGCTCCTGCAGAAACTCGGACACACCGTGACCACGGCGTCGAACGGGCGCGAGGCGGTGCAGCGGCTCGACGAGCTGACGCCGGACGTGATCCTGATGGACGTACAGATGCCGGAGATGGACGGCTTCGAGGCGACCGCCGCGATCCGCGCCCGCGAAGCCGGATCAGGCCGCCGCACGCCGATCATCGCGCTCACCGCGCACGCGCTCCAGGGCTACCGCGAGGAGTGTGTCCAGGCCGGCATGGACGAGTACCTCACCAAGCCGATCAAGATCGACGACCTGGCGCGGATGCTCGCCCAGGTCGTTGCCACGCCGTCCGCCGCGGACGCGGCGTGATCAACGACCAATTTCCAACCTCCAACGACCAAGGCACTACCAACGCCCAACTCCCAATCTTGCGCGGCTCGCCGTCTCGAGCCTGCACAGCCATCGCTGCTGAAAAAATTGAAGGCAGTTCTTTGGCAGTTGGAAGTTGGGAGTGCCTTGGAAGTTGGCGGTTGGTCGTTGGGAGTTCGCGCCGCGGGAGTTCGCGCCGCGCGTTGGGTTCGCGCTGAGCGCGCGGGTCACGAAATCAGCGCGCGCACAATCTTCCCGTGCACGTCGGTGAGCCGGAAGTCCCGCCCCTGGAACTTGTAGGTCAGCTTCTCGTGATCGAGGCCGAGCAGGTGCAGCAGCGTCGCGTGCAGGTCGTGCACGTCGACCGGATCGCGCACGATGTTGTAGCCGAGGTCGTCGGTCTCGCCGATCGTCACGCCCGGCTTGACGCCGCCACCGGCGACCCACATGGTGAACGCGCGCGGATGGTGGTCGCGCCCCAGGAACAGCGAGCCGTTGCGCGCCTCGTTCATCGGCGTCCGTCCGAACTCGCCGCCCCAGACCACGAGCGTGTCCTCGAGCAGGCCGCGCTGCTTGAGATCGGTGATCAGCGCGTAGACCGCCTTGTCGGTCTGCTGGCAGAGCCGCGGCAGCTTCTCGACGATGTCCTCGCCGAGCGAAGCGCCGTGCGTGTCCCAGCCGCGGTGATAGAGCTGCACGAACCGGCAGCCGCGCTCCACCAGCCGACGCGCCAGCAGACAGTTGTTGGCGAAGGAGGCCTTGCCCGGCTCGGTCCCGTACAGCTCGTGGACGCTGGCCGGCTCGTCACGGACGTCGGTGAGCTCGGGCACGCTGGTCTGCATGCGGTAGGCCAGCTCGTAGGCGGCAATGCGCGTCTGCACTTCCGGATCGCCGGTCTCGGCGGCGTGCAGGCGGTTCAGGTCGTTGATCGCGGTGATGCTGCGTCGCCGCGCCGCGGCGTCCACGCCATCGGGATTCGACACGAACAGCACCGGATCCTGGCCGGAGCGGAACTCGACGCCCTGGTGGACGGTCGGCAGAAAGCCGCTCCCCCAACAGCTCTTGCCGCCGTCGGGATTGTTCTCGCCCGACAGCAGCACCACGAACGCCGGCAGATCGCTGCTCTCGCTGCCCAGGCCATAACTGAGCCACGAGCCGAAGCTGGGACGCCCGATCACCTGGTGCCCCGTGTTCATGAAGATCTGCGCCGGCGCGTGGTTGAACTGCGTCGTGTGCATCGACCGGATGATGGCGATGTCGTCGGCCAGCTTCGCCGTCCACGGCAGCAGCTCGGAGACCTGCGCGCCCGACTGGCCGTGCTGACGGAAGGCGAACGGGCTGGCCAGCAGCTTGGGCGTGCCCTTGATGAAGGCGAAGCGCTCGCCGGCGATGAACGACTGCGGCACGTCCTGGCCGTCGTGGCGGTTCAGCGTCGGCTTGGGATCGAACAGATCGAGCTGCGACGGCGCCCCGGCCATGAACAGGTGGATGACGCGCTTGGCCTTGGCCGGATGGTGCAGGGGCGGCAGGACGCCGCGACCGCCCACTGTCGGACGACTCCGGAGTCGTTGGCGCAGGCCGGCGGGGTCCAACCGCCGAAAGTGCAGCCAGGCCCGCCCCAGGGCCCCCACGCCCCAATAGGCCAGTTAGT